>DAHVAF010000350.1 GCA_027314765.1 Clostridia bacterium | reverse complement strand
AGGCCGCCAGCGTGAGGCCGAGATGCTGGGTCGGCTCCGGCCAGCGCGTCCAGTCGGTCCTCAGTATGGCCGCGCCGAAGCCGGGACCATCGTCCATGATGCGGCAGATGACCTGCCCATCACTTTCGGCATAGGTGATGTGAAGCGCGATGAGGTCGACTTCACGCGTGAGCGCCTCCGACCTGCCCTGGACGAACGGGCGCGTGTGACGCGGGACCACCCAGGCGAAACCATTGTGCATCGGGAGGCGCGCGAATGCTGTCGATCAGGGGTGTCCGGCACGCGGTCGGAGGCGTGGTGCGGCAGGCCGATCACGCGCGGAGCCCTGGGGGCTGAGCACGGGCTGAGTCCGCTGCCACGGCTCCGCGGCCGCCAGCAGCATGCCCTCAATCCGCCAGCCGAGGCACGGGCCGATTCCGCCATGGGTGGCGAGGCCACGCGCGGCGCGTACCCGCGATGGGCGGACGCCGCAGCGACAGGCGGGAAGGGGGCGAACCTGCGGGTCGGGCGGGCGCCCGCCCGCGCGATATCTCTCGGACCGGAGGCGCGGGCGCACGGCTGCGTGGAGCTCCGTGAGGACGTTGCCGCGCCGGCGCGGGCGGCTCCGCACCTGCACACCCCGCGGCTGGAGTCGCACATGCCATGGCGGGCGGGGCACCGGCGCGGCGCTGGACGGCGGCCCGGGCCCGCCGGGACGGCTGGCCCGTGGTGGCGGACCAGGATCGCCGAGAGTCGGGCAGCCGGACCCCGGGTCGTCCGGGGAGGGGTGAGCCACGTGCTCGCGGGGGCCGGCCTGCCCCCGGCGACCCACCCAACCGGCGAATTGCGTGAGCCATGTCCTCGCGGGGGCCGGCCACTTGCGTCGTGGCGCTGGTGGGTGGGGGCCCGAGACCGGCGGGCGGCGAAGGTCTCGCGGACCGCCTGGCGAACCACGCTCCCGAAAAGGGAGGCACGCGACGATGTCCGCCACCCCCAGCTATGTCAGCGGCGCCAGCGCCGTTCCCCTGCTCGGCCTCACCATCGGCGAGGCCTTCGACCGCACCGTGGCGCGCTTTCCCGAGCGCGAGGCCCTGGTGTCGCGGCATCAGGGGCTGCGGTACACGTGGGCGTCCCTGCGGGAGGCTGTGGACCTTTGCGCGCGGGGGCTGATGGCCCTCGGCGTCGCGAAGGGCGACAGGGTTGGCATATGGTCGCCCAACCGCGCCGAGTGGGCCATCACCCAGTTTGCGGCGGCAAAGATCGGCGCCATTCTGGTCAATGTCAACCCGGCCTATCGCCTGCACGAGCTGGAGTACGCGCTCAACCAGTCCACCTGTGCCGCCCTCGTGCTCTCGCCATCGTTTCGCGCCACGAGCTACCTGGCCATGCTGGAGTCGCTCTGCCCGGAGCTGGCGCGCTGCAGCCCCGGCCAGCTGGACTCCCACAGGCTGCCGAGTCTTCACCACGTGATCGTGCTCGGGGAGGTGGCTGTGCCGGGAGCCTGGACCTGGGGCCAGGTCCTTGCCCAGGCGGAGGCCGTGTCCCCGGCGGACCTTGCCGCGCGGCAGGCGGAGCAGGACTTCGACGACCCGGTCAACATCCAGTACACCAGCGGCACGACGGGCAGCCCCAAGGGCGCGACCCTCAGCCACCACAACATCCTGAACAACGGGTTCTTCGTGGCCGAGCTGCAGGGCTTCACGGAGCGCGACCGGCTGTGCGTGCCGGTGCCCCTTTACCACTGCTTCGGGTGCGTCATGGGCAATCTGGGCTGCGTCACGCATGGCGCCTGCATCGTCTACCCGTCGGAGGCGTTCGAGCCCGGCGCCGTCCTCGAGGCGTGCGAGGCGGAGCGCTGCACAGCCCTCTACGGGGTGCCGACCATGTTCATCGCCGAACTGGAGCACGCGGACTTCGACGGCTTCGACCTCAGCTCGCTGCGGACGGGGATGATGGCGGGCTCCCCCTGCCCGGTGCAGGTCATGCGACAGGTCATCGAGCGCATGCACATGCGCGAGGTCGAGATCGCCTATGGCATGACGGAGACGAGCCCCGTCTCCTTCCAGACCCGGCTGGATGACCCCATCGAGCGGCGGGTCGGCACCGTCGGGCAGATCCACCCGCACGTCGAGGTGAAGATCGTGGACCCGGCGAGCGGGCACACGGTCCCGCGCGGGGTCGCCGGCGAGCTGCTCACGCGCGGCTACTCCGTCATGCTGGGCTATTGGGCCAACGAGGCGGCGAGCCGCGAGGCCATCGACGCGGCCCGCTGGATGCACACGGGGGACCTGGCCACCATGGACGACGCCGGGTATGTGAACATCGTCGGGCGGCTGAAGGACATGGTGATCCGCGGCGGCGAGAACGTCTACCCGCGCGAGGTCGAGGAGTTCCTGTACACCCACCCCAAGGTGGCGGACGTCCAGGTCATCGGCGTGCCGGACGCCAAGTACGGCGAGGAGATCATGGCCTGGGTGCGGCTGCGGGCGGGGGAGAGCGCGACGGCGGATGACATGATCGCCCACTGCCGAGGCCAGATCGCGACGTTCAAGATCCCGCGCTACTGGAAGTTCGTCGACGCCTTTCCCATGACCGTCACAGGAAAGGTGCAGAAGTTCATCATGCGGCAGCAGGCCATCGAGGAGCTGCACCTGGAGGACGTGGCCAGGATCCGGACAGCGTGAGCCCTGAGCGGTCGCGGGCAGCCCATCGCAGGGCGCGGTCGTCAGACGCCGTGAAGGCCTCCCCGCCGCCCGGCCGTCGTCGCATGCCCGCTTGAGGGAGGGGACCCGTTGGAGATCCACACCGACTTTGAAGGCCAGATGGCCTACGGCGATTATCTGAGGCTCGACACCATCCTGCAGTGCCAGACGCCGGTGTCGCAAAGCCATGACGAGATGCTGTTCATCGTCATCCATCAGACGAGCGAGCTCTGGCTGAAGCTGATTCTCCACGAGCTGGAGGCCGCGACGGAGTCCATCGGACGCGGCGAGCTGCAGCCCGCCTTCAAGATGCTGGCCCGGGTCTGCCGTGCGCAGGAGCAGCTGATCCAGTCCTGGGACGTGCTGTCCACGCTCACGCCGGCCGACTATATGCGCTTTCGCTCGGGGCTGGGCAGGGCATCGGGGTTTCAATCGTACCAATACCGTCTCGTGGAGTTCGCCCTGGGCGCCCGCGACGCAACCACGCTCTCCGTGCACCGCCACCGCCCGGACATCCACCAGCGCCTTGAAGGCGCGCTGCGCGCACCCAGTCTGTACGATGTGGTGCTGCGCCATCTGGCAGGCCAGGGCTTTGCCATCGACACCGCGGTGCTCGGCCGCGAGCCATCGCTGCCCCACCGGGAGGACCCAAGCGTCACGGCCGCGTGGCTTGCCGTGTACCGCAACGTGGATCGGCACTGGGAGCTCTACGAGCTGGGCGAGAAGCTTCTCGACATCGAGGACCGCCAGCAGAAGTGGCGGTTTCACCACGTGCTGACGGTCGAGCGCATCATCGGCATGAAACCCGGCACGGGTGGGTCGGCCGGCGTGCCGTACCTGCGGGGCCGCCTTGCCCACCGCTTCTTCCCTGAGCTCTGGGCGGTGCGCACTGAGCTCTGACCCTCCCCCGGAGCGGTCACGACCGTGGAGCCGAGGGCGGCTCCACGACAACGGCGGGCGGGACGCCGAGCCTGCGAGGCGCGGGGCTTTGCCGGCGGCGCGCTGGACGCGTTCGTGGCCAGGATCGCGGCCCGCAAGCGATCGAGGGGCTGGAGGCGCAGGTCGAAGCGACCCGACGTTGGCCAGTTGAGGCCGCCTGACGGACTAGGAACAGGTCAGCGCGCTCAGCGGCAGGCTGTGCAGGACTGGCGCCTTGCCGCTGAACACCCCTTCCAGCCACCAAAGCTGCCCGTCCGCCGCCGTAAGGGACGTGGACTGGGCCGCGGTCGACAGGCCGCCGACCGCGCACCAGGCTGCGGCCCCCGGCGGCAGAAACGACCACGTCGGGCTTGGGGGCTGGGACGCGGCCAGCAGCGCGCCGTTGGGCAGCATCTCGAGCGCATCGAAGCCGGTCTGGCCGGGTGCCGGAGCGGGCAGGGCGACGTCCGTCCACGTGCGCCCCCCGTCGCGGGAGACTCCGAGCGGGTACTGCGCCCGCCCGGTGAGCAGCGCCAGCTCGCTTCGCGACAGCGTGGCCACCTGGCTCGTGCCCAGGCAGAGGTCCACCTCGGTGGCCGCTGACCAGCCGCCGTCCGCACCCGCGACCTCCAGCGGCTGCGGGAAGCTCGCCATGCAGGCGGCGATCTGGGAGGGCGCGGCTCCCCACCGCACGCAGGGTCCGGTGGCGGGGCAGGCAAGCTGCCCCGCCGTCCACGTCCGCCCCCCGTCCGTGCTCACCTCCACGGTGGGTGCGCCGCCCCCCCGGAGCCCGAAGAGGGCGGCGACGCCGCTTCCCTGCGCCTGAAAGCCGCCGAAGCCGAGGTCGCCGTGGCTGGGCTTGACGGCCGGCGGCTGGGGGATGACCTGCCAGGTCTGGCCGCCATCGCTGGTTGCCATGCCGACCATGAAGGCCGGCGGGGCGCACCTGCACGGCGGGGTGACGAGGGCGAAGGCCGCAAAGACGCTTCCGGGGTGGGCAGGGTCGGCCAGGGCGCTCGCGCAGGCGGTCGCGCCCTGCTGCAGCGCGTACCCAGCCTTCACCGCCGCCGCCGCAACGGCCGCGGTGGACGCGGTTGACCAGGTCTTGCCGCCGTCGCGCGACACGCGCACCCCGCCTGGCACGCAGTACGCCAGGGTGCTGCCGGCGGCCGTGATGGCGCCACCGAAGAGGTCCGCGCTGGGCTGGATGGCGAGCGGGTGGATCTGGCCCAAGGATGCCCAGGTCGGCGCCGGCGCGATCGTGAGCGGGGTCGGCGCCAGCAGCAGCCGGTTGCCGACCACGCGGGTGCCCTTGGTGACCGGCTGTCCGACGCCCCCGTTGAAGAACGCCTCCAGGGCGACGGTGTACCGGCCGGCGGCCAGCGCGGTCTGTCCGTTCACCGCGGCCGGCACGCGGAAGCTGCCCTGGATGGTCCCGTCCATGCGCTGGCTGACCTGTCCCACCATCGGCGGATTGCCGCCCTGGTCAAGGACGAGGGTGTAGCCCATGGGCTGGCCGATGATCTGGGTCAGGGGCGCCCACCCGCCGACGTGCACCGTCGTCCCGGGGATCGCCGCGTTCGGGCTGAGCGTGAGCGTGGCGCACGGCTGCCCGGGCCCACACCGCCGCGACGCCGACCCGGTCAGCTGGAACGGCGCCGTCGCCTGCGCCGGCTGCGTCGCACAGCCGCTGGCCGTGGGCGCGATGCACTGAACGCCGACGCGGTAGGCGCCGGCGGCCAGCGGCTTCGGCCCATCCGACGTCAGCCACGCCGTCGTCGGCACCGTCAGCCGGGTTGCGAAGAAGCCGGCGCGGCCGGCGGACCACGACACGTCGGCGCTCTCGGTCAGGCCGCCACAGCCGTCCCAGCAGGCCGTGCCATGGCGCTGAACCTCGTTGGCGTGAGCCGCGTCCGGGCCGCCGGGCAAGTAACCGGTGATGCAGATGACGGTGCCCGGTCCGCCCGACGCCGGGCTGATTTGGATGGTGGGGGAGGATGTGGCAGGGCCGGCGGCGGGCACGCAGGCCGCTGGCGTCGGGGCGGCAGTCCCCGTGGTCGCGGCCGGCGCCGCCGGCGTGACCGGCGACAGGTGGTCGCCGCATCCGGCCAACAGGAGGATCAGCGCGACAAAGCCGATGGCGCGCAGGCGCAGTGCGACTCGCTCCTTACAAAGTAAAGGACGCCGGCGGCTCCGCGCCGGTTCCCTATGCTCCACCCAAGAGCGGGTGGCGCGGGCCTCCCACGGCTGGCGGTTGAACCTGGTGATGTCGTCGATGGACGCGGTCCGGCGACTGTTGACGAATCTCGATCGCGTTCCGGCCCCGGACGGTCCCCGAAACCGCTCGCAGTCCTGAACTGCCCGCGTACCAAGGGCTCCATGGCGGCTGCTAACGCGTTGCAAACGGATTCGAGGGGGTGTGGGGGATGCGCGGGCACATCAGGGCGCGGGGATCAGACGGCAAGACGTGGGCGGTCGAGATCGACACCGGCCGCGGCCCGGACGGGAAGCGCCGGCAGCGGTGCGTGACGGTGCACGGCACGAAGAATGCAGCCGAGACCAAGCTGACTGAGTTGCTCAGCCAGTTGGACACTAGCAGCTATGTCGAGCCGGCCAAGATGAGCGTGGGGGAGTGTCTCGCCGAAGACCTCGCAGCTCGTCAATGTTGTGGTCCGCCAGCTGCACCAGTAGCCGAGCCATCGTGGCTATCCCTCCAAGCTTCGGCGACGCTTATCAATCCGCACGTTGGTGGCAGCGCAGCCTTGGCCGTAACCGGCCTGGCGGTCCGCCGCAACGCGTCTGCCGCTCTCTGATAGCTCCGATGTCGGCACCGATAACGGCGATGGCAGCGGTCACAATCGGCGCCGCGTAGGACGTTCCCTCGCCAGCAAGAACGCCACTCTCCTGCACACCACCCGGCGCGAGCAGGTCAGGCTTGGCAATGCCCACCGGCGACGGCAGGTTGTAATCGGCATACCTACTCGCGACATCGACTGCGTCGCCCGAAGGTTAGCAGTACGTTTGCAAGCGCAGGTCTACGCCGCGAGTGGCCGAGGCCAAAGCCCTTCTGGACAGTGGTGCCGGGGGCGGGATTCGAACCCGCAAGGCCTTGCGGCCAGCGGTTTTTGAGACCGCCACGTATACCGTTCCGTCACCCCGGCACGAATAAAAGGAGGCGCGGCGTCAGCCGCGCCTCGATGCTATCACTGCGCTGTCCGGTACCACAACGCTCAGCCGTCCTGGCCATGGGAGCCGAGGGCTCCGGATGCGGGAGGCTGGGCATTCATGGGTATGGCGGGGTTGACGATGCGGGCGAGGTCTGCCTCAGTCGGCAGTGAGGCACGGCCGCTGCGGGCGAATCCAGGCTCGCCGGCGGCCAGCGGGAGCGGTGCCGTGCCGTTCGGGCGGTCGACCGCCGCCGCGATGTTATGGTCCGAGCTTGCGGGCAGGGTTGCCGCGCGGGCGCCGGAGACCGTGGACGCGACACGGCGCAGGGGTTCTGGCGCGGCGGTGTCTGCCGCCTCTTCGCTCGGAACCTCCTCGATGTCGACGCCGAGGCTTCTGAGCTTGCTGGCGAGGTTGCTGTAGACGCGCTCCAGGTGCTCGGTGCCGGCGATGCGCGTGGTGCCCTCGGCGCACAGCCCCGCCACCACGTACGCCGCCGCCGCGCGGCTCTCGGTCGCCACCACCC
>DAHVAF010000345.1 GCA_027314765.1 Clostridia bacterium | reverse complement strand
TGCCGACGGGCCGCCGGCGCCGGCCGGACCGGACGGAGAGCCCCGCCCCGGCGCCACCTCGCAGCGTGCCTACGGCGCCAGGGCGGGCGTTTTCCGCATCCGCAACCTGAACCTGCTCAAGAGCTTCGGCCTGCCGGCCACGTTCTTCAGCCCGGGCTGGGCGGTCGACCACCACCCGGACGCGGTGCGAGCCATCGTCTCCGGCGGCCACGAGACCGGCCACCACGGCTACCCCCACGTGCCGCCCCACGAGATGGCGGAGGAGGAGGAGCGTGAATCGCTCCTGCGGGGCAGCGCTTCCATCGAGCGCGCGTCCGGCCGCCGCCCCGGGGGCCACCGCTCGCCCGCGTGGGCCGGAGCCAAGGATGGCGGCAGGCTTGCGTGGCGCAACGGCCCGGCGACCCTGCGCCTGCTCTCCGAGAACGGCTTCGTCCACTCCATCACCTGCCGCGCCGCTTCGTCGGGTCGGTCGGGGGGACGCGAGCCGGAGCCGTGTGAGCGGCGGAGGCGAGGCTGGGTCGCGAGGCGCCTGGATGGAGCAAGCCGAGCGACGAGCGCCGAGGCGGCCAAGCCTGGCGTGGAGTTCATGCGTGGCGAGGACTGCGCCCGGCGCGTGCCGTGGTGGGCAAGCCCCAGACGCCGCATCGGAAGCGTTTGGGCGCGGCGGCGCAATGCGCCGCCGCTTCCTACACGCGCTTCGGGTCGGCGGTCCGGGGATTGCCGGGCTACCGGCGGGAGGTCTCGCGCGCCCAGTCGGTGAGGTTTCTGCCGGGCTCGCCGCCGCGGTTCCACTCCGTCCGGGGCTCGCGGCCCCAGTCGTAGCCGGTCGTGCCGCCGCCGTAGGTCGTGCCGGTCGTGCTGTACCCGGTGCCGGGGGTGCCGTAGCCGGTGCCGGTCGTGCCGTACGTGCCGCCGGAGGACCAGGAGGGCGTGCCGCTGCCGACCGCGGAGTTGGGGAAGCGGCCGTACTCGCCCGTGCTCACGCTGCTGAAGTGGTCCTGGGCCAGGCGCTCCATGCGCTGGCGGACCTCCTCGATGTCGCGCGGGTGGGCCTCCTCGACCCGGTACTCGTTGCGGCGGTGCAGGTACTCCCAGATGCGGTGCTGGCTCTCGTGGGTGTGGTGCTCGAGCTCGCGGAACAGGTGGTAGACGTTCTGGTGCGCCGACTCGAGCGACGCCTCGCAGTACAGCTTGGACGCGGTCTTGCTGCCGAAGAGCATGTCGTAGGCGACGTCGCGCTCGGTGATGCCGCGCATGGGCGAGCCTCCTCCAGATCGAATGGGGCGGGGGCCGGCGCGAGGCCAGGGACGCGGGGCCGGACGCGCGGGCAGCCGGCGCTGAGGCGCGGCCCGCCGCGCGGGTGGCGCGCCTAGCGCATCTCGCGGAGCAGCATGTCGACGTTGCGGTGGCAGCTCTCCAGGCAGTCCTCGACGAGGCGCTCGAGCTCGGGCTCGTGCACCTCGCGGCGGAAGACCTCCAGCTTCTTGGCGCACAGGGTCTCCACCTTGATGGCGTCCTCGATGAAGCCCAGCTCCTTGGTGGTAAGCGGCATGCGGTCGCACCCCCTCTCGCGCGGGTCGGACCGCCGGCCGGCGCCGGCCCGGGCGCGGGCGTCGGGGGCGGCGCTTGGTTGCCGCGGCTAGGCTTGCCTGGGATGGATGGCCGTATGCACCCGGCCGCGGGCGCGAAGGCTAGCCCGCGGGAGGGCGGGCGTCAGCGGTGCCTGAATGGCGGAGGCAGATCCGGCGGGGGCAGATCCGGCGGAGGCCACTCCGGCCGAGGCAGACGAGAAGTGGGCGGCGCGGCGTGTGGGCGGCGGCGCTCGTCGCGGTCGTCGCCGGCGCGGTGGTGGCCGGGGCGGCTGGGGTGGCCGCGGCGCCGGCCGCTGGGGGCGCGTGGGTGTGGGCGGCCGCGGGGGTGGCCGGCGGGGCCGCCGGCTGGCATGGGGGAGGGGCGGTCAGCGCGGCGGTGGACCCGCTCGCGTCGGGCGGGGCGGGGGGCGCCGCCGGCGCTTCCTCTGCCTTTGCCGGAAGGGCTGGGGCTGGCGGGCAGGCGGCGCCGGCCAGCGCGTCGGGCGCGGACGGGACGGCTGGCGCATCGGGCGGGCAGACACCCACGGGCGGACCGGGGCAGGGAGCCACGGCTACCGCGTCTGGGAGCCAGACACCCACGGGCGGGCGGGGCACGGACGGAGCTGCCGCCGCGTCGGGGAGCCGGACACCGCCGGGCGCGCCGGGCACGGATGGCACGGCCACCGCGACGACAAGCACCGCGAGCCCCGCGCCAAGCGTGAGCGGCCAGCCGCCCTCCGCCGGCACGACGACCGCCGCGAGCTCCGCGGCAGGCGGAGAGAATCAGCCGTCTTCCGCCGCTGCGACCAGCACCTCGGGCCTCGCGACCACCGCGGGCGGCCCGGGCTTCTCCGCCGGTCCGAGCGCGGGAAGCGCTGGTCAGATGTCCTCCGCCGGCACCAGCGCTGGAGGGGCGACTCCCACGCCGGAGCCGGGCACGGGTGCCAGGTCGTCCGCGCCGAAGTCCACGGACGCCACGCTCGTGCGGCTGCCGGCGGGCTTCAGCCTGCAGCGCGTGCTCGGGGGGCAGGACGGGCCTGTGGCCGTCGCCTTCGATTCGGCGGGGACCGCGTTCGTCGCGGAGGAGGGGGGCAGCGGGTCCATCCTGCGCCTCGGCGCGGGCGGCGCCAGCGTGCCTGTGGCCGCCGGGGGCTTTCCGCTGCCGATCGGCGGCCTCGTCGTCCATAACGGCCTGATCGACGTGGCGGCCGACAACGCGATCCTCCAGCTGCCGGAGCGGGGCGGCGCCCGCACGCCGCTGGCGGTCGGCCTGCGCGGGCCGCTGACGGGCCTCGCGGCCACGGCCGGCGGCATCCTCTACGTCGGCGTCACGGGCACGGGGCACGTGGCGACGCTGCCCTGGTCGGGGGGGCCGCCGATGGTCGCCGCGTCCGGGCTTGGGACGCCGACGGGGGTGGCCGCCGCCCCCCGTGGAGCCGGAGTCTATGTGGTCGCCGACCGGTCCGGCGGGGATGCCGTCCTCCGGCTGCCTGCGTCCGGCCCGCCCCAGATGGTGGCGACCCTGCCGCCGGCCGACGAAGCGGCGGGGATCGCGGTCGCCCCCGCCGGCCCGTTTGGGCCCAGCGGCACACTCTACGTGGCGGTCGCCAACGGGGTGGACGTGATCGACCCGGCAACCGGCGCCGTGCGCTCCTTTCTCGTGTCCTCAGGCGGCGGTCCCCGGCGTCCGGCCGGCATCGCGTTCGCGCCGAACGGACGCGAGCTCTACATCGCCGATGTCGGCGACACCTTCGTCAACGTGCCCCTGCCCCTGACCGGCGCGGTCTGGCGCGTGGACGCCGCCGGTGCGTCCGCGGCGCCGGCCATGCAGGTCACGCCGCAGCCCGGACCCCAGAACAAGGTGCGGCCCGTGGCGCCACCCCTGCCCTGGTACCGCCGGACCACGGTCATGCTGGGCGCCGCCGGGGTGCTGATCCTGGTCGCCCTGCTCATGCTGGCGCAGTTCCGGCGGCGGCGCGTGTGAGGCGGCGGGCCAGGCGCGCTACACTCGGGACGGGGTGCGCGCTTGCCGGAGTGGCCCGACCTCAGCGTCGTCCGCCGCCGCCTGGAGGCCGCCGTGGGTGGGCGCCGTGTCGTCCACGCCGAGGAGCGGCAGCCGCTGGTGCTGCGCCTGCCGGTGGCCGGGCCGCTCGAGCGCCTGCTGGCCGGACGGGTGCTGGCCGGCGTCGACCTGCGCGGGAAGTTCCTCGGCTTCACCTTTGACGACGGCGCCGAACTCGTCACCAACCCCATGCTGACCGGCGTGTTTTCGCTGGCGCCGCGCCGGGACGCCTGCATCCGGCTCGGGCTGGAGGGGGATGTGGTCCTCGACTACGCCGACCCCAAGCGCATGGGCAAGGTCTACTACGTGCCGGCCGGCGTGTCCCGCGACGCGGCCGTCGCCGGCTACGCGGGGCAGGGGCCGAACGCGGATCTGGAGGGCCTGAGCGCGGCCGACTTCGCGCGGCGCGGGCGCACCCGGCGCTGCGAGGTCCGCAACCTGCTCCTGGATCCCACCTTCGTGGCCGGCATCGGCAACGCTTACGCCGATGAGATTCTGTGGGCGGCACGCCTCCATCCGAAGCGTCCCGTCCGCGACCTCGGAAAGGCGGAGTGGGACGCCCTCCATGCAGCGGTCCGCGACGTGCTCGCGGAGGCGGAGCGGTTGGTGGAGGCCGAGCTGCCACCCGACCTCGGAACCAAGATCCGCTCGCACATGAAGGTCCGCGGCCAGGCCGGCGAGCCCTGCCCGCGCTGCGGCGCGCGGATCGTGCGCCGCCACCTCGGCTACCTGGAAACGGACTTCTGCCCCCGGTGCCAGCCCGACCCCAGCGGGCTGTTCCCCCTTCCGGAGCCCGGCCGCGGCTGGTAGTGGCAGCCGGGATCGGGGCCGCGGCCGCCGGGGTCAGGCGGGGAACTCCTCGAGCCATCCCGCGATGTCTGCGATCAGGGCCGCGGGCACCGGGGTCAGGCGGGGGAACTCCTCGAGCCATCCCGCGATGTCCGCGATCAGGGCCGCGGGCGCCAGGGTCAGGCGGGCAGCTCCTCCAGCCGGCCCTCGATCTCGACGACGCTGCCCTGTGCGGGTAGGTACTGCGGCGTCTTCAGGCCGGTCCCGGTGACCAGGGCGACGACCGTCTCCGCCGCGGTCAGCAGGCCCTCGGCCCGGGCCTGCGCCACGCCGGCCATGGCGGCGGCGCCCGCCGGCTCGGCGAGCACGCCTGCCCGCCGCGCCAGCAGCGCGATCGCGTCGAGAAGCTGCGCATCGGCCACGGCCACGCACGCCCCGCCGCTGGCGCGGATCTCGTGCAGCGCGGCGCCCCCGCTGACCGGCGCGCCCACGGCGATGCCGTCCGCCAGGGTCTGCCCCGCGACAGCGCCCACCGGCACGCCCTCCCGCCAGGCCTGGACCACCGGCTGGCATCCGGCCGCCTGGACACCGATCACCCGCGGCAGGCGGCCCGCCGCCCCGCAGGCGGCCAGCTCGCGGAAGCCCTTGCCCAGGGCGTACAGGGTGACGCCGTCGCCGACGGGCGCGACGACGGCATCGGGCATCCGCCCTCCGAGCTGCTCCCAGATCTCAAAGGCCACAGTCTTCTTGGCCTCGACGGTCGCCGCGTTGACGCCGGTGTTCCGGTCCACCCAGCCGAAGGCGGCGGCGGCCTGCCGCGACAGGCGGAACGCGGTCGGATACCCGGCCGCGACCTTGACGACCTCAGCCCCGGCCGCCAGCATCGGAACCAATTTGCCGGCGGCGACGGCCGCCGGCACAAATACGACGGCCCGGAGCCCGGATGCCGCGGCGCCGACCGCCAGGGACACGGCGACGTTGCCGGTCGACGCGCACGTCACCGTGCCGGCCCCCGCCCGCAGGGCCATCTCCAGCACCACCGCCGTGGCGCGGTCCTTGTTGGAGCCGCTCGGGCCGCGGGTCTCGTCCTTCAGCCAGAGGTCCGGCAGGCCGAGCTCCCGGCGGAGCGCGGGCGGCGCCAGCAGCGGGGTTCCGCCGACGGCGAGCGGGTAGCGCACGGGACCCGGGGCCAGCGGCAGCAGGTCGAGATACCGCCAGAGCGCCAGCGGGCCCTCGCCGCCGGGCAGCAGGCCTGGGCCGTAGGCGTAGCGCAGCTCGACCTGGCCGTGCGCCGCGGCGGCCTCCGCCGTGGCAAAGCCCTCCGTCAGCACGCCGTCCGCCCCGATGGCGGCCGCCGACGTCACATGTCCCATGGGCGCGCCTCCCCCTCTTGGGCCTCCGCCTTCGCCGTCGCGCGCGGGGCTCCTGGCCCCAGCGCGGCGGCCCCCGCCCCGGCAGGACTCGGTCCCTCGGCGGGGGAAGTCCGACCTGCCCCTCACTCCAACGGTTGAAGGAGGTCCGCACCACCATGCCGGACCAGCCCGAGATGCACGCCGCCCGCGACGTCATCGCGCCCCCGCAGGCGCCGCGCCCCGCCAGCCCGCCCGCGGTCCAGGGCGCGCCCGCGGCGGTGCACGCGGCCATCCACGAGCGCATGCCCGTGTACGTCGAGTGGCTCCGCACGGCGATTCGCCAGCCCAGCGTGTCGTCCCAGAACCGGGGCGTGCGCGAGTGCGCGCAGCTTCTGGTCCGCCTGATGGCGGAGGCCGGCATCCAGGGCGAGGTGGCGGAGACCGACGGGCTGCCCGCGGTCCTGGGCCGGGCGCCCGCCGGGCCCGGTGCCGCCGCGGCCGCCGCGCCGACCCTCCTCATCTACAACCACTTTGACGTGCAGCCCGAGGACCCGGTGGGCGAGTGGTCGCACCCGCCCTTCGCCGCCGAGATCGTCGACGGGCGGATCGTGGGCCGCGGCGCCACCGACGCCAAGGGCAACCTGATCTGCCACCTCGCCGCCGCCGACGCCTGGCGCCGCGCGACGGGCGGCCTGCCCGTCAACCTCAAGCTGATCTTCGACGGCGAGGAGGAGCGCGCCAGCCCCAGCCTGCCCGCCTTTGTGCAGCGCCGCGCCGACGACCTGCGCTGCGATTTCGCCCTCTCGTTCGACGGGGGCTTCAACGCCTCCAACCGCCCGTCCGTCACCCTCGGCAGCAGCGGCCTGCTCTTCGTGGAGCTGGTGGCGGAGGGCTCGACCCACGACCTGCACTCGGCCCGGGCGCGGCTCGTCAGGGCCCCCGCCTGGCGCCTGATCTGGGCCCTCGCCACCCTCAAGGGCCCCAATGAGCGCATCACCATCCCCGGCTTCTACGACGACGCGCTCCCGCCCGACGCCGCCGAGCGCGCCATGCTGGCCGAGGCCGGCTGGGACGACGCCGCGCAGAAGAAGGCCCTGGGCGTGGACGAGTTCCTGCTCGGCGTCTCCGGCCCCGCGGCCCTGGAGCGGCTGCTCTTCCAGCCGACCTGCAACGTCAACGGCTTCGGCACCGGCTGGGTCGGCGAGGGCACGAAGACCGTGCTGCCGCGCCGCGCCGTCGCCCGCCTCGACTTCCGCCTCGTCTACCGCCAGGACCCGCAGGACCTGCTGCGCAAGCTGCGCGCCCACCTCGACGCCCAGGGCTTCCCGGACGTGCGCATCGCCAGTTCCTCGTTCATCGAGCCCTCCCGCGCCCCGGCCGGTTCCCCGATCGTGCAGGCCGTGCTGGACTCGGCCCGCGAGACGTACGGCGTGGAGCCCTCGATCACGCCGCGCTCGGACGCCTCGGGCCGCCAGGGCTGCTGGCTGGGCGAGCGGCTGCACGCGGCCGGCGTGAGCACCGGCGTCGGCCCGCCGGACTGGCACGGCCACGCGCCGAACGAGTTCATGACGCTGTCCCACTTCGAGCAGGGCGTACGCTACGCGGCGAACATCTGGGGCAGGCTCGGCCAGAGCCGCTGATTTGTGCCGGGCCGGCCGTGCGGCCGGCCCGGGAGACACCTGCCACCGGCGGCGCTCCCGCTCGATCAGCTGGCGCGCCGCCCGCCCACCTTCGCTTGTGGGATGGCGTAGATTGTAAGCGGGCCAAGTCCGTTGGCCCTGGCAGGGGGCGGTGGACATGCAGGTCGAGGGCCAGGTGACGTATTCGGCGCCGACGGAGCGTGTCTGGCAGGTGCTGCGCGACCGCGACGCGCTCGCCCAGGCGATCCCCGGCTGCGAGAGCCTGGAGGAGACGGGTCCCGGCAGCTACCACGCGATGCTGAAGCTCGGCATCGCGGCCGTCAAGGGCAGCTACACGGCCGAGGTGACCGTCAGCGACGAGCGGGCGCCGGGCCACTACCGCCTCAAGATCTCCGGCCAGGGCGGGCCGGGCTTCGTCAACATGGAGGGCGACGTCGACCTCAGCCCGCAGGGCGAGCAGACGGCCGTGGCCTACAAGTTCGACGTGCAGGTCGGCGGCATGATCGCCGCGGTCGGCCAGCGCATGCTGGGCGGCGTCGGGCGGATGCTGGCCGGCGACTTCTTCAAGGCCATGCAGAAGGTGGCGGAGGGGGGCGCCTCCTGATGGCCGGCGAGCAGGCGGTGCTCCGCGCGCTGGCGGATGTCGGCGCCGATCCGGGGGCTCTGGCCACCGTGGCTCACGTCGACGGCTCGGCGTACCGGCGCGAGGGCGCCCAGATGCTGATCCTGCCGGGGCCGGCCGATGCGCCGCACACGGTGGGCCTGCTGAGCGGCGGCTGTCTGGAGGACGATGTGACCGCCCACGCCCGCGACCTGCTGCACGGCGGCCCGCCGCAGCTTCTGCGCTACGATCTCCGCGCCGACGGCGACGACCTCTGGGGCCTCGGCCTCGGCTGCAACGGCGTCGTCGACGTGCTGGTGCAGAGCCTGCTGCCGGGGCCGCTGCCGTATGCGGCGGCCGCCCGCTGGCAGCTGGACGGCCACGATGCGCTCGTCGCCACCGTGATGGAGTCCGAGGGCGCGGACGTGCCCGCGGCGGGCGCGCAGATCGCCATCCGCGCGGACGGTGAGGCCATCGGCGGCCTCGGCGATGCCCATCTCGACGCCGTGGCGCTGGCCGCGGCCGGCGAGGCGCTGCCCTCCCACGACGACTGGCTGGAGCTCCCGGGGCGCGGGCGGGTCCGCGTCTTCTTCGACCACTGCCGCGCCCCGGCCAGCTTGGTGATCTTCGGCGCCGGCGCCGATGTGCCGCCGGTCGTGGCGGCGGCGGCCCGGGTGGGCCTGCGGGTGTTCGTCGTCGACCACCGGCGGGCGCTGCTGACGGCCGAGCGCCTGCCCGGGGCCGAGCGCCTGCTGCCCGTGCGGCCGGAGGACCACGAGGCGGGCCTCATCGGGGTGCCGATGCACGCGGCGCTGATCATGACCCACAACTTTCAGAGCGATGAGCACATCCTCCGCTACCTGGCCGGCCGGGGCGTCCGGTACCTCGGGGCCCTCGGGCCCGCCGCCCGCACCGAGCGCCTGCTGCGGCGCGAGAGCCTCACGGCGCCGGCCGCGCTGCACGGGCCCGTGGGGCTCGACATCGGGGCGGCCAACCCCGAGGAGATCGCCCTCAGCATCGTCGCCGAGGCGCTGGCGGTGCTGCACGGGCGCCACGGTGGGCACCTGAAGGACGCGAGCGGGCCCATCCACGCCACGGCGCAGGCGCTGCCGCGGTGACCGGCGCGATCGTGCTGGCGGCCGGGCGCAGCAGCCGCATGGGGCGCAGCAAGCTGATGCTGCCCCTGGGCGGCCGCCCCGTGCTGGCCTGGACGCTGGAGCACGTGCTGGAGGCGGGGATCGACGACGTCGTGGTCGTCACCGGGCCCGACACGCCGGACTTGGTGGCCGTGATCGGCGAGGCGCGAGTGCGCCTCGCCCACAACGCCCGCGCTCGGGAAGGCATGGCCACGTCCATTCAGGTTGGGCTGCTGGCCCTGAGCCCGGCCGTCGAGGCGTGCTTTGTCGTCCTCGGCGATCAGCCGAGCATCTCAGCGGAGACCTACCGGCGCCTGCTGGAGCCGCAGGCGGTCATGGTCGTGCCCGTCTACCGCGGCCAGCCCGGTAACCCGGTGCTCTTCCGGCGGCCGGTCTTCGGCGAGCTCTTTGGCCTGACGGGCGACGTCGGCGGCAAGGCGGTGGTGGCGCGCGAGCCGGGGCGGGTGGCGCGTGTCGCCTTCGACCAGGATCCGCCGCCCGATCTCGACACGCCTGCCGCATATCGCGCATTAGCGGCCGCTTGGCCATTTTGAAGGGTTTTGTCGTCTGGACGACGAATCGCGCGGTTCCGGGAGGACAGAGTTTGCAGGCAAAGCGCGCGATCGTCCCGATTCTGGCGGCCGGACTGCTGTTGTCGGCTTGTGGCGGATCCGCCACGCCGGCGGCCAGCACGGCCAGCTCGTCGTCGGCCTCGTCGTCGGCGTCGGGCGGCAGCAAGACCGTGACCCTCAACGTCGCCATGTGGTCGGCCCCGGCGGGCTTCAACGGCATCACGTCCAGCAGCAGCTACGACACCGACATGGCGGGTCTGATGTTCGACACGCTGGTCTGGCAGAGTGTGGACCAGAAGTTTCACGCCGAGCTCGCCAGCAGTTGGGATGTGTCGTCCGACAACAAGACGTTCACGTTCCACCTGAACCCCAAGGCCAAGTGGACGGACGGCCAGCCGGTGACCGCCAGCGACGTGCAGTGGACGCTGGACACGATTGCCAATCCGAAGGTGCCGGCGACGTACGGCAACTTCATGAGCGTGCTGGTCGGGACGAACAGCCAGGGTCAGAACCTCAACCCGAGCCAGCCGCTGGCGGGCGTCAAGGTCGTCGACCCCAACACCATCCAGCTGACGACCAAGAGCCCGACGGATCCGAACCTGCTGCTCTATACGATCGGCTCGAACATCCAGATCTACCCGGAGCACATCCTGAAGAGCGTGCCGGCGGCAGGCATCGCCAAGGCGCCGTTCTTCCAGAACCCGACCGTGAGCGACGGACCGTACGAGTTCGTCAAGTATGTGAACTCGCAGTATGTGCAGTTCAAGCCGAACCCCGGCTACTGGCAGGGCGTCCCGAAGCTTGACCAGCTGTTCGTGAAGATCGTGCCGGCGACCAGCATGCTGGCCGAGCTGGGGGACGGCGAGGTCGACGCGACGTACGCGCCCGGCATCGCCGATGTGCCGCTTCAGGACTGGCCCAGCGTCGCCAAGCTGAAGAACGTCAAGCAGGATCCGGTGGCTGGCACGACGATCCAGTTCATGGACATCAACGCCGGCAAGCCGTACCTGTCCAGCCCGGCGGTCCGGCAGGCCATCACGATGGCCATCGACCGCCAGTCCATGGTGACCTCGCTGCTGAAGGGCCTGGGCAGCGTGCCGATCGGCCCGGTCAACCCGCTCTACACGAACTTCTACGACAAGAGCATCAAGCCGTGGCCGTATGATCCGACCAAGGCCAAGCAGATGCTGCAGGCGGCGCACTTCCCGTTCAGCCAGCCGCTGACGCTGCTTGTGCCGACGGGCAACCAGACGCGCATGGAGTCGGCTCCGCTGATTCAGCAGAACCTGGAGGCCATCGGGCTGAAGGTCACCATCCAGCAGTTCGACTTCGCGACGATGCTGGCGCAGGTGGGCAAGGGCAACTATGACTTCGCCCTGATCGGCTCCGGCTTCGGCGTCGATCCCTCGAGCAGCTCGATCTTCTTCTCGTGCAAGGGCTCGCTCAACTTCGGCAAGTTCTGCGACCCGCAGATCGACAAGGACTACCAGGCGGGCCAGTCGACGGCGGTGCTGAGCCAGCGCCAGGCCGCGTACACCGACCTGCAGCAGCGGATCTACCAGGACGCGCCGTTCGTGTTCCTCTACATCTCCGACGGCCTGATGGCGTACAACACGCGCGTCAGCCAGGCCACCATCCCCACCGCCTATGGCATGCAGCAGCCCTGGGACTGGGGCGTGCAGTAGCCGGCGCGGGCATCGTCGACGTGGCGCTAGGGGCCGGGGGGCATGCCCCCCGGCCCCTAGCGC
>DAHVAF010000344.1 GCA_027314765.1 Clostridia bacterium | reverse complement strand
CGCCGACTGCCTGCCCCCGCTGCGGCGCCGGCGACGCGCTGATCGCGACCCGGGACGGCCTTGGCTGCGCGCGATGTGTGGCGCCGCAGCTTTCGCCACCCCCTGCGCCCACCGCAGCCAGCGAGCCGGCCCCGATGCCGGTTGCGGCTGCGGCGCCCCGGACGGTCCCCGCGCCCAAGCCGGCCGCCACGTCCAAGCCAGTCCCCGCGTCCAAAGCGGTTCCCTCGCCCAAGGTAGCCGCCGCGTCCAAGCCTGTCCCCGCGTCCAAAGCGGCCACCGTGTCGAATGGGCGCCCCGCACCAAAGGCGGCCTCCGCGATCCCGGCCCGTGGAGCACGTCCCGCCGGGCAAGCGGCCGGCATCCCCGACCCGCCGCAAGCGCCGAGCCACCCGGCGCCTGACCAGGTGCCGGCCGCCGCCACCCGTCATGAGACGGCCCCCGTGGGCGGCCGGCGCGGCCGTCCCGGTCCACTCAGCCTCTTCGAGCAGGGGGCCGCGCCGCCGGCACAGGAGCCCACCCGCCCCTACAGCATGTTCGAGGCCTTCGGCGGCTCCCCGGAGATCGCGGATCGCGCGGTACGCATCGGACGTCAGCTGATCGGCGACATCTGGCAAGCCGTCCTGGCCCCACAGGCCGCGCCCATTCGCGCGGAGCGCCTCCGTCCGGGCTCGCCGGCCGCCACGCTGCAGCGGCTCTATGGCGGCACCGGCGTCCGCCTCGCGGTCGGAATCCCCGCCGGGCCATATCGCCACCACGACGTGCAGGCGCAGTGGCACACCCGGCTCGACCCCCGCCACCGGAGCCAGGTGCGCATCACCTCCGACGGCGAGGTGCGCATCGGGCCGCGACGGACCTACCCGTTCCGCATCGACTGGACCCTGGACGGCGAGCGGCCGCTGGTCGTCGAGATCGCCCCGCCGGCATGGTGCTCCATGATCGCCAACGCCCGCGACGAGGTTCCCCCCGACGCGGTGCGCCGGCTTTGCGCGCCCCCGCCGCCCGCGATCGCCCTGGACGAAGTGGCCCAGCGGCTGTGGGAGGCCGATATCGGCGCCGAGGGGCTGCCGTTCGTGGTGCGCTGCCTCACCGTCTGGTGGCGGCGTGCGGAGGCGGAGGGTGGCTCCCCGGCGAACCTGACCGCGGCGGCCATCTCATACCTGGTCGCCCAGAGGTCGGGCCTCGCCACAGCGCGCAATCATACGGCCAGGCGCCACGACGTCGACCCGGAGCGCGTCAGGGCGACGGCCGCCATCCTGCGCCCGGCCTTCTTGCCGCATGGGGCCGGCTTTTGGTGGTGAAGCGCCCAAGCGCAGGCTTTGTGGGGCGGCGCGCGCGCGCCGCCCGTCACAAACGCCCTCAGGTGCCCCGTGGCTCGCCGGAGAAGCCTGCCGGAGAAGCCTGCCGGAGAAGCCTGGAAGAGGGGAAGCGTCGAAATGCGCATCGCCAAGATCGAGGCCTGGCCGATCCTGCTGCCGCTGAAGGGCACCTTCGTCAGCTCGCACGGCAGCCGGGCCAGCACGGCGCGCACGGTGGTCCGCATCACGACGGACGATGGCGCGGTCGGCCACGGGGAGACCTTCCGCGGCGCGGCCACCGCGCGCGTGATCGCGCAGCTGGCGCCCCGCCTGCTCGGTCGCGACCTCTTCGCCATCGAGTCGCTGCAGACCGACCTGCGCATGGTGCCCTTCTTCTTCGGATACATCGGCTACGCCGCGCTGGCGGGCATCGAGATGGCCTGCCTGGACGCCATCGGCCGCGCCCGGGGCATCCCGCTGGCGCAGTGGCTCGGCGGCGCCCGCCGCCAGCACATCCCCATCACGGGCCTGCTCACGCGGGCCCTGGGCGACACGCCGCAGGCCCTCGGCGCGGCGGCGCGCGAGGTGCTGGCCGAGGGCGGCTACCGCACCCTGAAGGTCAAGGGGTCGCATGACGCCGACGCCGACGCGGCCCTCTGCGAGGGCGTGCGCGCGGCGGTGGGCGGCGGCATCGCCCTCCGCGTCGACCCCAACGCCGCCTGGAGCGTGCCCGACAGCATCCGCGCGGGCCGGCGGCTCGAGACGGCGGGCATGGAGTGGCTGGAGGACCCCTGCGCCGGCCTGGAGGGGATGGCCGAGGTCCGCCGCCAGGTCCGCATCCCGCTCTGCACCAACATGTGCGTGGTGCGCCTGGAGGAGGTCGCCCCCGCCGTCCGGCTGCGGGCGGTGGACGTCATCCACGCCGACGTGCACAAGTGGGGCGGGGTGGCGCCCACGCGCCGGCTCGCGGCCATCTGCGGCGCGTTCGGCCTCGGCATGAGCATGCACAGCGGCGGCGAGGCGGGGCTCTCGACGGCCTGCCACCTGCACGTGGCGGCCGCCACGCCGGAGATCGGCTACGCGATCGACAGCATGCATGAGATGCTGGCCGACGACATCGTGGCCGAGGGCCCGCTGCCCGTGCGGGCCGGCGGGTTCGACGTCCCGGCGGCGGCGCCGGGCCTCGGCGTGACCGTCGACCCGGAGAAGCTGCGCTTCTATGCCGACCGCTACGAGGAGGAGGACCCGACGGGATAAGGGGCGGCTTGCGCCGCCCCTACGCCGCCATCTCCTTCAGCTGGCCGATCAGGGCCAGGACCGTTGCGCGGGCGTCGCCGAAGAGCATCAGGGTCTTGTCCATGGTGAAGAGCGGGTTGTCGACGCCGGCGAAGCCCGACGCCATGCTGCGCTTGCAGACCACGACGGTGTGCGCCTTGTCCACGTCCAGGATCGGCATCCCGTAGATCGGGCTCCCGGGGTCGTTGCGCGCGGCCGGGTTCGTCACGTCGTTGGCGCCGATGACCAGCGCCACGTCCGCCCGCGGGAAGTCGCTGTTGATGCGCTCCATCTCGTAGAGCCGGTCGTACGGGACGTTGGCCTCGGCCAGGATCACGTTCATGTGCCCCGGCATGCGGCCGGCCACCGGGTGGATGGCGAAGCGGACATCGACCCCGCGCGCCACCAGCAGGTCCATCAGCTCGCGGACCTCCTGCTGGGCGCGGGCCACGGCCAGGCCGGAGCCGGGGACGATGACGACCAGCTGGGCGTAAGCGAGCATCATGGCGACCTCGTCCGCCTGGGTGGGGTGGACGGTGCCCTCGGCCGCACTGCCCGCCGCGGCGCCCTGCGATCCGCCGCCGAAGCCGGCGAAGAGCACGTTGCCGATGGAGCGGTGCATGGCCTTGGCCATCAGCTGCGTGAGGATGAAGCCGGAGGCGCCGACCAGGGCGCCGGCGACGATCAGGACGGCGCTGCTGAGCACGAAGCCCGAGATGGCGACGGCCAGGCCGGTGAGCGCGTTCAAGAGCGAGATGATGACGGGCATGTCCGCCCCGCCGACAGGCAGGACGACCAGAACACCGAGCAGGGCCCCGCCGACGGCCACCGCCACGACCAGGCCGTCGGCGGCCCCGGTCCCGAGGGCGATGGCCCATACGCCCGCCACGGCCAGCACCAGCAGCACCAGCGCGTTGACGACGTGCTGGCCGCCGAAGGTGATGGGCCGGCCGGTCATCAGCTCCTGCAGCTTCAGGAAGGCGATGGCGCTGCCGCCCAGGCTGAAGGCGCCGCAGAGGACCGTGAAGACGGCCGGCAGCGAGAGACCGACCGGCGCCCCGGCACCGCCCGCGGTGGCCGCCAGCACCTGCTCGAGCGCCACCAGGGCCGCGGCGCCACCGCCCATGCCGTTCAGCAGGGCGACCATCTGCGGCATCGCGGTGACGGCGACGCCGCGCCCGGCCCAGATCCCCACCGCCGCGCCGGCGGCGGCCACGATCACGATCAGCAGCAGGTTGCTCGCCGGCTGCCCGATCCAGGTGACGGCGAGCACAAGGACCATGCCCACGGCGGCGATGAGGTTGCCGGAGCGGGCGGTCGCGGGGGTGCGCAGGCGCATGACCCCGACGATATACAGGACGGCGGCCACGATGTCGACGGCTTCGCGCAGCTCAACCACGGTGATCCTGCCCCCCGGCGGCCGGCCCCGTGTGGAACATCTCCAGCATGCGGTCGGTCACCACGAACCCACCGACCACGTTGGCCGCGCCGAGGAACGTCGCGGCCAGGGCGAGGCCGAACGTCAGGGGGCCCGGCGCCGAGCTGGCCGCCACGATGGCGGCCACGAACACGATGCCGTGGATGGCGTTGGTCGCCGACATCAGCGGGGTGTGCAGCACCGGCGGGACGCGGGAGATCAGCTGAAAGCCCACAAATCCGGCCAGCACAAAGACGAATACCAGCTGCAGCGGGTCGATGCTCACCACAACTCCTCCTCGGACTCGGGCCGGACTCAGTCCCCGCCGGCGTGCCGGGCCAGGCGCTCCAGGGTCGCCCCGTGCACCACGCTGCCGCCGTGGGTGATCAGGGTGCCGCGCACGATCTCGTCCGTCGACTCCGCCACCGTGCCGTCGGCGAGTCCGGAGTCCAGCAGGTGGCGCAAAAAGGTCACCACATTGCGCGAGAAGAGGCGGCTGGATGCCTGCGGCATCTCGGAGGGCCAGTTCAGGGTCCCGTCGATGATCACGCCGTTCACCACGGCCTGCTGGCCGGGCACGGTCAGGGCCGTGTTGCCGCCCGCCTCGGCGGCCATGTCGACGATCACCGCGCCCGGGTGCATGGCGGCCACCATCTCGGCCGTGATGAGCACGGGCGCGTGGCCCCCCGGCACCAGGGCCGTGGTGATGACGACGTCGGCTTGGCGCACGGGGTCGGCGAGCAGCTCGCGCTCCAGGGCCTCCTCCTCGGAGGCCAGCCGGCGCGCGTAGCCGCCGGCCTCCTCGGCGACGCCCGCCGGGAGGGGCAGCGTGAGGAAGCTTGCGCCGAGGCTCTCGACCTGCTGCCGCGTCGCCTCGCGCGTGTCAAACGCCTGGACCACGGCACCCAGGCGGCGGTCCGTGGCGATGGCCTGCAGCCCGGCCACGCCCGCCCCGACGATCAGCACCTTGGCGGGCGGGATCGTGCCGGCGGCGGTCATCATCAGAGGAAAGAACCGGCCGCACTGGACGGCGCCGGCCAGGGCGGCGCGGTAGCCGCCCACGTTGCTCATCGAGCTGAGGACGTCCATGGACTGGGCCCGCGCGATGCGGGGAACCGCGTCGAGGCTGAAGGCCATGATACCCTGTCCGGCCAGGCGCTCCGCCAGATCCGGCGCGGCCAGCGGCGCCAGCAGCGCCACCAGCACCACGCCCGACCGCAGGAGGCTCGACTCTTCACCGGCTGGCGCGCGGACCTTCACCACGGCGTCGGCCCGCCCGAAGAGGTCCTCCGCCGCCGCGACCACGTCGGCGCCTGCCGCGGCGTAGTCATCGTCCGTGGCGCCCGAGGCCGTGCCGGCGTCGGCCTGGATCCCCACCTTGTGCCCGAGCCCCACCAGCGCCCTGACGCCGTCCGGGACGAGGGCCACCCGCCGCTCGCCCTCGATCCGCTCCCGGGGAACCGCGAAGTACAAGCCGCCTCAGTCCTCCCCTGACGCTGCGCAACCTGACAAGATCCGCCCGAGCGAAGGGTTTCGGGCCATGCCACCGGTCCCCTGCCTCGGGAAGGCCCGCGGGGCCGCTGCCGCCAGTGTCTTATCGGACGCATTGCGCCACGATGCGAGGCGCGCCCCGTCCGACCCAAGAATGCGGCCCGGGCGGGGACCCGAGCCACGTCCGTTCCGCCTCCCTTGGCGGTCCGTCCGGCGCACCTCTGGGGTGCCCGTTGGGACCACCGCCGTCCCCGCCGTCCGCCCGCCCCAGGGCGATCGCGATGTATCGCGCCTTACGTCCCGTACGCGAAGAAACCCCGTCCAGACTTGCGTCCCAGCCATCCCGCCTCCACATACTTGCGCAGCAGCGGGCAGGGCCGGAACTTCGGGTCGCCGAGGTCGCGGTGCAGGACCTCCATCACAAAGAGGCACGTGTCGAGGCCGATGAGGTCGGCAAGCGCCAGCGGCCCCATCGGGTGGTTGAGCCCGAGCTTGGCCACCTGGTCGATGTCCGCCGCCGAGGCCACGCCCTCCATCAGCGCGTATACCGCCTCATTGATCAGCGGCATCAGGATGCGGTTGGCCACGAAGCCGGGATAGTCGCGGGCCTCGACCGTGGTCTTGCCCATGCGCTCCGCGGCGGCCCGCACGGCGGCATACGTCGCATCCGAGGTCGCCATGCCCCGGGTCAGCTCGCACAGCTTCATCACCGCCACCGGGTTGAAGAAGTGCATGCCGATGAACCGCTCGGGCTGAGACGTGGCCGCCGCCAGGCGCGTGATGGAGATGGACGAGGTGTTGGAAGCGCGCAGGGCCTCCGGCGCCAGGATACCGTCCAGTCGACGCCACAGATCCACTTTGGTAGTTACGTCTTCCACGACGGCCTCGATGGCCAGGAAGGCGTCCTTGCCGGCCGCGGGGTCCGTGCTTGGGGCGATCCGCCCGATGGCCGCGTCCGCGTCGGCCGCCGTCAGCGGGCCGCGGGCCGCCATCCGCTCCAGGCTGCGCCGGATCGCCGCCAGCCCCCGGTCCAGAACGGCCTGGCTGACATCGCACATCGTGACGCGGTAGCCGGCCAGGGCCGCCACCTGCGCGATCCCGCCGCCCATCTGTCCCGCGCCCAGAACCAGGACCCGCTCGTCTGACCCCGCAATCGCGCGGGAGGAACCCGTGCGCTCCTCATCCATCGCCCAACGCCCCCCGTCTCGGCATCAATCCACGGCCACCACGGTCGCCTCGCCCTGGCCGCCGCCCGAGCAGAGGGAGGCGACACCGTAGCCGCCGCCCCGGCGCCGCAGCTCGTAAAGGAGCGTCAGCAGCAGCCGCGCGCCGCTGGCGCCGACGGGGTGGCCGAGGGCGACGGCGCCGCCGTTGACATTCACGCGCTCCGGGTCGATGCCGCCAAGCTTCACGGACGTCAGCGTCACGGCGGCGAACGCCTCATTGATCTCCCAGAGGGCCACGTCGCCCTTGGCCACGCCGGCCCGCTGCAGGGCGCGCTCGGCCGCCAGCCACGGCACCGTGTGGAGGTAGCGCGGCTCGGCCGATGCCGAGCCGAAGGCGACAATCCGCCCGAGGACGGCGGCCCCGCGCCGGCGCGCCTCATCGGCCGTCATCAGCACCACCGCGGCCGCCCCGTCGCTCAGCCCCGGCGCGTTCCCCGCCGTCACCGTCCCGTCGGCTGAAAAGGCCGGTGGGAGCGCCGCCAGGCGCTCCAGCGATGTGTCGCGGCGGATCCCGTCATCGGAAGTGACTACCTGCGGGGTTGCGTTGCGCCGGACCGTGACCTCCACAGGCACGATCTCCTCGGCGAAGCGCCCGGCGTCGGTCGCCCCGGCAGCACGCTGGTGGCTCCGGAGCGCCCACTCGTCCTGCGCGGCGCGCTCGATCCCGTACTCGCGCGCGACCTCGCTCCCGTAGACGCCCATGTGGCAGTGGCCGAAGGCGCAGGTGAGCCCGTCGTGGACGACGGCGTCGATGAGGGCGCGGTCGCCCGTCTTCAGCCCCCGCCGCGCATCCGCGCTGAGCAGAAAGGGCGCGTTGGACATGCTCTCCATCCCGCCGGCCACGACCACGCGCCCCTCGCCCTGGCGAAGGTACAGGGTGCCAAGGTTGGCCGCGCGCAGCCCGGATGCGCAGACCTTGTTGATCGTGTCGGAGGGGACGGCCACGGGCAGGCCCGCGGCCAGCGTCGCCTGCCGCGACGGGATCTGGCCGGCGCCCGCCTGCACGACCATGCCCACGAAGGCGTAGTCCACCTCGGCGCCAGGCACCGCCGCGCGCTCAAGGGCCGCGGCGATGGCGCGCCCGCCCAGCTCCGTCGCCGTCAGCGGGGCCAGGGACCCGAGGAACCGGCCGAAGGGCGTGCGCGCCCCGGCCACCACCACCACATCGTCGCCGCTCACCCCAAACACGCCTCCCCAGTGCAGCGGGACGCATTTGTGCCGGGCCTGCGCCACTCCCTGGCCGGTGCTCCAGCGCCACTGCCTTGGCGCAGCCGCGGCCTGGCACCTCGCCCGCCCCTTCACTCTACCGCTTTGCGCGCGCCGTTTTCCCGCGCCACCGCCACACGGCAAATCGCCAGGGCGGCGGCACCGCATACTAGCGCCCATGGAACAGCCGCCTGACGACCGTGGGCGCCGGCTCATTTCCGACCGCATGCGTGCCCGCTTCCGCGCGAGGCTTGATGGAGCGGCGCGGCGCATGGCGGCGGCGTTCGGCCCGCCCCGGCGCTGGCAGGGCCCCGCCGCGCTCGGCGCCATCGCGGCCGCCGCCGTCGTGCTCGCCGTCGTCATCGGCGGGCGCGCCAACTCGCCGCGGCGCCTGCAGCCGGCGCCCGGCCCCGACATCATCGGCTACTTCGAGAACGGCTGGAGCCGCATCTTCACCGACTCGTTCCCGTCCCTGGTGCAGCACCCGCGGGTGGTCGACACCGTGCTGGCCTACTGGTACAGCATGGACGGCAGCGGCGGGCTGCGCGAGCCGGCCGGCCCCCCGCGTCAGGAAGTCATCAAGTACGTGAAGAGCCACGGCATGCGCATGGGGGTGCTGATCAACAACCTCGGCTCCGACATGCTGCGCACGTCCGCCGTCCGCGCCACGGCCGCCAAGAACGTCGTGGCCATCGCGCGCGCCAACGGCTACCAGGAGATCCACATCGACTTCGAGCTGCTGCCGCAGAGCCTGCGCAGCGACCTGACGGCGTTCATCGCCGGCCTGCGCAAGGCGCTGCCGCCGTCGGTGGCCCTGTCGATCTCCGTCTTCCCCAAGGTCGGCGTCCCGGCGTCGATCAACGGCGTCTACGATTACCAGGCGCTGGCCCGGTATGTGGACTATGAGGTCGTCATGCTGTACGACAACCACTCGTCCGGCGGCCCGGCCGGCCCCGTGTCGCCCATGCCCTGGGTGAAGCAGAACATCGCGTACTTCCGCGGCATCCTGCCCGCCAGCAAGATCGTCGTCGCGGCCGGCGTCTACGGCTACGACTGGCCGGTGGGCAGCACGAACGCGGCCGAGTACCCCCTGACCTACATCCGCCAGCTGGCCGCCCGCCAGAAGGCGACGGTCAGGGTCGACCCGGTGAGCCAGAACCCCTTCTTCCGGTACACGGACGCCAGCGGCACGCCGCGCATCGTCTGGTACCAGGACAGCGCGACGGTCAAGCAGCGCATCGACCTGGTGGTGGCCGACCACCTGCGCGGCATCGCCATCTGGGCGCTGGGCGAGGGCGATCAGAAGGTCTGGCAGGTCCTGCAGGAGGCCAAGTAGGGAAAGAGGCGGCGGCTCAGCGGACGGCGAGCTCGCGCATCTGCCGCCGCAGGCGCGGTGGGTAGTCCGCCAGGACGCGGCGCACCGTGCTTTCCGGCCCGCCGCCGTCGACGGTGCGCTCCTCGCCGGGCGCCAGGCCGAGGCGGTCATCCGCCACCACCCGCACGCGCGGCCGGTCGCCCCCGAGCCGGCTCTGGCCCACCACCACGGCGATCTCCCCCGACTCCAGGGCCAGGATCGTCCCCTCGGGGTAGGCCGCCACGCGCAGCATCAGCTGGCGCACGAACTGGCGGTTGAGCTGCCCGGCCTCCGCCTGCCGCCAGACCTCCGCCATCGCCGCGTGCGGCGGCACCGCCTTGCCGTAGGTGCGGTCGGCCGTGATGGTGTCGTACACGTCCGCGACCGCCGCCGCCTGGGCCCAGGGGTGGACCTGCTCGCCCCGGCGCCCGCGCGGGTAGCCGGAGCCGTCCAGGCGCTCGTGGTGCTGATAGGCCACGTGGGCGGACAGCAGGTTGATGCCGGCCTGGCGCCGCAGCAGGTCGTAGCCGTCCTGCGTGTGCTGCTGGATCACGGCCTGCTCGTCGGGCGTGAGCGTTCCCCGCCTGTTGACCAGGTCGAGGTAGTAGATCTTGCCGATATCGTGCAGGAGGGCGCCGACGCCCAGGTCGCGCAGCTGGTCGCGCCCCAGAGCCAGCGGCGCCGCCACGGTCAGGGTGTACACGCACACGTTCACGGAGTGGAAGAAGGTGTACTCGCGCAGGCTGCGCAGGCAGGTCACGTTGTAGGCGAGGTCGGGATTTCCCGCCATGTCGGCCAGGATCTCGTCCACCACGCGCTGCAGCGCCCCGGTCGCGACCTTGCCCGCCTGCCCGGCCTCCCGGAGGACGTTGCGCATCGCCGCCGTCGCGTTCTGGCGCACCTCGTCGCGGATGACATCGACGGGCACCGCGTCGGGCGCCAGGGGGTCGTGCAGGGGGACGGAGAGGTACCCGCGCCGGCTGAGAATGCTGACAAAGCGCGGTGTGAGCGTGACCCCGGCCGCCAGCAGGACGCGCCCGCGGCGATCATGGATCGCGTGCCCGAGCCGCTCGCCGACCACCCGCTCCGTGAGCGGGGCGATCCGCACCCCTTGCCCTCCCACTTCTCCATCGGGCTGGAATCTGGAAATATTGACCTTGCGCGCGGCGGGCCGTCGGCCCGCCGCCCAGCGTCCGCGGACGGAGGCGGCATGGCTTGGGCGACAACATGGCCCGGGGAGATCCGGCACGGGTCGGGAACGGCTGGCTGGCGGCGAATCGTGCCAACTGGGACGACCGCACGCCCATCCACCTCGCCTCGCGCGATTATGACGTCGAGGGCTGGCTGCGGCAGGGCCGGGGGCCGCGCCCGCGCGAGGCGGCCGCCCTTGGGGATGTGGCTGGGCTCCACCTGCTCCACCTGCAGTGCCACATCGGCCTGGAGACCCTGGCCTGGGCCCGGGCCGGGGCGATCGTGACCGGGCTGGACTTCTCGCCCGCGGCGGTGGCGGCCGCCCGAGATCTGGCGGAACGCGCCGGGCTGGCGGACCGGGCGACCTTCGTCTGCGCCGACGTCCACCGGGCCGTGCAGGCCCTGGGGGGCGCGACCTTCGATGTCGTGTACGGGAGCCTCGGGAGCCTCTGCTGGCTGCCGAGCGTGGACGGCTGGGCAGCCCAGGCGGGTGCTCTGGTGGCGCCCGGGGGGCGGTTCTTCCTGCACGACGGGCACCCCCTGGCCGACGCCCTGGCCGAGGAGGAGGCCGTCTTCGCCGGCTCCTACTTCGAGGAGGCGGCGCCGGAGGTCTGTGACGCCGACGTCACCTACACGGACGGAGACGGCCGGGTTGCCCACGGCCGCACCTACCAATGGAACCATAGCATCGGCGAGATCGTCACGGCGCTGATCCGGCACGGCCTGCAGCTGGAGTGGCTGGCGGAGCACGACTGGACGACGTGGCGGCGCTTCGCCTGGCTGGTGCCCGCCGCGCCGGGCGAGTGGACCTGCCCGGCGGGGACGCCCCGCATGCCGCTGAGTTTCAGCCTGCTGGCCCGCCGCCCCCGTTAGGGCCAGGCCGCGAGGCGCCGGCCCAGCGAGTCCGCATCGGGCTGCAGCGGCATCTCGGACCGCAGCCAGCCGATATCGACGACGTAGAGCGCGCACGGGAAGGCGGCCGCGGCCGTCAGCACCGCCGAGACGCCGAGGGCGAGCAGAGTGGCCTGCGCCAGCGCCAGCGGCAGGGCGAACGAGAGCCAGTGCAGCCACTCCTGGTCGGGGCGCAGGCGGGGCGTGTTTGGAGCCATGCGGGTGACCAGGCGGTCGCCGATGGC
>DAHVAF010000333.1 GCA_027314765.1 Clostridia bacterium | reverse complement strand
CCGAGCTGCATCAGCTTGAAGCAGTGGCTGAAGATGTCCCCGTCGCTGCCGGCCTTTTCGTCGGTCAGCGCCACCAGCGGCCCGGCAACCGCCTGGGCCGGGTAGGGCTCCGGACGTCCCCAGCGCGACACGTCATACCCGACCGGGCGCCGGGCCAGCTTCTCGAGGATGAGCTGCGACACGTGGCCGCCCCCGTTGTGGCGCACGTCGACCACCAGGCCGTCGCGCTCCGATTCCGGAAGCCAGGCGCGGTGGAACTCGGCGTAGCCGCGCGGGCCCATGTCCGGGATGTGGATGTAGCCAAGGCGGCCGCCGCTCTGCTGGTGCACGAGGGCGCGGTTGGCGTCGACCCACGCGCGGTAGCGGGCGGGATGCTCATTGGCGAGCGCCTTGATGACCACGGTCCGCCGTCCTTCGCGTGTGGTGACCGTCACCGCCACTTCCGCGCCGCCCTTGCCGACGAGCAGCTCGCCGACGGGCACGCGCTCGGCGACCGGCCGGCCGTCCACGGCGAGGATGACGTCGCCCTCCGCCACGCGCACGCCGGGTGCGCGCAGCGGCGAATCGAGCCCAGGAGCCCACCCGTCGCCCCTGACCAGGCGCGCGATGCGGTAGCCGCCGGCCGCGCCATCCCAGCGCAGGTCGGCGCCCAGAAAGCCGCGCCCGTACTTCGGCCCCTGCCGGTAGTCGCCGCCCATCTCATAGGCGTGCGAGGTTCCCAGCTCGCCCTGCATCTCCCACATGAGGTCGGAGAGCTCGCCGCGCGTGGCGATGCGCGGCAGCAGCCGGCTGTACCGCTCCCAGACCGCCGCCCAGTCCACGCCCGACATGTCCGCGGTCCAGAAGTTGTCGCGCTGCAGGCGCCAGGCCTCGCGAAGCATCTGCGCCCACTCCTGGGCGGGATCGACCGCGACGCGGACCCGCCCGAGATCGATCCAGCCGCTCTTGCGCCCCGCCTTGTCGGCGTCCTTGCCCTCCTCGGGCTTCTTGCCCGCAGCCAGGACGCGCAGCCGGTCCTCAGCCCGGTAAGCGAGGGTCCGGCCGTCGGCCGTCAGGGCGAAGTCGGTGACGCCTTCGATCAGCGTTTCCTGCCGCAGCTCCGTCAGGTCGTACGACTCGATGCTTCCTTTGGCCAGCGGCCGTACCGCGAGAAAGTCGTCCCTGAGGCTGCCCTCGACCGGCCAGGCCAGGAACAGCACCTTGCCCGGCATGCCGGCCACGGCCCGGTAGCGGCCTTCAGGGACGGGAAGCGCCAGTGCCCGCTCCTCGATCCCATCGAGGTCGATGTGCACAGGTTTGGGCGAGGCGTCGCCCCCTGACTCCTCACCTGCCGCCTTGGACTCCCCGGCCAGGGGACGGGGCGCCGGGAGCAGCGGAGATGGCGCGTCCGCCTGCAGCGTGATCAGGTACGGCCGCACCCCGCGCGGGAAGCCGAGGTCGAACTGGAGGTTGTCATAGACGGGATCGAAGGTCCGGTACGAGAGGAAGTAGAGGTACTTCCCCTCAGGGTCGAAGGCCGGCCCGACATCGTGGAGGACGGGTCGCGTGATCGTCACGGGCGCGGTGGGGGCAGTCTGCTCCTGCCCGCCCGCGTCCGGAGCCCGCCAGAGGCGCAGGGCCGTCGTGTTGCGCGACACCGCCGCCGCATAGCAGAGCCAGCGGCCGTCCGGCGACCAGCTCAGGCCCGCGATACGTCCGAAGGCGTTGCGCTCAACCACCGTGCTGGCGCCCCCGCTCAGGTCGATGGCAAGGACCTCGCCCCGGTGGTTGGCAACCGCGACGCGCTCTCCGACCGGGCACACCGCCATGTCCACGGCCCGGCCCAGATCGATGCCCTCCAGGCGTGCAAGCGGCGGTCCGGCCAGGCCCGGCTCGCCCGAATCCGGCAGTCCCGCCGCGTGCACCTCCAGGGCCTCCTCGCCGCCCTGATCCGCCACGGCCACCACGCGGCCACCGCCGGGCAGCCAGCGGGCCAGCCGGTAGCGCACGCCGTGTGCCAGGCCAACCGGAAGCACGGGCCCCTCCCAGTTGCCGAGCGTGTTCGCGTGCCCCCGCGTGGTGATCACCAGCGAGTGCCCCTCGGGGTGGAGATCGTACCCGTCCAGAAACGGCCCGGCTTCGACGAAGCGGCGGGATCGCTGGGCGCGCTGGCTGCGCAGCTCAACGGTGAGGCGTGCGCTGCGCTCGATGCCAGGATCATATAGGTACAGGTCGCCGCCCGCGTGGTAGACGATGCGGCGCCCGTCGGACTGGGCGTTGCGCGCGTAGAAGTCCGCGTGGTCGGTGTGCCGGCGCAGGTCGGCGCCATCCGCACGGCAGGAGTACAGGTTGCCGATCCCCTCGTGGTCGGACAGGAAGTACACGCGCTCGCCGATCCACATGGGGCTGGCCAGGTTGCCCCGCGGACCTGTCCAGTGCACGAACTGGCCATCGCCCGATCCGTCGACCCAGAACTCGCCGGCGGTGCCGCCGCGGTACCGCTTCCAGCGTGCGGGATCGGCCACGTTGCGCCCGACGACCACGCGGCCGCCGGGACCGAACGCCACCCGCTGCGCGGGCCCCCAGGGCAGGCGCTGCGGCTCGCCCCCGTCAGGTGAGACCACGTAGCCCTCATGCTCGCGCCCGCCGGGAAACGGGCTCTGCACGTCGCTGGTGAAGACGACCATGCCGTCGGGGCGCCACCCGCTGGTGGCGGTGCTGGCTCCCAGGTGCGTCAGCTGACGGGGCGCGCCTCCGCCCGCGGCCGTGACGTAGACCTCAGCCGGACCCTCCTCCCGCGCGACGAACGCGATCAGGCCGCCGTCGGGCGAGAGCCACGGCAGGCTCACGCTCGAAAGGGCCGTCGTCAACCTGCGCGCCGTGCCGCCGCCGGCAGACACCGTCCAGAGATCGTCCTCGGCGACGAAGACGATCTGATCGCCCGCGATGCTGGGCTCGCGCAAATAGCCGGGGGTCTCCTCATCCGGCACCTGGAGTCACCTCCCCCGGTTGCTTTGGGCACGGCGCAGGTGGTCTCCTGCGCGGTGACCGGGAGGTCCCGGCGCGTTGGCGCTCGGGGAGTCGGGCAAGCGGACGCCTCAGGCGGTCAAGCCAGATTCGTGGCGGCCACGGCGGGAGGGCTGGCAGTCATGCCGAGAGGTTCCAACCCAACGTTCTCGTCGAAGTCCTGCTCGTGCAGCACGGGATCAAGCCGAGAGGCCGCAGCCTCACCGGCTGCGGCCTCTTGCGCTACTTCCGCTTGGTGGGCCCGGCAGGATTCGGACCTGCGACCCGAGGATTATGAGTCCCCCGCTCTAACCACTGAGCTACGGGCCCCCACCGTAACGGCATTGTAACACGGGCCTTTCCCGGCCGACCCCCACAGGCTGTCCCCTCCGTGCGAAAATCAAACGAACGGAAGCAGAACGTTCGGATATCGCACATTGGAGGTGCGCCCGTGCCGATCCGGTACCGTGCCGCCGCGATCTTCGCCGCGGCCGCCGTTCTTGCCTCCGGGCCCCTCGTCTTCGCCGCCGACCCCACGGCCAACATTCCGGATCCGCTCGCGGGCGTGCAGTGCATGCTGAGCGGCGGCCAGGTGGTCGGCGGACCCTGTGCGGTGATCAACGGCAGCGTCAGCTGGCAGACGCCCGCCGTCGCCCAGGATTATCTGAACGCCATCAACGCCGGCCGTCAGGCGGAGGGTCTGGCGCCAATTCTGCTGCCCTCGGGCTTCTCCGCAGAGTCGGCGGAAGCCCAGCTCCTCACGCTCATGGACACCGAGCGCAACGACCGC
>DAHVAF010000328.1 GCA_027314765.1 Clostridia bacterium | reverse complement strand
CAGCCCGCACGGTCCAGCCGCCCCCTCGGGAATCCCCCACCCCGGACGGCCCCCATTCAAGGTCTGCACGTCCGCCGATCGCGCCGCCCCTCAGGGCCGGCCGCCGGGCCCAAGTCGGGCCCACCGGCCCTGGGGGGCCTGTCCACGCTGCACCATACTCGGGGTGGAGCCACCCTGCAGTGGATCCAAAGAGTCCAGGTCCAGGGAGTCCAGATCCAGGGAGGTCAGAGGAGGAGATCGCCGTGAGCAAGACCACGCCGGCCGCCGCCGAGGCGCAGGCGGCCACCAGGCCCACGACCAACAGGATCTCGATCATCATGTTCAGCGGCACGGCCGACAAATTCATCCCCCTGGGCGTCCTCACCGAGGCTGCGGCCGCGATGGGGATGGATGTCGAGATCTTCGTGACCGGATTTGCGCTGCAGGCCTTCACCAAGGTGCACCACGAGCTGCCCTTCCCAGCCGAGTTCGCGGCGATGGCGCCGGCCCTGGCGCAGGGCATGCAGGCCGCGAAGGTCGCCTCGTGGGAGCAGATGCTCTGGCAGGCCAAGGAGATGGGTGCCCGCGTCCACGCCTGCTCGATGATGAGCGAGGTCATGGGCCTCAAGCTGGAGGACTACGGCGACCTGGTCGACGATCTCGTCGGCGCCGCGACCTTCCTCGAAACGGCCGCCGGCGGCGAAACGTTCTTCATCTGAACCCCTTCGAGGTGACCATCATGGACATAGCCACCGTGCCGCACACGCTCGTCGATTCCCGCGGCTCCACGTGCCCGGGCCCCATCACCGACCTGGCGCTGGCCTACCGGCGCGCCAAGGTGGGCGACGTCATCGAGCTGTGGGCCACCGACCCCGGCGTGAGGCCCGACGTGCGCGCCTGGGCCGCCAAGACCGGCAACGAGATCGTCTCGATGGAGGACCAGGACGGCAAGATCGTCGTGGTCCTGCGGATTGTGAAGCGATGAGCCATGGCTAAGCGTGTGGTGATCGTCGGCGGCGGCAGCGGAGGCACCATCCTGGCCAACGACCTGGACCCCCACGCCTTCGAGGTGACCGTGGTCAGCGCGTCGGCCAGCCACATGTTCCAGCCGGCGCTGCTCTACGTGGCAATGCGGGGCGCGCCGGCGTCCATCGCCCGTGGGGAGCGCGGACTTCTGTCATCACACGTCCAGTTCATCCAGGACGCGGTGACGGCGGTCGACCTCACCGCCCAGAGCGTGACGACGGCCGGCGGCGAGCGCCTCCCGTACGACGAGGTGGTCCTGGCCACCGGGATCCTGACGGACCCCGGCCAGATCCCCGGCCTGGCCGAGGTGAACGCGGAAATCGGGGACTACCACTCGACCACCGACCAGGCGCAGAAGCTGTGGCGGCAACTGGACGGCTTCCGCGGCGGCACGATCGCCCTCGGGCAGGCCTCTCCCGTCTGCAAGTGCCCGCCCTCCCCCCTCGAGGGGGTGCTGCTGATCGAGGAGCTGGTCCGGAGCCGCGGCCTGCGCGACAAGACGCGCATCGTGTACTTCACACCCTACCCGCGCGCCTACCCCGCCAAGCCCATGGACGAGATCGTGGCGCCGATCCTGGCGGCACGCGGGATCGAGGTCATGCCGTTCTTCGACCTCGACCGCATCGACCCCGCGACGCGGACCCTCCACTCGATCGAGGGCGACCAGATCACCTGCGACCTGCCCATCGTCATCCCGCCGTTCATCGGCGCGGACATCGCCTACAAGCCGGCCGAAGTGCTGGATGCGAGCCGCCTGGTGGTGACCGACCGGCTCACCCTGCGGGTGAAGGGCGTGGAAAACGCCTTCGCCATCGGCGACGGGACGAACCTGCCCACCTCCAAGTCGGGCGTCGGCGCCCACCTGGAGGCAAAGGCGGTGGCGGCGGCCCTGGCTGGGCGCCCGGCCGTGTTCGAGGGGCGCACCCACTGCCCGTTCGACATGGGCCACGGCCGCGGGACGTTCGTGATTGGCTCGTACACGGCGCCCGTCGTGAAGTCGCCGCCGACCCGGTGGAAGCACTTCATGAAGATGGCCTTTGCGCGGCTCTACTGGCTGGAGCTGCGCGGCTGGCTGGACCCCGTGATCGACGTGTACTTCCGCATGACCGCCCCGAAACCGGCGGCATAGCCCAGGGCCCCTCCCGGCGGCCGGCGAACGCCGGTCGCCGGGAGGGCTGTCCGGATGCTGCCCCACGCGTCTTGCCGCCTGCGCATCGCGCGGCCGTGCCGCGATCTTGCCGCCGCCGAGCGGTTCTGGGTGCAGGGGCTGGGTCTTGACGTGCTCGAGCGCGTCGCGCCGAGCCCGGAGGGCGGTCACCACCTGCTCATGCTGGGCTGGCGGGACGCCGCCTGGCACCTGGAGGTCGTCGCCGATGACGACCCGGCCGTCGCCCCGCGGCCCACGGAGGAAGATCTGCTCGTCGTGTATCTCGACGGGCCTGTGGAGCAGGCCGTCGCCGACCGGCTGGTGCAGGCCGGGGGCACGCGCGTCGCGGCGCGCAACGCCTGCTGGGCGCGCTGGGGCGTTAGAGCCCGGCAAACAATAATCTGATCGGATCGGGTCAGGTTATTGTTTGACATCTGGTAACCTGCGCACCGTCTCCGCTTCCGGGCTCTCGGTCATCGGGGCCTGTGCCCCTCGCTACAGCATCCCGGACCTAGAAGAA
>DAHVAF010000327.1 GCA_027314765.1 Clostridia bacterium | reverse complement strand
GTGCCGCTGGTGTAGTTGATGCTGATGGGCCCGCGCTCGTCCACATCCGGCAGCGGCTCGCGCCCTTCCGCCACCCCCGCGATGAACGCCTCGTAGTCCAGCACGACCTCGCGCAACTCGGGCAGCCCGGCGCACTCGGCGGCCACCTCACGCCAGAGCCCTGGGTCGGCGATGAGCAGGCGCGCGCCGGCGTGCTCGAGGATCTGGCGCACCTCGCGCCCGTTGAGCCGCGTGTTGATGGCCACGAGCAGCGCCCCGGCCAGCGGTACCCCGAAGTGGGCCTCCAGGATCGGCGGGCTGTTGGGGCAGAGGACCGCCACCCGGTCGCCGTCGCCGACCCCCGCCACCCGGAGGGCGCGCGCCAGCCGGTGGACCCGCGCCCGCAGCGCTGCGTAGTCATAGCGGGCCTCGCCGCTGACGACCGCCAGCCGCTCGGGGTAGACGTCCGCCGTTCGCTCCAGCAGGGTCAGCGGCGTCAGGGGCTCATAGCTGGGTCCGCGCACACGCGCTCCCCCCTCACTCCCAGGATGAGGGTTGGCGGGCGCCTCCGCACCTGGCAGTTTGGCGCCGCAGGCGGGGCAGGCGACCTGGGACAGCGCCCGCTCGCGGAGGACGAGGGTCGCCTCGGCCGTGCCGCGTTGCAGGCCGCCCTGCCACCCGCGCCGCCCCCCGGCCGCAAAGGCCGCTGCTCCGGTGGCGGCCGCCGCCGCGGCCGCCGTCAGCCAGCCCTCAAGCGCCCACATGGCGAATGGCCGCCCGCGGGGTGGCCAGCCCGGCCCGCGCGCGGCGGGCGCCGGTGGCGAAGCAGCGGCCGCTGATGGCGGTGGCGCCAACCCATGCCTGGCGAGTGCCGGTGGCGAAGCGGCGGCCGCTTACGACCGTGGCGTCAGCCTCCACGTGGCGGGGCGTGGTGACGAAGCAGTTCCCCCCGACGGCGGTATTGCCCGCCCGTGCGTGGCGAGTGCCTGTGACGAAGCGGCGGTCGCCGACCGCGGTGGCGCCCACCCGTGCGTGGCGGGCGCCGGTGGCGAAGCGGCGGTCGCCGACCGCGGTGGCGCCTACCCGTGCGTGGCGGGCACCCGCGGCGAGGCAGCGACCGCTGATGGCGGTGGCGCCAACCCACGCCTGGCGAGTGCCTGTGACGAAGCGGCGGTCGCCGGCCGCGGGGGTACGAGCCCCTGCGCGGCGGCCGCCGAGCGCCGCGACGTCACGCCCTCGCATGGCGGGTGGCGAGGGCGATGCCGCAGCCACAGGCCGCGACAGCACCCGCCTGCAGGGGGTTGAGGGCGAAGGCGGCGGCCCACGCGGCCGCGGCAAGGGCCACGAGCGGGGCGACCGGCAGGGGCAGGGGCCGGTAGCCCGCGTCGGCGCGCCAGTCCAACAGGCCGTCCGTGGCTTGCACTGCCGCAATCGCCGCGGCGGCAGCCGCGGCACGAACGAGCCCGAAGAACGCCGCCGCGATCGCCAGCGCCACCACGCCCTCCAGCCAGCCGGGCAGGCCGGACGGCTGGCGCTCGTGTCCCCGGCCCATGCCGATGGCGTAAGCGGCCAGAAACAGCGGCACCGCGCATGCGGGCGACAGTGCGCAGGCGACGGCCAGGGCCAGCAGGGCGTAGGCCGGGGCGCCGCGTCCCAGGGGCGCGGCCCAGTTCGGGAAGCCGGCCGCCAGGTCGCGCTCGCGGTCGAGGCCGTCGTCCATCAGCTTCACGGCGATGGCCACGGCGGCGGTGGCGCCGAGGGTCTCAAATGCGGTCGGCGACAAACAGCCTCACCTCGCGGAAGCCGGCACCCGTGAGGGCGGAGACGGGGATGACCAGGCTCCCGGGGAAGGCGGCGCGCACGCGGCGCAGGCCGGCGGCCGCGCGCGGCAGGTCGGTCTTGTTGGCCAGCACGGCGTACCGGCCGCGGAGCGGGCCGGGCGCGGCGGCGAAGGCGGCGATCTGGCGGTCGACCTCGCCCACGGCGGCGGCCGGATCAGGCCCCCCGGCCAGGGCGGCGTCGACCATATGCAGCACGGCATCGGCCTCGCGCAGGGCGCGCAGGGCCTGGGCCATTCCCGCGCGGACGGCGCCGTCCGGGTGCACGCGGTCGGCGAGGCCCGCGCTATCGAGCAGCTGGACGGCCTCGTCCGCCTTGCCGCGGCCCAGCCGGATCTGCACACCCTGGAGGGCAAGTGTGGCGTGGGGGCGGTCGCTGACCAGGATCTCGCGGGCGCGCGCCAGGGGCAGGTCCTGTGCGGCGCGGCTGCCGTCGGAGGTGACGGCGAACAGCTGGACGGCGCGGGCGCCGAGCGAGGCGGCGAAGTTGCAGAGAAAGAGCGTCTTGCCCACGTTGGCCTGGCCGACGAGCAGGCAGCGTCGGGCTGGGCGCGCGCTCGTGCCTGCCGCGGCGGATTCCCCCGGCGGATGGCTATGCCGGGGGATCGTGGCGGATGCGGTCCTCGAAGTACGCGCGATCGACCAGGCAGACGCCGGGGGCCGGCGCGGGGAACAGCTGGCGGTAGGCGCCGATGAGGGCGCGCAGGGCGCGTGCGTAATCAGGCGCGGTGTGCCCAGTGGGGACGGTGTCCGCGAGGAGCCGCCGCGCCTCAGAAGGCAGCTTGGTCTCCAGGCGCCCGTTGCCCTCCAGGACCTGGTCCCCCGTGTGCGCGAGCGGAGCCAGGACATGGGTTTCGCAGGTCCTCGATCGCTTCACGGGCCTCCCACAGCTCGCCGCGCCCGATCTTGCCGTGCGCGTACCAGCGCCAGCTCCAGAAGCGGTCCTCAAAGTACTGCAGGCGCTCGGGCGTGAGGGCCGGGGGCTCGCGCTCGGCGCGACAGGCCCCCCGTCAGCGCGCCAGGTCCCCGGCCCTGCCGAGGAGGATGCGGACATTCGCGTCCCGCGCCCGCGGCCGCGGGTCGCGGAGGTCCCGGTACTGATCGTCCACGTGGATGGGATCCTCGGTCCCCCGGCAGAAGACGATGAGCTGGCGGGAATCGCCATGGCCGAGGCGCGTCGCGGGGAAGGCGGTCAGGATCTCCGCCACGCCCGCGCGCAGCGTGTGCTGGCGGGCGATCATCCGGTCGACGTCGTGCTCCGCCACGATGTAAAGGTCGAGATCGGACCAGCCGTCGGGCGTGCCGTGGGCCAGCGACCCCGAAAGGTGGAGGCCGGCGACCTCCGGGTCGGCGGTCAGGGCGGCGACGGTCCGCTCGAGGATGCGGTGCTGGTCCACCATGGCGCCAGGGGCCGGCCCCAGGTGATCTGCGCCGTGCTGGTCAGGTGCAGGAGCCCATCGCGGGCGTGGGGCGCGACGAGGTCCGCCAGGCGCTGGTCGAACTCCGCGGCCGCGTCGGGCATCATGCGCTCGCGCGAGAACCCGTTGCGCGAGTGGAACGACTCCACGTACTCCCCCACCGGCTGGGCGTATGGAACCGGGTCCGCACGCCGCACGCCGTCCAATCGGAACAGGCCGCGCCCGGTCAGTTCGTGCGTCAGGTCGTAGGGCTGGAAGTCGCGGTTGGTCGAAAAGGCCGCGATGAGGGCGTGCAGGCCGTCATCCCAGGGGGTGGAGCCGTTCCCCACCCCGACGATGGCCAGCGTGCCGGTCGCCGTGAGCGCCCCGGCCAGGCGCGGCATCAGCGCATCCCAGTCCATCCAGTGCAGGCTGTTACCGGCCGCGATCAGGGCGTAGGGCGGATCCAGGGGTGCGGTCTCGGCGGAGGCGCATATCCAGCGCAGGTGCGGGTGGTCGCCGCCGGAAAGCCGCCGGCCGGCCTCGATCATCGCGGGCGAGATGTCGACGGCATCGACGCGGTCGACCGCGGCCACCAGGGCCCTGGCGATCTCGCCCCCGCCACAGCCAAGGTCCAGGACGGCACGCGGCTGCTCCGGGCCCAGCAGCCCCAGCAGCACGAGGAACACTTCCTCCGGGAAGGCGCCGCGGTGCCGGTAGGCCTCCACCACGCTGCGGTCCTGGAACTGCGCCCCGTAGCCGGGGCCGAGGTGGGCCGGCCTTGGCCTCATCGCCGGCGCGCGACCATCAGCCGCGTCAGGTAGCCCTTGCGGATGCTGCCGCGGAAGCGGCCGTCGATCAGCTCGCCGATGCATGTGAGCAGCCCCTCCCGCCGGCGCGGCTCCAGGGCGCGGTGGCCGGAGTACGTGTTGAGGACGTCCACATACTGCGCGCGCGTGTACGCGATCTCGCGCAGGTAGCGACCGAAGGCGGGCGGGGCGAAGAGGCCGGTGGCCTCGATCTCAGCGGGGTCGTCCAACACCGCGTCAGGCGCCGGGCATCTGAATCCCGGTGGCGTGTCGGGATCCCACCGCTCGTAGCAGGCCTGCGAGGCCGCGAAGAAGTCGACGTCACCCGCCGCGACGTGGACGGTTTCGATGACGGCGAGCGAGCCGCCGGGGCGGAGGGCGGCCGCGGCCTTGCGCCAGCGGACATCGGGGTCGAGCCAGTGGAAGGCCGTGGCGGCGAAGACCAGGTCGAAGGGCGTCGCGGGGAGCGGCCAGTCCTCAAAGGCGGCCGTGTGCACGCTGGCGTTCGGGTACGGGGCAAGGTTGCGGCGCGCCACGGCGGCCATCGACTCCCCCAGCTCGACGGCGGTCACGCGGTGGCCGCGCCGGGCCATCGGCAGGGTGGCCTGGCCCGTGCCGGGCCCGATCTCCAGCACCCGGGCGCCGGCCGGGAGGTCGGCCAGGGCCGCGATGTCGTCGAACAGGGCCTCGGGATAGCCAGGGCGGGCACGGTCGTACAGCTCCGCGTCCTCGGCGAAGATGCCGCGGAGCTCCGCGCGCCGGTCCGTGGCCATCAGAGGGGTCGGGTGCGGCCGCGGTGCAGCACCCGGCCGCTGCCCGGCCGCGCCGTCACGCGGCCCCCGTCGAACACGACCTCGCCGCGGCGCAGCGTGGTGAGCGGCCAGCCCGTGACCTCCCAGCCATCGTAGGCCGAGTAGTCCGTGCGCGAGAAGGCGGGCGCGCCCACCCGCCGCGTCAGCTCAGGGTCCCAGATGGCGATGTCGGCATCCGAGCCGACGGCGATGCACCCCTTGGCCGGGTAGAGGCCGAACAGCTTGGCCACGTTCGTCGAGGTCAGCTCGACGAAGCGCTCCAGCGAGATGCGGCCCCGCCGCACCCCCTCGGAGTACAGCATCGGGTACTCCGTCTCCAGGTCGGCCACGCCGGGCCGCACGCTGGCCACCGTCAGGGCCGGGTCGAGCTTGGCGGCCAGGCTCCAGGGGGCATGGTCGGAGCAGACGGTGTGGATGGCGCCCTGGGCGAGCCCCCGCCAGAGGTCTTCGACATCCGCCGCCTCGCGCAGGGGCGGCTGGCCCACGTACTTGGCGCCGTCCGGCTCCGAGAAGCGCTCGCGGGTGAGGTGGAGGTAGAGCGGCCGCGTCTCCACGTACACGGGCAGGCCCGCCGACTGGGCGCGGCGGCAGACGTCAAGGGCGCCCTGGCTGGAGAGGTGGACGATGTAGACCGGGGCGCCGGTGGCGGCGGCGAAGGCGACGGCCCGCTCGGTGGCGACCACCTCGGAGACCACGGGCCGGCTCTCCGGGTAGTGCTCCATGCCGGTGCGGCCGGCCGCCAGCAGGTCGCGGGCGGCCCGCGCCATGATGGCGTGGTCTTCGCAGTGGATCATGGTGATCAGGCCCGCCGCGCCGGCCCGGGCGGTCGCCTCCAGGAAGCCGCCGACGTTCAGGTCGAAGCCCGGCATGGAGATGAAGAACTTGATGTCGTTGCAGCCGTGGTCCAGCAGCTGCGGGATCTGGGCCAGGGTGGCCTCGTCCGGCTGGCGGATCACGGGGTGGAGCACGAAGTCGGCCATGGCCAGCTCGCGCACCAGCGCGCCCTCGCGCTCCAGGCCCTGCAGGGGCAGCTCGCCCTCCCCCAGGAAGGTCATGTTGCCGAGGGTGGTGATGCCGCCGGCGAAGGCCGCGGCGGAGCCACTGGTCATATCGTCCACCCAGGCTGGGCCGGACGGGTTGCGCCGGCCGGGCTGGCTGGTCAGGTGCACGTGGATGTCGACGGCGCCGGGCAGCACCAGCCGGCCCCTGGCGTCCAGCTCGCGCGCGCCCGCCATGTCACCGCCGATCTGGGCGATCTTCTCGCCCCGGATCCCCACGTCGGCGGCGGCGGTACCCGTCGCGGCGGCGACCAGGCCGCCGCGGATGACGATGTCGTAAGTCGGCACGGGCAGCCCTCCCTCAGATCCGCAGATCCGGTGGGTCAGATGGGGGTCTCCACGCCGCGGACCAGACGGTGCCGCAGCTGGTCGACCTCGGCCTGCACCGCCCGGCGCGCCGCGGCGCTGTCACGGGCAGCCAGGGCCTCGACGACGGCGGCGTGGTCGGCCGCGACCTGCGCGGGGTCGGACGCGTAGAGGTCCTGGTAAAGCGCCATCTGCAGGTGGTCGAGGACATCGCCGACCATCTGCGCCAGCAGCGCGTTTCGGCTGCCCTTGGCGATGGCCACGTGGAAGGCGCGGTTCGCGACGCAGAAGGTGGCGTAGCTGTCCGGCTCGCCCCTGCGGTAGATCACCTGGCCGAGGGCGCGGAGCTGCGCGATGTCCTCATCGCGCAGGCGCGCGGCCGCCAGGCAGGCGGCTTCCCCCTCGAGGATCCGCCGTACCTCAACCAGGTCCCGCGCCTGCTCCACACTGGTGCGCCCGACCAGGTAGCCGCTGTACGGGACGAGTTCCACCAGCCCCTCCTGCTGCAGGCGGCGCAGGGCCTCCCGCGCCGGCGTCTTGCTGACGCCATGGACCTGGGCGAGCTGGGACTCCGTCAGCAGCGTGCCCGGATCGAGCTCGCGGCGCAGGATCTGCCCCTTCAGCGCAACGTACACCCGCTCTGTCAGAGAGCGCCTTGCCGCGCCTGTCGCCTGCAGAAGCCCGTCCCCCTCCGTCACGCGCCTGGTTCGCACCCGGTCGCGCTGGCACCGACGCCAGCGCCGGGGCACCGGAAATACATCGAAATACCACGCATGAAGACCGCGTTCCTTTGGTGAGGGAGGCCGATCCTGTCGAATGGACCGCTTACCCCGAGAAACACCATGGACTTCCAATCCGGGGCTGGCCGGGCGTTCGCCCGTGGGCCCCAGGCCTGCTCGGTTCCGTTCTTCGCAGTCCGCCTGCCGTTTGTGGCGGGGGCCGCTACGCGCCGAGCTCCCGCCCCAGGTCCTCGCCGGTAAGCAGCATCAGGTCCTCGCGGCGTGTGGCGCCCTGGCGGACCAGCCGGACGGCCTGGCGGCGGATGGCCCGCTCAACCACGTTGCGCACGAGGCGGGCGTTGCCGCCGCCCAGCCGGCCCTGCAGGCCGGCGGCGCTGAGCAGCTCACGCATGCGCGCCCGGGCCTCCTCGCCAAGCTGGTACTGGCGGCCGAGGGCCATGCGGTCGGCGATGCGCAGCAGCTCGTCGACTCCGTAGTCCGGAAAGTCGATGTGGATGGGGAAGCGGGACCGCAGCCCGGGGTTTGACCGCAAAAACCAGTCCATCTCCGTCCGGTACCCGGCCAGCACCAGCAGCAGGCTGTCGCGGTGGTCCTCCATCTCCTTGACCAGCGTGTCGATGGCCTCTTTGCCGAAGTCCTTCTCACCGCCACGGGCCAGCGCGTACGCCTCGTCGATGAAGAGGACGCCGCCCAGGGCTCGGTGCACGTGCTCGCGCGTCTTCTGGGCCGTGTGCCCGATGTACTCGCCCACGAGGTCCGCCCGGGCGACCTCGAGCATGTGGCCCTTGGACAGGATGCCGATGGCCTTGAACATGCGGCCCAGGATGCGCGCCACGGTCGTCTTGCCGGTTCCGGGGTTGCCCCGGAAGACCATGTGCAGCGCGAGCGGCTCGGTATGCAGGCCCAGGTCGCCGCGCCGCCGCTGGATCTCGGCGAAGGCGTGCAGCTCGCGCACGACCTCCTTCACCCGCCCGAGCCCGACCAGTTCGTCGAGCTCACCCAGGATGGCGCGCACGTCCGCATCGTCCCCGGCCGCCAGGCGTCCCGCTCCCCCGGCCGCGCCCGGCAGATCCGCCGACCGCATCAGGGGGAAGGCCTGGGCTGAGGAGACCCTCCCGTCCTCGATCCACTGCAGCACTTCGCGCACCGAGCGCGGGGCGAGGCCCTCGAGGTTCACGGTCATCGCGGCGGCTGCGCCTCCCTTGGCAAAGCGGAGCATTATACGCCGCCCGCCTGCCAGGTGCCGGGGGTCGAGCGGCAGGGGGTGACCGCGTCGTCCCACGGCCCTTGACACGCCACCGATCGGTGGCCTATTCTCAATTCGCGACACCAAACGGCGTCGCTTCAGCCGGCCGGCTGGTGGGGATAGACGGGAACGTCAAGCACATGCGGGATGTTTGCGACGCGGTGGGCGACCCGACTGGTCGCAGGTTGCTGGCCCTCCTGGCCCAGGTTGGGGAGATGCCGCTGCACGAACTGGTGGACAGCCTGCCCATGGGCCGCACCGCGGTGTCGAAGCACCTGACCATCCTCAGGGAGGCTGGTCTCGTCGAGGCCAGGAAGGCGGGACGGGAGATCCGGTTCCGTCTCCATGCGGCCCCACTGCGCGAGATTCAGGGGTGGAACTCGTACCACGTGCGGTTCTGGACCCAGCGCATCGACCGGCTGAAGGAGTTGCTGAAGGAGGAGACGTCATGAGCTCGACCCATGGCATCAAGACCGTGCTGCATCCGGTGTCCGACCTGGCGAAGGCGAAGGCCGTGTACACCGCCCTGCTCGGCGTGGCGCCGCAGGCCGATGGCCCCTACTACGTCGGGTTCCAGGCCCAGGGCCAGCAGATCGGGCTCGTGCCCGGCGCTGCCGCGCAGGGAATGGCCGCGCCCGTCGCCTACTGGCACGTGGACAACATCGAGGCGAAGTTGGCCGAGGTCACTGGCGCGGGCGCCACGCTCAAGGACCCGGCGCGCGATGTCGGCGGCGGCCGTCTCGTGGCCACGTTCACGGACCCCGACGGCAACGTCCTCGGCCTGATTCAGGACCGGTGACCGCCGACCCCTTGGCTGCGGCACGGGCCGCCCCCCGATGGGGCGGCCAGTGCCATCGTGGTTCGCGTCGGGGCGCGTCCTCCCACGAAGGGCGCGCCGAGGTCCGCCAAATGGACCACGTCCCCGGCCTGACGCCGGACGGCGGGGCGCCGACTCCACCGCAGTCCGCCACGCGCGCAGCCTGCCCCCCGGGAGCCGTAATCGGCGGCGCACCGCCGCCGATTCCGGCTCCAGCGTGGCGTGCAAGGGCTGCCGCGCGGGCCATGCGCGCCCGATAACCAGTGTGGCGGCTCTCCCGCGCCACGGGCAGACCGGGGCCGCCGGGGGGCGGGCGGCGGTGGGCAGACGGGCGGAGCACCTCCCGGACGAGGCGGCGTGGCGCTGGCGGCTCCAGCTGCAGGTCGAGCGCCGCATGTCGCCCGTCCGGGCCGCGATCGTCGCCCTGAGCGTCGCCGCCTGGGTCAGCCAGCCGCAGCCGGCCGGCGCCGATCCCGCCCGCGTGTGGGCGACCGTCGCCGCTGCGGCCGTCTACGTCGTGATCGACTTCCTCCTCGTCTACCGGCGCCCGGACCTGGCGGCGCGGTTCCCCCACGGGTCTGCCCTCGCCGACCAGGTGATCATCCTGGCCTGGATCTGGGCGACGGGCCTCGGGCGCAGCCCCTTCCTGCCGTTCATCTTCATCGCCGTCATGGCGGCGCCGCTTCGGCTACCCCCGGCCGGCGCCATCCCTGTCACGGTCGTCTTCGCCGCCGTGTGGGGCTTGGTGGCACCCCCCGACCAGCGGTTCTTCGCCGGCTACATCGCGCTGCTGGGCGGCGCGCTGACCGCCTGGACCTCGGTGATCCAAAACGACCGCAGGGCGAGCCTGCGCGACCCCCTGACCGGCTGCTTCACCCGTCCATACGCGATGTTCCGTATCGAGCACCTCCTGCGCCAGGCCGCCCTGCCGTTCACCGTAGCCCTGCTTGACCTCGACGGGTTCAAGCGGGTGAACGACACCTACGGCCACGACGCGGGCGACCGGGTCCTCCAGGAGGCGACCCAGCGCATCACGGCGCACCTGCACGGCGGCGACGTCCTTGCGCGCTACGGCGGCGACGAGTTCCTGCTGGTGTGGGTGGGAAGGGCGGGACCGGCCGCCCGCGACGCCGCCGACCAGATGCGTGCCGCCCTCGCGGACGCGCCGTTCACACTTGCGGTGCCGCCGGCGGAGCTGCGGCTGACCACCAGTGTCGGACTGACGGAGGCCGAGCCGGGGCTCACGGTCGCGGACCTGCTGCGCCGCGCGGACCGCAGCCTCTACGACGCCAAGAACGGCAAAAACCGGGTGGTGCTGGCCGCCACGCCCACGTGAACCCCCACCGCCATGCGGCCCTGGGCGGCCCCGGGCGGCCCCCGGGGCCCGCCCCTACGTCACAAAGTCCGGCCGGTCGCGCAGCTTCGGCGCCGTTGGCGTGATCAGCGCCCCCGTGTCGATCGACTCGACGAGCATGGCCTGCTCGAACCACGACGACGGCGCCGCGTGCCCCCAGAAGGTCTGGCGGCGCGGGTCGTCGATGCTCCAGCGCAGGGGCGGCATGTCGGGGTCGGCCGTCAGATAGTCCCCCGCGAACAGCTCGATGCGGTTGCCGTCAGGGTCGCGCAGGTACAAAAAGAACGCGTTGCTGATGCCGTGGCGCCCCGGCCCGCGCTCGATCGCCGCCTCGCGCCCGGCGCCCGCCAGCACGTCGCAGGCGCGGATCACGCCCATCGGCTCGCCCACCATGAAGCCCAGGTGGTGCAGGCGCGGCCCGGGCCCGTTCATGACGGCGACGTCGTGGGTGTTGTCCTTCCGGTGCAGCCAGGACGCCCAGACCTGGCCGCCGGCGTCCGTGTACTCCGAGCAGCGAAACCCCAGCGACTCCCGGTAGTAGCGGTCGGCCACGGCCGCGTCCGGCACGTGCAGGTTGAAGTGGTCCAGGCGCAGCGGCACGGCCCCGCGGTGCAGCTCGAAGCGCTGCAGCAGCCGCTCGGCCGGCGCCATCGACGCGTAAAACTCCACGGGAAAGCCCAGCGGGTCCTGCACCCGTACGGCCACCCCCTGACCCGGCTCCTCCCCCGCCGTCAGATGCCGCACCCGGCACCCGCGCTCGGCGTACCACCGGGCCGCCGCCTCCACATCGTCAGGCCCCGCGACCCGGTAGGCGATGTGCCCGCACCCGGCCGCCGCCGCCCGCCGCAGCACAAGGCTGTGGTGGACGACGTCCTCGTATCCCCGCAGATACAGGGCCGAACCGGCCGCCTCCGTCACCACGAAACCCAGCAGGTCGCAGTAGAACTCCCGCGCGCGCCCGAGGTCGGTGACCAGCAGCTCGCCGTGCGCGGCCCGCACCACGTCAAACACGCGCGCCACCCCTCCGCTCAGTCCTCGCGCCCCTCCGCTCAGTCCTCGCGCGCCAGGAACTCCTGCACCCGCGCCGCCAGCGCCGCGCGGTCGTAGCTCTGAAACAGCGCCCCCGCCATCCGCACCGGGTCGCCGAAGAAGAACCGCTCGTACAGCACCTGCCGCGACCCGAAGCTGCTGACCGCCGCGTCCCACGCCAGACGGAAGAGCCGCACCCGGTCCTCCGCCGAGGCCGCCCGCCCCTGCAGGTAGCGGTCCAGGTCCGCCCGCCGCGGCCCGGCGAAGTCCGCCGCCGCCGGCAGCGCCATCAGCCCGCTGGCCCCCAGCTGCTGCACGATCTCGGCCAGCCGCGGGTAGAGCCGCGGGAACAGGTTCCGGGCCGCGTTCAGCGGATTCCAGGCCGGCCGCAGCAGCCCCCACTGATCCACCGCCGCGTCGGCCTCCGCCGCCCGCAGAAACGCCTTCATCGACTCCAGGGCCAGGATGATCTCGGCGACCTTCTCCTGCACGTGCTGAAAGCCGTCGATGCCGATGGCGTCGCAGATGAGCGTGCTGAGGCCCACGAAGAACTCAGCCTTGGCCACGTTCTTGCAGACGACCTGGTAGGTCATGTGCGCCACGGCGCCCGTCTCGTTCATCACGCGGTTGCAGTGCTCGGGGTGGCCCATCAGGAAGACCCGCTCCCACGGCACCTCCACGTCGTCGAACACGACGACCGCGTCCATCTCCTCAAAGCGCGCGCCGAAGGGGTGGTCGAACACGCTGCGCCCGAGGTCGAAGGTCTCGCGGCAGATGTACCGCAGCCCGGGCGTGTCCGAGGGCAGCGCGATGGCGAACGAGTAGGGCGCATCCTCGGCCGTCGCCTTCAGCACCGTCGACGGGAACACCATGATCTCGTCCGACACGGGCCCCAGCGTGGCCAGCATGCGCGCCCCGCGGATGATGACCCCGTTGTCCGTCTCCTTCACGATGCGCGCCGCCACATACGGGTCGGCCTGGGCCGACGGGCCGGCCGCGCGGTTGCTCTGCGGCGTGATCAGCGTGTGCGTGAGGCAGAGGTCGCGCTCGCGGCAGTGCTCGTAGTAGGCCTCGATGTTGCGCGCGAAGCGCGGGTCGGCCGTCGCGAAGAACGGTGAGGCCGCCGCCAGCGCCATCACGCTGCTGTTGAGGTAGTCGGGCGAGCGCCCGAGCATGCCGCAGCTGGACCGCGCCCAGCGCAGCATCCCGGCCCGCCGCAGCTCGAGGTCGGCGGGCGTCCGCGGCTGCAGGAAGCTGAAGCCGACCTGCTCCCCGCTGCTGGGCGACGCGTACATCACGGGCGGCGCCTCGTGCTGAAGGTCGTAGAGGCCCCCAAGGCTCCGGGCGATCCCGCGGAAGGCCGGATGCTCCGTCACATTGGCGCTGACCTGCTCGCCGCCGATCCAGACGTCGCGCCGCTGCGCCGCCAGCTCGCGCAGAAACCGCTCCCCAGTGCGTGCGCCCAAACGCCGCCGCCCCCCCGCTAAGCCGTCTCCGCCACGATCCGGTTCTCCAGCACGCCGACCCCCTGGACCTCGCACTGCATGACGTCCCCCGGGTAGACATGCGAAAGCCCCTCGGGCGTCCCCGTCAGGATCACGTCGTCCGGCTCCAGGGTCATGAACGACGTGATGAACGCGATGATGCTGGGGATGTCGTGCACGAACTGGCTGGTCTGCCCCGCCTGCCGGACCTGCCCGTTGACCCGCGTGGTGACGGCCAGGTCGCGCGGGTCGACGTCGGAGGCATCCACGAAATAGGGCCCGAGCGGCCCGAACGTGTCGAACCCCTTGGCCTTGATGGGCGGCCGGAACATGTTCGTGACGAAGTCGCGCACGGTCACATCGTTTGCCACCGTGTAGCCCTTCACGCAGGCCATGGCCTCCGACGGCTTGACCTTGCGGCAGCGGCGCCCGATGACGACGGCCAGCTCGGCCTCGTAGTGCATGTACTCGGCTCCCGCCGGGTAGACGACCTCGTCACCGTGGGCGATCAGCGAGCTGTTGGGCTTCCAGAACAGGGTCGGCGCCTCGGGCGTCTGCAGGCCAAGCTCGCCGGCGTGGGTGTGGAAGTTGAGGGCCAGGCCGATGACCTTGCCGGGCTGGATGGGCAGCAGCCAGCGGACCTTGGCGGGGTCGTGGCGGGAGCCGTCCTCGGCCCGGAGGCTGCCGTCGGAATCGAGCACCCCCGCGAGGGCGCGGCCGTCGGCGAGAAAGCGCGCGTGCTTCATCCGTGGGATCCCTCCCTTTGAATCCGCAAACACGCGGGCGGACCCGCGTGTTCCCGAGCGCGTTTCGCGACGGGCCGCGCGTACGCGCGGCCCGACCAAATCCGCAATCAGAGGCCGTACTGGGCCAGCACCGACCGGATCTTGGCCTGGTTGGGCGGTGACGGCTCGCAGAGCGGCAGCCGGATCTCCGGCGAGCACCGGCCGAGCACGCCGAGGGCGAACTTCAGGGGGCCGGGGTTGGTCTCGATGAACAGCGCCTCGTTCAGGGCCAGCAGCCGGTAGTGCAGGTCCCGCGCCTGCTCCCACTGGCCGGCGGCGCAGAGGTCATAGAGGCGCGCCACCTCCGCCGGCAGCACGTTGGCCGTGGCGCTCACGTGGCCGGCGCCGCCCAGGGCCAGCATCGGGAAGCAGAGGGCCTCGATGCCCGAGTAGACGAGGAAGTCGCGCCCGCACTCGGCCAGCACGCGGCTCACGTGCTGCATGTCCACGTTGGCCTCCTTGACGCCGACCACGTTGGGGTGGTCGCGGCGCAGGCGGGCCATGGTGGCGGGCTCCATGTTGGCGGCCGTGCGGCCGGGGATGTTGTAGATCACCAACGGGAGCGATGTGGCGCTGGCGGCGGCGGCGAAGTGGCGGTACATGCCCTCCTGGCTGGGCTTATTGTAGTACGGCACGATCACCAGGACCGCGTCCGCGCCGTGGACCTCGGCGAAACGGGTGAAGCGCAGCGTCTCCTCCAGGTTGTTGCTGCCCGTGCCGGCCAGCATGGGCACGCGGCCGGCCACCTGCTCCACGGCGACGGCGATCAGGCGCTCGCGCTCGTCCGCCGTGAGGGCGGACGGCTCGCCGGTCGTGCCGGCGACCGAGATGCCGTGGCTGCCCGAGGCGATCTGCCAGTCGATCAGCGTGCGCAGGCCCTGCTCGTCCAGGCGGCCGTCGCGAAACGGCGAGACCATCGGCACGATCGAGCCGCGCAGGCGGGCGCGGGCCTGGTCCGGGGTCAGGGCGGACATGCGGCCATCCCTCCTGGTGGGCGTCTCCAGTTCGCTCCCGTTCCATAGGGGCTCTGGCGAGTCCTGCCGGGAAAGCGGCAATCGCCGACGCCGCCAGGCCCATGGTGCCCCGGCTGGACGGCACAGTTCGCCGCACGAACCGGCAGGAACAGGGTTCTGGGTGGCGAAATCCCGCCCCCACTCGGGAAGGGGGCGTTGCGGGTGGGGGCTGGCGCACGGGAGCAGCAGGTGGAGGGCAGGCGCTATCGGCATGTGATGTCCCGGTACGACCTGCTCATGGCGGCCATCGGCACGGTGATCGGTTCCGGCTGGCTGTTCGGGTCGTACTTCGCGGCACGGTACGCGGGTCCGGCGGCGATCCTGTCGTGGGTGATCGCGGGCGTCCTCTTCGTCATCATCGAGCTCCCGTTCGCCGAGATGGCGGCGATGTTCCCGGAGGCGGGGGCGCCGATCCGCGTCCCGCAGCTCGCCTTCGGATCGCTGGCCTCGGCCATGAACTCGTGGCCGGCCGTGCTGGGCGGCTTCGGCATCGCCATCGAGATGCTGGCGGTGGTCCAATACGCCGGCGGTTACCTCCCGGCGCTCTTCAACAAGGCGGCGGGGACGGCGACGCCGCTCGGGCTGCTGGTGACGGCGGTGCTGATGCTGGTGTTCCTCGCGCTCAGCATCTACGGCGTGCGGCTGTTCTCGAAGACGGTCACCATCTGGACCACCATCAAGTGGGTCGTCCCGTCCGTGTCATTCGTGGTGCTCATCGTCGCCGGGCTGAGCCAGGGTGGCGCGGCGAACTTCAGCGCCGCGGGCGGCTTCATGCCCTACGGCTTTGCCCCGGTGCTGACCGCCATCGCCCTCGGCGGGCTGATCTACGCCTATCAGGGCCCGCGCTCGGCCATGGCCCTGGCGGCCGAGGGCAGCAACCCCAAGCGCGACGTGCCGTTTGCCCTGATCGCCTCGATCGTGGGCGGCGGCATCATCTACGTGTTCCTGCAGGTCGCCTTCATCCTGGCGATCCCGCACACGGCCCTTGCCCACGGCTGGTCGCACATCAGCTTCAGCTCGCCCATGGCGCAGCTGGCGTTCGGCATCGGCCTCGGCTGGCTGGGCGTCGTCCTCTACATCGACGCGGCGCTCTCGCCGGCCGGCACTGCGCTCATCGGCACCGGCACCAGCGCCCGCCGCCTGTACGCCATCGAGAAGAACGGCTTCGGGGTGCCGCGGTGGCTGAAGCGGATGAATCGCCATGGCGTGCCGGCGAACTCGCAGTGGACCGCCTACGTCCTCGGGCTGGTGGCGATCCTCCCCTTCCCCTCCTGGCACGCGCTGATCGTGCTGACCTCCGCGGCCGGCATCCTGGGCTACATGATGTCCGGCAGCGCGTTGGGTGCCCTGCGCAAGACGGCGCCGGACGTGAAGCGGCCCTTCTCGGTCGGCCGCCACGCCCGCTGGATCGGCCCCACCTCGATGGCGATGGCCTTCTCGATGTTCCTCTGGTACGGCTGGCCGACCACGCTGCGGGTCGGGGTCTTCTACGTGGCTGGCCTGATTCTCTACGCGATCTTCGCCAACACCTACCGGCTGCCGCGGCGGGACATCCGGGCGGGACTCTGGCTTCCCGTCATGTTCTTCGCCGAGATCGTGCTGAGCTGGCTCGGCTCGTTCGGGACGGGCAACCTGCACGCCCTGCCCTTCCCGCTGGATGAGGCCATCGCGGCGGGAATGGGTGTGGCCACGTACTACTGGTCGGTGGCGTCCGCCTACCGCACGGAGCAGTTGACCGAGCTCATGGAGGGAAGAAACCTCGACTTCCGCGAGGAGTTCGTGGCGGAAGACCTCGGCCGCGCGGCGCCGCTGCCGGCGCCTGGCGGCGAGGAGTAGGGGCGGGCTCCGGGCCGCCCAGCGATCGGCCTGACGACGGCTCGGCGGGCACGCCGAGCCGTCGCGGTTCTATAAGATGGTCCGCTGGTGCGTGTGTCGAGATACAGGGTGTGGCCAACGCGCGCCTGCTTGGACGTTCCGCCATGGGGCGGGGCGTGCGGTTCCGGTCCCTGAACCGGAGACGGTGTGCCGTATGCCGGATCAAGTCAGGCGAGGCGCCATGTTGGCGGTGAGCTCGGCAGGGGGTGCCAAGGGTGCCGGCGACGGCGCAGCGGTCGGCCCACGTGCCGGGCCTTGTCGCCATCCTGCCCTTCCCGTCCCGGCACCTGCAGATCGTGCTGACGTCGTCGGCCGGCATCCTCGGCTACATGATCTCGGGCAGCGCCCTGGGCGCGTGCCGCAAGACGATCCCGAACCTGCCCCGACCGTTCCCGGTCGGACGCCACGCGCGCTGGCTCGGGCCCACCGCGATGGCCGCCGCCACGTCGATGTTCCTGGGGTACGGGTGGCCGACCACCACGCGGGTGGGCGTCTGGTACATCCCGGGTCCCGTCCTGCACGCCATCTTCGCCAGCGCGCAGAAGCCGCCCAGGCGCGACATCCGCGCGGGCATCCGGCTGCCCCTGCTCCTGTTCCCGGAGATCCCGCCGAGTTGGCTCGGCTCGTTCGGCAAGGGCAACCTGCACGTCCTGCCCCTCCCCCTGGACGAAGTCGTGGCGATCGCCCCCGGCATCGGGTTCTACTGCTGGGCTGTCCATTCGGCCTACCGGACCGCGGCCGTGTCGGAGGCGAGCGAGGGCAAAAAGCTCGACCACCACGAGGAGTTCGTCGTGGTGGACCTCGGAATCACCATGCGCGTGCCCACGCCGGAGCCCGGCGGGGAGTGGTCCGCTGCGCCCCCTTGATCCTGCCGCGCCCCGGCCCCCCGCGGGCCGGGGCGCTTCGTCGTCTTCGGGCGGCGTTTGGGCGGCGTTTGGGCGGCGTGCGGCGCCCAGCGGGCCTCGCTCAGCGATCCCGCCGCCGCCAAGCAGGAGGTGAAGTTCCGAGAAGAGAAATCTCGCCGCCAACGCCGGAAACGGCACAAGAAACCAGAGGGGGCGATGCAGGTGGGGTGACCGCAGCGAAGGAACCGGCGGCTGAGGGTCGACGATACCGTCACGTCATGTCCCGGTACGACATGCTCATGGCGAGCGTGGGCACGGTCATCGGCTCGGGCTGGCTCTTCGGAGCGTTCTTTGCCGCGCAGTTCGCGGGCCCAGCGGCGATCCTCTCCTGGCTCATCGCCGGAATCCTCTTCCTCATCATCGAAGCGCCCTTCGCCGAGCAGGCGACGATGTTCCCGGAGGCGGGAGCTTCCCTTCGGATGCCGCAGCTGGCCTGCGGCACCCTGGCCTCGAGCATGACGTCCTGGTCGACCGTGCTGGCCGGCGGGTTCGGGGTCGCGATCGAGTGTCTCGCGGTCGTGCAGTACGCCGGCGGCTACATCCCGTCCCTGTTCGACCAGAAGACCGGCACGGCGACGGTGCTCGGCCTGCTGGTGACCGCGATTCTCATGCTGGTCTTCCAGGCCCTCACGCTGTACGGCGTGCGCCTCTTCTCGAAGACGGTATCCATCTGGACCACGATCAAGTGGGTCGTCCCGTCAGTGGCCATGGTTCTGCTGATCATCAGCGGCCTCACCCAGGGCGGGGCGTCCAACTTCAGCTCGGCGGGCGGCTTCATGCCGTACGGCTTCGAGCCGGTGCTGACGGCCATCGCCGTGGGCGGGCTGATCTACGCCTACTCCGGGCCGCGCTCGGCCATGGCCATGGCGGCCGAAGGCAGCAATCCCAGGCGGGACGTGCCGTTCGCCCTGCTCGGCTCCATTCTCGGTGCCCTTGTCCTGTACACGCTGCTGCAGGTGGCCTTCATCGTCGCCATCCCGCACTCGGCTCTGGCGCAGGGCTGGGCGAAGATCAACCTGACCTCGCCGATGGCGCAGCTGGCGATCGGCGTCGGGCTCGGCTGGCTGGGCATCGTGCTGTACATCGACGCCGCCCTGTCGCCGGCCGGGACCGGGCTGCTGATCACAGGCGTGAACTCCCGGTTCCTCTTCGCGATCGAGAAGAACGGGTTCGGCGTGCCGCGCTGGCTGAAGTACCTGAACCAGCACGGGGTGCCGTCGAAGGCGCAGTGGGCGACGTACGTGCTGGGCCTGCTCGGCATCCTGCCCTTCCCGTCCTGGCACGCGATGATCGTGCTGGCCTCGGCGGTGGGCATCCTGACGTACATGGTGTCCGGCAGCGTGCTGGGCATCTTCCGCAAGCTCGCGCCGGAGGTGCCGCGGGCATTCTCGGTGGGCCGCCACGCGCGCTGGCTGGGTCCGGCGGCCATGGCGGTTTCGACCTCGATGTTCCTGTGGTACGGCTGGCCGACGACCATGCAGGTCGGCATCTGGTACGCGGTCGGGATTCTGCTCTACATCGTCTTCGCCAATACGCAGAAGCTGCCGAGGCGGGACATCAAAGCAGGGCTCTGGCTGCCGGTGCTGCTGTTCTCCGAGGTGCTGCTGAGCTGGCTCGGCTCGTTCGGGACGGGCAACCTGAACATCCTGAAGTTCCCCCTGGACGAGATCGTGGCCATCGGGCTCGGCGTCGCCTCCTACTACTGGGCCGTCGGCTCGGCGTACGAGACCGACGCGCTCAAGGAGCTCAAGGCCGGCAAGAACCTCGACTTCCACGAGGAGCACGTGGTCGAGGACCTGGGTGTGCCGCTGCCCGTGCCCCAGCCCGGGGGCGGGAACGAGTAGATCGCGCCGCGCTGGCGGAAGGGGCGCCCCGGCCCACCTGGGTCCGGGGCGCTTCTGCATCCTCGGCCCGTGTGCCGCCGATCATGGGTTTGGGACGTGCGCGTCGCGTGGCCCGGGCAGGTAAGCGCGGGCTGAGCGAGTATTTCGCACTACGGCGGGTTTCGGGCGGAGAGGGTGCGTGTGTATGGTTGCGGCGGTGATCGGTGGCACGGGCGATCTCGGACGCGCTGTGGCGATGCGGCTTGCGCTCGGAGGCGTGCCGGTGCGGCTGGGCTCGCGGGATGCGGCCCGCGCCAGCGAGGCCGCGGAGGAGATCGCCGCCCTCGCCCCGCTGGGCGATGTCCGCGGCGTCGGCAACGCGGAGGCCGCAAGCGCCGCGGACATCTGCTTCCTCTGCGTGCCGGACACCGCGCAGGTCGACACGCTGCGGGCCCTGGCCGACTGCCTGGCCGGCAAGATCCTGGTCGATGCGACAGTCTGCCTGGCACCCGGCGATGCGACTCGCATCGCGCCACCGCAGGAGGGCTCGGCCGCCGAGCGCGCCGCCGGCCTGCTCCCCCGCACCCGCGTCATCGCCGCCCTGCAGACCGTCTCCGCGCGCCGGCTGCTGCGCGGCGAGGACCTGAACCATGTCGACGCCCTGGTGGCCGGCGACGATGCCGAGGCCAAGGGCCTCGCGACCGACCTCATCGAGCGGATGGGCGTGCGCGCCCTGGATGCCGGCCCCCTGCGCAACGCCCAGACCCTCGAGCGGCTGACGGCCCTCATCATCGGCCTCAACCAGCACTACAAGCGCCGCCACATCGCCATTCAGTTCACGGGGGTCTAGGCGTCCGTCGCCGCGGAGCCGCCGCTCAGCCGCGCGGCCCCTCCCCGCCCTGGCCCCCGGCCGCCACCTGCAGCGAGGCCGCGGCCGGGACCGCCCCCCGCCCGCGCCCCTGCGCCTCCTCATGCACGTAGCGCCCGCCGCGCAGCGCGCTCGCGACCACCGCGCCCACGAGCAGGGCGGCGGCCATCCAGAACGCCGTGTGCAGCCCGTCGGTGAACGGCTGGGCCATGAGCGACGGGAAGTAGTGGGTGCTGAGCAGGTTCGACCGGGCGGCCGCCGGCAGCTGGTTGAGGGCTGCCGCGGGCAGCAGCGTGGCCATGGGGTTGTAGCCGAGGAAGGCGGCGAACAGGGCCGCGGTCGGCGGCAGGCCCGCGATCCTGTGCGCCAGCGCCGCCGGCAGGCCGGCCGCGGACAGGCCCGTGCCGAGCGCGCCAGGCAGCGTGGCGGCCAGGCCGCCGATGACCACGGAGAAGAACAGCCCCATGCTGAACATGGTGGCGGAGTTCTGCACCGTCATGGTCATCCCCGACGACGCGCCCCGCTGGTCGGCCGGCACGGCGTTCATGATGGAGGCCGTGTTGGGCGAGCTGAACATGCCCATGCCGATCCCGAGCAGCAGCAGCAGCAGGGCGAACGGTCCGTACGTGAAGTTGGTGGGGAGCGTGTTGAGCCCGACAAAGCCGGCCACCATCACCGCCACCCCGGATGTGGCGAGCCCGCGCGCGCCCCAGCGGTCCGAGAACGTGCCGGAGAGCGGCCCGGCGATGAGAAAGCCGACCATCAGCGGGATCATGTAGATCGCGGCCCAGAGCGGCGTCTGCGCGAAGTTGAAGCCATGGATGGGCAGCCAGATGCCCTGCAGCCAGATCACCAGCATGAACTGCAGGCCGCCGCGGGCCAGCGCGGCGATGAAGCTGCTGACGTTGCCGAACAGAAACGGCCGCAGCGCGAAGAGCTGCAGCCGGAACATCGGCTGCGGCACCCGCAGCTCCACGACCACAAACCCGGCCAGCGTCACCGCGCCCGCCACCAGGCAGATGATCACCGTCGGGCTGCCCCAGCCCGTCGGCGAGCTGCCATACGGCATGATGCCGTACGTGATGCCCACAAGCAGCAGGGTCAGGGCCAGCGCAAACGTCGCGTTGCCCACGTAGTCGATCCGCTGGTTGCGCTGCGGCACGCTGATCTCCTTGAGCATCAGGTACGCCCAGACGGTGCCGATCAGGCCGAAGGGCACGCTGACCAGAAACACCAGCCGCCAGTCGACCGTGGCGAGCACGCCGCCCAGCAGGAGCCCGGCGAGGGACCCGCCGATGGCGGCGATCTGGTTGACCCCGAGGGCCATGCCCCGCTCGTTGCTGGGAAAGGCGTCGGTCAGGATGGCCGCGCTGTTGGCCATCAGAAAGCCGCCGCCCACGCCCTGCACCAGCCGCATCAGGATCAGGTAGAGCGCCGCGCCGTTGCCGTGCCCGCCCACCAGGCTGAGGCCGACGGAGCCGAGCGTGAACACCGCGAAGCCCGCGTTGTACAGGCGCACGCGCCCGTAGATGTCCGAGATGCGCCCGAAGGTGACGAGGAAGACGGCCGTCACCACCATGTAGCCGAGCAGCATCCAGAGCAGGTAGCCGATTTCCGCCGGATCCAGCGGGTTGACCGCGATACCGCGGAAGATCCCCGGCAGCGCGATGAGGATGATGCTGGCGTTCATGGCCGCCATGAGGCCGCCGAGCGTCGTGTTGGAGAGCGCGATCCACTTGTAGTCGACCCTGCTGAGCAATGGCCTCACTCCTGGCGCCCGCCCGCGCCCGTGCTCTGCTGAAGAAGCTGGCGGATGCGCGCCTGGCGCTCCGCGATCTCATCGTCCATGGCCTGCAGGCCCGCCAGCTTGCGCCGCACGAGCTCGCGCTGCGCGCCGGCCCGCTCGAGCGCCTGGCGCAGCAGCTGGGCGCGCACACCCGCGTCCTCGGTCCCAAGGTAGCGCGCGCGGATCTCCTGCACCGCGTCCTCGCTGCGCAGAATCTCGCGCACCTCGTCGAGGCTGAACCCGAGCAGCTCCTTGAGCTGGCGGATGCGCGCCAGCCGGCGCACGGCGGCCTCATCGTAGAGGCGGAACCCGCCGCTGCGGCGGGCAGCGGGCTGCAGCAGCCCGAGCGACTCATAGTAGCGGAGCGTCCGCGGCGTGACCTCGGCCCGGCGGGCGAGGTCGCCGATGCGCATTTCGCCGGTGGCGATGTTGTGGCTCATACCATCCGATTATCGCTAACCTTGACGCAAAGATCAATTTGCAATCGCAGGCGATTTTGTGACGGCGCGGGCATGCGCCCGCGCCGCTCGGATGGTTCCCGGGCTGGCGGGCCGGCGTGGGTGGCTCAGCCGGCGCTGCCCGGACCGATCGCCGCGAGATACAGGTCGCAGGTGCGCTCGACCGCCTCCGCCGTGAGGGCGGTGATCGGCTCAGGGGTCCGGCCGTCGTGGGCGGCCTCGAGCGCGGCGTGGTAGCGGGGGCGGTCCTCGGGGCGCCATCTGGCGCGCGGGTAGCCGTGGCGCGGCAGAAGCAGGTCGGAAGCAAGCCGTGCCGTGCGCCCGTTGCCGTCGGCGAACGGGTGGATGGTCACAAGCCGCGCGTGGAATACCGCAACCATGGCCACCGGGTGCGATGGGACGTCCGGCGAGCCCAGCCACCGCACCAGGTCGGCCATCAGGGCGGGCACCGCCGTGGGCTCGGGCGGGACGTGCCGGCTCCCGCTGATCAGGACCTGGACGCGCCGGTACCGTCCGGCCTCGTCGGGCTGGGAGCGCCGGAGGACCAGCGCATGGATGGACCGAATGGCGGCCTCGGTGACAGGCTCGCTCCCCCGGCCCAGCTCGGCGACATGGTCAAAGGCCTCGGCGAGATCCACCGCCTCCAGGTGGTCGCGGAGCGGCTTCCCAGCCACCGTCACCCCTTCGAGCACGGCCCGTGTCTCCTGCAGCGTGAGCGTGTTGCCCTCGATCGCGTTGGAGGCGTACGTGTGCTCCACCCGAAGCGCTTCGCGCAGGCTGGCGGCCGTGGCCGGGGGCAGCGGGCGCGCCGCCGCGATGCGACTCTGCTTGGCGTCGAGGCGCTCAAGGACGTCCGCGGTCACTGCCCCCTCCATGCTTGGAGGATACAGTCGCCGACGGGCTCATGGCGGCCACCCCCCCGACATCACGACGGCCGCGGCGGAGTGCCTGGCCGGCGGATGGCGTCAAACGCCTCGTCCGGATGCAGCCAGCGCCGCACCGGCTCGCGGCGCAGCCAGGTCAGCTGCCGCTTCGCGTACTGGCGGGTGCGCCGGATCAGCAGATCCGTCATTTCATCCAGGGTGAGCTCCCCGGCCAGGCGGGCGGCCGCCTCCTTGTACCCGAGGGCCTGCATGGACTGGGCCGACCGCGGCACGCCCGCGGATAGCAGGCTCGCGACCTCTTCCAGCAGGCCGTCGCGCAGCTGGTCGTGCACCCGGTCGGCGATGCGGCGGTAGAGCTCGGCGCGGGGCCGGTCGAGGGCGTAAAAGGCCACGTCGGGCGGAAGGTCGGGCGCCTGCCGCCAGCCCGCCGAGAAGGGCCGCCCCGTGGTGAGGCACACCTCCAGGGCGCGGATGGTCCGGCGCACGTTGCGAGGGTCGATGCGCTCGGCCGCGGCGGGATCGAGCGCGCGCAGGCGCGCGTACAGCGCAAGCGGCTCCTCGGCCTCCAGGGTCGCCCGAAGCGCCGGGTCCGGCGGCGCGCCGGCAAAGTCGAACGGCCGCAGCACGGCGCGGATGTAGAGGCCGGTGCCGCCCACCAGCAGCGGAAGGCGGCCCCGCGCCTGGATCTCGGTGATCGCGGCGCGGGCCAGGTCCTGGTACTCCGCCACCGTGAACGCCTCGCGGGGGTCGCGCACGTCGATGAGGTGGTGGCGCACGCGGGCGCGCTCCGCCGGTGTCGGCTTGGCCGTGCCGATGTCCAGGTCCCGGTAGACCTGGGCGGAGTCCGCCGACACGATCTCGCCGGCCATGGCCTCCGCCAGGCGCATGGCGAGGCCGCTCTTGCCGACGGCCGTCGGGCCCGCGATGACGATCAGGCGGCCCTGCAGGCGCAAGCCCTCCGCTCCGCATCCACGATGCCGTTCCGCGCCCGATGACCGCAAGGGTTGTCGACGCCTGGACTGTATACATATACAGCGGGGTGATCCCGGTGGCCGCCAAGCGGACGCAGTTCTATCTCAGCCATGCGCAGTGGGATGCGCTCGAAGCCGAGGCGCACCGTGGCGGCGTCTCCGCGGCCGAAGTCATCCGAGAGGCGATCGATCGGTATCTGGCGACCAAGCCCGACTTCGTCGCGACCCTGCGCGCGGTCACGGGGGCGTGGGCCGACACGCCCGCCGACAGCGAGGCGTATGTGCGGGGCCTCCGCAGCGAGTGGGGGCGGCGTCCGCATGCCTGACCACCTGCTCGACACGGATGTGCTGATGGACGCGTTGAAGGGGCATGCGGCAACGGGCGCCGCGCTCGCGCGTGCCGCCGGGCGGGGTGGCATCTTGTTCTCGACAGTCGCGGAGGCGGAGCTCCACGCCGGCCTCTCCCCGGCGGACGCGAAAGCCCGGGCGGCCGTTGTCGAGCTGCTGTCCGCCATGAATCCGGTGCCCGTCGATCGAGAGACCGCGCGGCGGGCAGCCAGCTACCGCCAGCGCTTCGGCAACAGTCACGGCCTCACGCTCCCAGACGCACTTGTGGCAGCATCTGCCGCTCTGCGGGGCGCCGTCCTCGTGACGCGGAATCGCCGGCACTTTCCCATGGACGACGTCGAGACCGCCACCCCCGCGCAGCTGAGCTGACGAAAGGCCCGCCGCGGAATGGGCGCGAATGACGACCCATGCCATCCATTGAGGCAGACCTTGCGCAGGTGACGGAGCTCGCCAGGCAGGTCGCGGCCGGCGACGCGGAGGCGCTTCGGGCCCTCATCCAGCGCCTCGGTGTCCGGCGGGCCCTGGTGGCGGAGGCGGCCGCCCGTGGTATTCGGCGCGCGGCGGCCGGGAGCTGGACCGCGGATCTCCAGCGCGAGCTGCTGGCGGCCCTGCTGGCCGCCATGAACCGACGGGGCGTGCAGGCCGACCCCGGATGTCGGGTGCGTATGGAGGCAGTGGCGGCGCTGGCCGCGCTCTGGCCGCCGGCGGAGGTTGTGGAGGCGCCGTTGCGGGAGGCGGCGGCCACCGTGCAGATGGAGAACGTCGGCGGGGTCATGGAGGATGTGGCGGTCGGGCTCCGGGCCTCGGCGGCGCAGGCCATGGCCCAGCTCGGGTGCGACTGCCTGCCGGAGCTGGGGCTGCTGCTCTTCGAGGGCCTGCCCGACCCGGCGGGCCGCGACCCCCTGCGCAGCGTGCGGCTGGCGGCGGCGCTGGCCATCGGCCGCCTGGGCGACCCGGCTGGGGCGGCGCTGCTGGCGGTCCGGCTGCGCGAGCCGGCCGAGGACGGAGAGGTCCTGGCCGCCTGCATCGACGGTCTGATGGGCCTCCACCACCCGCGGGCAGCCGCCTGGATCGGCCCCCTGCTCGCAGGCCGGGACGGCACCGCGTGTGTGGCGGCCGCGTCAGCGCTTGGCGCGCTGGACCCCGACGGCGCCGTCGAGCCGGTCGTCATCCGCATCGCCGCCGCGCCGGACTGGCTGGCCGAGGCGCTGACGGTCGCGCTCGGTGGCATTCGCGGCGACGCGGCTGCTGCGGCCCTGCGGCGGCTGGCCACGGACCGGCGGCCCAAGGTGGCGGCGGCGGCGCGGGCGGCGCTGCCGGAATCACCGCCCGGCCAGGGTTGAGGGCCGGCCGGGCCGGCGTCGCGCTCACTCGCAGCCGGCCGAGGCGGGAGGGACGGGGATGGAGGTCGCGACCGGCTTGGACCCGCAGCCCATCCACATCGACATGTACGTGTGGGGGACGCCCGAGAAGCTTGAGCCGGATGCAGGCCATCTGATCGACGCGCAAGGCGCGGGGGCGCGGGCTCGCCTGCTCGCGCTGCTGATGCGAAACGCGGGGTTGCGCAGCGTGGTCGCCCTGGCGCCTCGCGCGCTGTGGAAGGCCGCCCTCGACGGCGAGGGCGGCGCTCAGCGTTCGGGTGGCTGAGCCGCCGGCGGCGCCGTCGGCGTTCAGGCAGATGCCGTCGGGGTTGTCCTCGCCGCGCTCGGCCCACACGCGCCGGTTCTCCAGCCCGGCACCCGCTCCGGCATCACAGGCCGTGAGGCGCCGGCGGCATGCGCCGCCAACGCTCCACCTGGCTCCCGGCGCAGGACCCGGACCTCCCGCCCGTGGACGACGAGAAGCCGGCCGTCCGGCAGCCAGTCGATGCAGAGCGCCAGCGCCTCCACGTCAAGCACACGCTCCACGTCACCGGAGGGCGCCACACGGAGGACCACGCCGGCCCGCCAGTCGCAGAGCCACAACTGGTCGCCATATCTGCGGACGGATTCGCCGAAGCCAAGCCCCTGCACCAGGGTGCGCACGTGGCTCCCACCTGGGGCGCATGGTAGCCGGTTGCGGCGCGGTGGGGCCTGCTGCCGATGGCGCTTCAGGTGCGGCCGAACCGGCGCTCGAGCTCGGGGTAGCCGAAGCGCAGCACCGTCGGCCTCCCGTGGGGGCAAGTATACGCTTGCTTGCATCTGGCCAGGTCCTCAAGGAGCGCGGCCATCTCGACGGGGGTCAGCGGATCGCCGGCCTTCACGGCGGCCTTGCAGGCAGCCAGGGCCCGCGCGGCGCGGCGCTGGGGCGGCTCCGCGGCCGGCTCCTCCCCCAGTCGGGCCACGAAGTCGCGCAGCAGGGCCAGCGGCTCGCGCCCGCTGAGGTCGCCCGGCACCTCACGCACAAGCCAGGTGGCCTCGCCGAAGGGCTCCAGGGCGAAGCCGGCGGCGGTGAGCTCGGGTAGCGGCGGGTCCGCAAGCTCCAGGGGTGCCGGCTGCAGGAGCATCTGGCGCGCGACCGCGCGCTCAAACCGCTCGAAGTACACGCGCTCGTGGGCGGCGTGCTGGTCGACCACGTACAGCCCGTCCGGTCCCTCGGCCAGGATGTATGCGGCCGCCAGCTGGCCAAGGGGACGCAGGCGCGGAAACACGGCCTCGGGCAGCGGCTGGTAGAGCGGCGACCAGTCCTGCGCCGGGCCGGGGACCGGGGCCGGCCACCAGGGCGGCGCCGCTTCCCGCAGGTGGGTGGCGGCGGCCGGGGCGACCTCAGGCACGCCGGCGCCGGAGCCAAGGGCCGCGCGCGTGGCCCGGAAGGCCAGCCGCCGCACGGCCTCCGGGTCGGCGAACCGCACCTCCGCCTTGCGCGGGTGGACGTTGACGTCGACATCCGCCGGGTCGCAGGTCAGCTGCAGGACGAAGAGCGGGAAGCGGTGCACCTCCAGGAGCCCGCGGTAGGCGCCCTCGATCGCGCCGCGCACGACGTCCGAGCGAACGGGCCGGCCGTTCACGGCCAGGTACTGGTCGCCCCGACCCCCCCGGGCCGCCTCCGGCTTGCCCACGAGTCCGCCGATCTCCAGGCCGGCCTCGCGCCCGCGGACCGGCAGCAGGCCCCGTGCCGCCGGGGCACCCCAGACGGCCAGGGCCACATCCTCGAGCTGGCCGCCCCCGCCCGTGCGCAGGACCCCTCGGCCGCTCATCTCCAGGGTGACGGCGACCTCCGGGTGGGCGAACGCGGCGGCGCGCACCACCTCCGCGATGGCGGCGGCCTCGGTCTGCGGCGAGCGCAGGGTGGCGCGGCGGGCCGGGGTGTTGTAAAAGAGGTCGGCGACCTCGACGGTCGTGCCGGGCGGGGCCGGCGCATCCGCCAGGGCCGGCTCGCTGCCCCCCTCCCACACGGCCGCCGGGGCCGCCGCGTCCTGGCGCCGCCGCGTCCGGATCCGCCCGCGGCTGACGGCGGCCACGGCCGGGAGCGCCTCGCCGCGAAAGCCCAGGGTGGCCAGGCGCTCCAGGTCCGCGATGGTCCGGATCTTGCTGGTGGCGTGGCGCTTCAGGGCCACGGGCACCTCGTCGCGGGCCATGCCCTCGCCGTCGTCGGTGACGCTGAAGACGCCCTCGCCCACCCTCACATCGACGTGGCGCGCGCCGGCGTCGATCGCGTTCTCCACGAGCTCCTTGACGGCGGCGGCGGGCCGCTCCACGACCTCGCCCGCCGCGATCTTGCCGGCCGTCGCGGCATCCAGCACGCGGATGCTCATTGACCGGGTTCGCGCGCGGACGGGCTGCGCACTCCCGGAACCGGATCGCGCGCGGAGGGACCGCTTGCCCCCGGAACCGGATCGCGCGCGGACAGCCGGCGCGCTCCATCGAGGTGGCTGGCCTCCGCCTGCAGGTCGAACAGCAGGTTCAGCGCCTGCAGGGGCGACAGGTGCTCGGGGTTGCAGGCGCCGAGCCGGTCGAGCAGCACGCGGACCGCATCGGGCAGGGGGCTCGCCTCGCGGGCCGGCGCGGCGTCGGCCATCGCCAGGTGGAGGCCGCCCTGCGCCTGGAGGGAGCCAAGCAGATCCTCGGCGCGTGCCACCACCTCCTCCGGCAGCCCCGCCAGGCGGGCGACATGCACCCCGTAGGAGCGGTCGGACGCGCCGGGGAGCACGCGGTGGAGGAAGGTCACCTGGCCGTCCCGCTCGGCGACGGCGGAGTGCAGGTTGACCGCGTCGGGCAGGGCCGAGGTCAGCTCGTGGAAGTGGGTGGCGAATAGGGCGCGCGCGCGAACGCGCGCCGCCACGAACTCCGCGACGGCCCAGGCGATGGCGAGGCCATCGAGCGTGCTCGTGCCTCGACCCACCTCGTCCAGCAGCAGCAGGCTGCGCCGGGTCGCGGCCCGCAGCAGCGTCGCCACCTCCGCCATCTCGACCATGAACGTCGAGCGGCCGCCGGCCAGGTCGTCGCTGGCGCCGACGCGCGTGAAGATCCGGTCGACGACGCCGATCTGGGCCTCCTCGGCCGGGACGAAGCCGCCCATCTGCGCCATCACCACGATCAGGGCCAGCTGGCGCATGTACGTGGACTTGCCCGCCATGTTCGGGCCGGTGATGAGCAGCAAGCGGCGGCCGCCGCCATCGAGGTCGGCGTCGTTCGGGACGAAGCGGGCCCGGCCGAGCGTCTGCTCCAGCACGGGGTGGCGGCCACCGCGCACGCGCAGCCGCAGCGACATATCCACCGACGGGCGCACGTAGCGGCCGCGGGCGGCGGCCTCGGCCAGGCTGCCGAGGGCATCCAGCTCCGCCACGGCGCGTGCCGTCCGCAGCAGGGCGGCGCCGAAGCGGGCGGCCTCGCGGCGCAGGTCGGCGAAGAGGGCCTGCTCGATCCGGCCGGCGCGCTCCTCCGCGCCGAGGATGCGCTCCTCCAGCTCCTTCAGCTCGGGCGTGATGAAGCGCTCGGCCGATGCAAGCGTCTGCTTGCGCTGGTAGTCGGCCGGGAGGTCCTCGGCGCGGCTGCGGCCGACCTCCACGAAGTAGCCGAATACCCGGTTGAAGCCGACCTTCAGGGTGCGGATGCCGGTGCGCTCGCGCTCGCGCGTCTCCAGCGCGGCCAGCCAGCCGCGGCCATCGCGGGCGGCGGCCCGCACCTCATCCAGCGCGGGATCCCAGCCATCGCGGAAGATCCCGCGCTCCCCCGCGCTGGGGGGCGGCTCGTCCACAAGGGCGGCGGCGAGACGCCCGGCCAGCTCGGTGCACGGGTCGGCGGCCGAGACGCCCGCCTCCAGCAGCTCCGCGGAGCAAGCCGCCAGCGGGGCCAGGGCGCCCGGGAGCGCGCGCAGGGAGCGGCCCAGCGCGCCCAGCTCACGTGGGGTGGCCCGCTCGCAGGCGACCCGCGCCACCAGGCGCTCCATGTCGTGGACGCCGTGCAGGCCGCGCCGCAGGCCGTCGAGGAGCAGGGGCCGCTCCACCAACTCCTGGACGGCATCCAGCCGGCGGCCGATGCCGCGGGGGTCGGTCAGGGGCTGCAGCAGCCAGGCGCGCAGCCGCCGGGCACCCATGGCCGTCAGCGTGTGGTCGAGGGTCGCGAGCAGGGTGCCGGCACCCGCGCCGTCCGCCAGGCGGCGGGTCAGCTCCAGGTTGCGCTGGGCGACCGGATCGAGCAGCAGAAACCGCTCGGCCGCGTACGGGGTGAGCTCCGCGAACTGGCGCGGGCGCTCGCGCTGCACGTCCGCCAGGTAGGCGAGGATCGCCCCGGCCGCGGGGAGGGCGGATGCGGCGACGCCATCGGGCATCTCGCCGAAGTGGGCGCGGACGGCCTCGGGGTCAAACCGGGCCGCCGGCAGGGGCGTGCGCACGCCCGGCGCCGCGATCTCCAGCCCCGGCGGGACCAGGACCTCGCGCGGCTGCAGGCGGTCGAGCTCGGCGGCCAGGGCCCCGGCGTCCGCCAGCTCCGTGGCGGCCAGCTCGCCGGTGGAGGCATCCGCCACGGCCAGGCCCCACGGGCCATCCGGTGCGGGGTGCCATACGGCGCAGCAGTAAGAGGGCACGGCGGCGGGCAGGAGGTCGGGCTCCTGCACGGTGCCGGGGGTCAGCACCCGGATGATCGCGCGCTGGACCAGGCCCCTGGCGAGGGACGGGTCCTCCATCTGCTCGGCGATGGCCACCCGCAGGCCGCGCTCCAGGAGCTTGCCGACATAGGCGTCGAGGGCGTGGTGCGGCACGCCGCACATGGGGATGCTGTCGCGGGCCGTGAGCACGAGCTCCAGGATCGGCGCGGCGCGCTCCGCGTCCTCGGCGAAGAGCTCGTAGAAATCGCCGAGGCGGAAGAGCAGCAGGGCCAGCGGCTCCTCGTCCTTAAGCCGCCGCCACTGGGCCATCATCGGCGTCTGTGCCGCCATGTCAGCCGACCAGTTCGCCGTCCAGCGTCCAGGTGTGGGCCCGGCGGATGCGGGCCCGTCCGAACGTGTTCTCCAGTCCCGGCGCGCCCGGAACGTGCACCAGCTTGTTGCCGCGCGTGCGCGCCGTGTAGACGGCCGGGTCCTTTCTGGACGGGCCCTCGATCAGCACGTCGTACTCGCCGCCGACCATGGCCTCGTTCTTGGCGCGCCCGATGGCGTACACGCGGTCGTTCAGCCGCAGCAGGCGCTCCTTTTTGACCTCCGGCGGCACCGGGTCGGCCCAGCGCGCGGCCGGGGTGCCATCGCGCGGCGAGTACATGAAGGTGAAGGCGTTGTCGTACCCGACCTCCTCCACCAGCGAAAGGGTCTCCGCGAAGTCATCCTCGGTCTCACGGGGGAAGCCGACGATGATGTCCGTCGTGATGACGGCGTGCGGGATGGCCGCGCGGACGCTGGCCACGAGGTCGAGGTAGGCGGCGCGGGTGTACCCGCGGTTCATCCAGCGCAGGACGCGGTCCGCGCCGGCCTGCACGGGCAGGTGGAAGTGCTCGCAGACCTTGTCGGAGGCGGCGATCGCCTCCACCATCTTCTGCGTGAAGTCGCGGGGATGCGACGTCATATAGCGGACCCAGCGGATGCCGGGCACGCGGTCCAGGTCGCGCAGCAGGTCGGCGAAGTCGTAGCCGCCGGCCAGGTCCTTGCCGTACGAGTTGACGTTCTGGCCCAGCAGCGTGATCTCGGTGTAGCCGCGGGCCGCCAGGTCCTCGACCTCGGCCAGGATTTCGCCGGGGCGGCGGCTCCGCTCCTTGCCGCGCGTGTAGGGCACGATGCAGTACGTGCAGTACTTGTCGCAGCCGTAGATGATGTTGACCCAGGCGCGCGCGCCAGGAGCCCGCAGGCTGGGCAGGGCCTCGACGACCGCATCGCTCTGGCGCCAGATGTCCACGACCTGCTGCTCGCCCACGTAGGCCCGGTGCAGCAGTTGCGGCAATTCGTGCAGGTTGTGGGTGCCGAACACCAGGTCGACGTGCGGGGCGTAGCGCTGCAGGTGGCGCACGGTCTCCGGCATCTGCGTGAGGCAGCCGCAGACGGCGAGCAGCACGTCCGGCCGCTCCTGCTTCAGGGCCTTCAGGCGGCCGACCTCGCCCAGCGCGTGCTCGGCGGCGCTGCCGCGGATGGCGCATGTGTTGATGAAGATCAGGTCGGCCTCGTCCTCGGCGTCGGTGGTGCCGTAGCCCAGGGTGGCCAGCTGGCCGAGCAGCGTCTCGCTGTCCATCACGTTCATCTGGCACCCGTACGTGCGGGCCAGCGCCTTCGGCACGACGGGTCCGGCCAGGGCCTGCGCGAAGCTGCGCCCCGCGGCGTCGCGGAAGATCCCGTCGGCCGCGCGCGTGAACCCGAGGCCCGCCAGGGCGGCGCCGACGCCGTCCCCGTAAGCGATCACCGGCATGTCGAGCGCTTCCACGTGCAACCCTCCGCGCAGAATCTAGGCAGCATTCTATCGCAGGGCAAAGGCTGGCGGGGCAGGCGCGAGGAGAACCGCGCCCGCGTCGCGAACTTTCTCGGCTGGCAGTGAAAGAGTGGGAGGCAAGAGCGCAATGTTGACTCGGCGCGAGTTGATCCGCCGGGCGGGTGGCTTCGGGCTGCTGGCCGCGACCGGCGGCCTGCTGGCCGCCTGCGGCAGCGGCGGCACCACCAGCAGCGCGGGGACGGGCGGCACCGCGGCGACGGGCACGGCTTCCACGGCCGCCGCGACGGCCAGCGCGGCCGCCACCACGCCCATCACGGGCGGAACCCTGACGCTGATCACGCCCGCCAGCATCGCAGCCATCAACCCGGTCCACGAGGCTGACTGGAACACCGACCAGGCCCTCTACAACATGTTCGACCCGCTGCTGACCTACGACAGCAACAACAAGCCGCTGCCCCTGATCGCGACGAGCTGGTCGGCCTCGACCGATGCCAAGACGTTCACCTTCAAGATCCGCAACGGCATGAAGTTCCAGGACGGGACCCCCTGCGACGCGAACGCGCTCAAGGCGAACATGGCCTGGTACGGGGATCCGGCCAACAAGGCGCCGCTTTACGGCAACTTCTTCACCGACCTCGACCACGTCGCCGCGCCGGATCCGGAGACCTTCGTCATCGTGATGAAGGTGCCGAAGATTCCGGACAACTTCTTCCCCGACTTCCTCTTCGGCCCGCTCATCGGCAGTCCGACGGCCTTCGCCAACGCGAGCAAGTTCAACACGAACCCGGTGGGCTCGGGCCCCTTCGCCTTCGACAGCTACGTGGCCGACAACCACCTGCGCATGAAGCGCTTCGACGGCTGGTGGGGCGGCAAGCCCTACCTCGACTACGTGGACGTCAAGATCATCACGGACCAGGCGACGCAGCTCGACCAGATGCTGGCCGGCGCGGCGGACTTCCAGTTCGGGGTGCCCGCTCAGAACGTGAAGACGCTGAAGGACAAGGGCATCCTCATCAGCGCCGGCGTCTCGCCGGGCGAGCAGATGCTCTCCGTCAACCTCAACAACCCCATCCTGGCGGACGTGAACGTGCGCAAGGCCATCGCGTACGCCCTGGACCGGAACGCCATCATCCAGAAGGTCCTGTACGGCTACGCCACGCCGGCGGTGGCCCTGGTCATCCCGAACTCGCCGCAGTTCGACAAGTCGCTGACGGGCTACGGCTACGACCCGGCCAAGGCCAAGCAGATCCTGGCCTCGGACGGCTGGGTCGCGGGCTCCGACGGCATCCTGGCCAAGGGCGGCCAGCGCCTGGCGCTGAACATGGCGACGCAGACGGACCCCACCTGGCTGCTCATCTGCCAGATCGTGCAGCAGGAGCTGAAGCAGATCGGCATCCAGGTCAACATCCAGCAGACGGACTGGCCCACGTTCCTGAACAACATGCGGGCCGGCAGCTACGACATCGCCTACTGGTCCCTCGGCGGGTTCACCTTCTCCGGCATCAGCTACACGGCCAACCTCGAGTCGACCCAGTACTGGAACGTGTCGCAGATCACCAAGAACCCGCAGTTCAAGACCCTGAGCCAGCAGTTCGACACCGTGATCAAGACGGCCCAGTCGGCCATCGACCCCACCAAGTACCAGCAGCTGTGCTACCAGTTCCAGCAGATGGTCATCGACAACCTGCCGGTGATCCCGCTCTGGCACACGCAGAACATCTCGGCGATGCAGCCCTGGGTCCATGGCCTGATCGCGCCGTCCGAGTACGGGGTGTGCCGGGCCGAGAAGGCCTGGAAGAGCAAGCAGACCTAGTCCGGACGGTCCAGCAGCGCGCGGACGGCGGCGTGGCTGGGGAGGCCGCGCCGCCCGCCCAGAGACCGGCACTTCAGGGCGGCGGCCGCACTCGCGTAGCGTGCGGCCGCCGCTGGCTCAAGGCCCCGGAGCAGGGCCGCCGCGTACGCGCCGTGGAAGACGTCACCGGCGCCGGTCGTGTCGACCACCTCGACAGCGAAGGCCGGGAGGCGGAAGGGGCCAGCCGGCGTGCGGCCGATGAGGCCGTCGCCGCCCAGGGTGATGATCGCCACCGAGCCCGGCAGCCGGCGGAGGGCCAGCTCGGGACCGCCCAGGGTCGCGGCGAAGGCGGCCGAGGCCACGCAGTGGTCGACGCTGGCGGCAAGGCCGGGCCAGGCCGGATCCGGCACATCGGCATCCCAGACCACCGTCACCCCGTGCGCGCGGGCCCAGGCGGCCGCCTCGCGGGCGGCCGGAAAGGGCTCGGAGACCAGCAGGCAGCGCGCGGCGGCGATGCGGGCGCGATCGGCGTCGGTCAGGGTGTGGTCCGCCAGGTCGCCGGGATCCCAGAGGATGGAGCGGGCGCCGGTGCCCGCCTCAATCAGGATGACCGAGAGCGGCCCGCGCCGGTCGGGCTGGCTCCTCAGGCCAGCCACATCCACCCCGCCGGCCGCCAGCTCCGCGGCGAGGCCCGCGGCCCGCGGGCCGCCGCCGACCTGGCCCATCACGGCCACCCGCACGCCCAGGTGGGCTGCCGCGGCGCACGCGGTCGGCACCTTGCCGCCACCCTGCACGTCCCGCTCGAGCACGCGCAGGGCCTCGTCGGCGGCCGGCAGGTGCGACACCCGCACCAGGACGTCCGTGTATGGGATCCCAATCCCGACGATGTCGAAGGCGTCCTCGCCCATCGCCATGCACCGCCCCTGTCACAGACCGGCGTGAAAGCGCGTCGTGGAGGTTGATGAGGACGCTCGCCAAGGCCGTCGCCGGCGCCGGGTTGGCCATCTGCGCCATCCTGTGGGGGCTCTTCGCCCTGGGGGGCTGGATCACCCGGCTCCTGGGCTGGCCGGCCGCGGTTTCCCCACCCCTCGGGGTGCGGCTGCTGGGCGGCGCGGCGGCCCTGGCAGGCGTGGCGCTCGTGCTGTGGCTTCTGCGGTACCGGCGCCCGGCGGTCATGATCGTCTCGACCCACTTCACCTTCGTGCGGATGCTGACGGGCCGGCGCGGGACCGCGCGGCCTGAGCCCCTGGTCGTACGCGGCCCGCAGCGGTACGTCCGCCACCCGCTGTACCTTGGCGCCACCGCCGTGTTCCTGGGTTGGGCCCTGGTGACGGGCGATCCGGGCTCGATGCTCGGTGCCGTGCTGGTCCTGCTGTGGTTGCGCCTCGTCCAGATCCCGTTCGAGGAGCGGGAGTTGCGGGATCTCTTCGGCGAGGCGTATGTCCGCTACGCGCGCGAGGTGCCGATGCTGATTCCGCGCTGGCGGGCTCGCTGGCGATGTCACGGAACGGCGGATAATCCACGACCAATTCCATATGGAGCGTGGCCGGCGGCGTCGGGGATGGGGGAGCACCGCGCTGCTGGCGGCGACCCTGCTCGCCGCACCCCTTGCCGCCCCTCCGGGTGCCCGCGCCGCCGGTTTTGACGACCTCGCGGCCTACGGTTGGGCGGCTCCGGGCATCGTCACCCTCCAGGGCGAGGGTGCCATCACCGGCGCCAGCAGCGGCACCTTCGACCCCGGAGGCCTGCTGACCCGCGCCGAGACGGCCGCGGTCCTCGGCCGCATGCTGGGCTGGCCGGCCGGTCCGGCTGGCGCCCCGCTCCCCTTCACCGACGCCGCCGCCATCCCGGCCTACGCCGCTCCCTACGTCGCCCTGGCCGCGTCCCGAGGCATCATGCTGGGCCTGCCCGGCGGGGCCTTCGCGCCGCAGGGGAGCCTCACGTGGCCGGAATTGGCCACGATTGCCGCAAGGGCCCTGAACGGCGCGCCGGTGCCGGCGGACGGCGTGGCCGCCCTGCTGAGCCAGCTCCCCCAGGGCCCCAGCACGCCGCAGTGGGCCCAGCAGGCCGTCGCCGAAGCGGTGCAGGCGGGCGACTTCACGGGCGTGCTGGCGGACCTGTACCAGCCGCAGCAGGCCGTGACCCGGGCCGAGCTGGCCGCCTTCCTCGCCCAGGCGCAGCCGGGAGCCTCCGTCCTCAGCGGCCAACTCACCGCATTCGGCGGGCAGCAGGCCACCGTCCAGACAGCCACGGGCAGCCAGCAGATCGCCGTCTCGTCCGGGGCCGCGGTCTACGACGGAGCCATGCCGGGGAGCCTCGGCGATCTCCAGGTTGGGGACAGCGTCATCCTGGCCGGGTCCGGGGGCGTCGCCACCGCGGTGGACATCACCACCGGTCCCACGGTGAGCCAGCCCGTCGGTCTGACCGCCGGGGTGACCGGCACGCTGGCCTTTGCCACGGGCACCGAGCTCGGCGTGGACCTGACCGGGGTGGGCACGGTCGACGTGCCGGCGGCCAGCGGCGCCATCCTCACGCTGGCGGGCGGCCAGGCCGGCGGGCTCGGTGACCTGGCGGCGGGCGAAGCGGTGGCCCTGACGCTGAATGCCGCCGGCCAGGCCGTGGCGGTCGGCGCCGCCGGCAGCGGCTCCACCACGTCGATGACCGGGACAGTCGTCTCCCTGGCGGGCAGCTCTCTGGTGCTCGATATCTCCGGCACGGACGAGATGTTCTCGCTCTCGGCCGACCTGGCGGCCACGGCCGGGCTGACCCCGGGGGCCCAGGTGACGCTGACCGTGGCGCTGCCGGCCGCAGAGGTCACGGCCATCGCCGTGGATGCGCCGGCCGCGGGGTCCTCCGCCACCGGTACCATCACCGCGGTCTCTGGCGACACGCTCGTGCTGGATACCGCCGGAACCAGCCAGACCTATGCCCTGGCCCCCTCCGCCACCGTCAACGGGCTGGCCGGGGACCTCGGGGTCCTGGCCGCTGGCCAGACGGTAACCCTGACCGTCAGCGGCGGGCAGGTCACGGCGGTGGCTACCGGCGCCGCGACCGCCGTCACCGGCAATGTCGCGTCGGTGGCAGGCGACACGCTGGTGGTGGACGTGGCCGGGACCAACCAGGTCTACACGCTCAGCGGTGCGACCACGGTGAACGGCGTCTCCGACAACCTTGGCGCGCTGGCGGTGGGCGCGTCCGTGACGCTCACCCTGGCCGGCAACCAGGTGACGGACGCGGAGGTCGGGGGCGCTCCCTCGAGCACCAGCGCCACGGGCGTGGTCGAGTCGCTGGCCGGCAACAACCTGGTCCTCGACATCGCGGGCTCGGCGCAGGTCTTCTCCGTCACCCCAGCCACCACCGTCGACGGCCTCGCCGGCGACCTCAGCCTCCTCGTGCCGGGCACGACCGTGACGCTGACGCTGAGCAGCGGCACCGTCACGGCGGTCCAGGTCGAGCCCACGAGCGGCACCACCGTGACCGGCCAGGTGCTGTCCCTGGCGGGCGAAACCCTGGACCTGGATGTATCTGGCACCGGGCAGGCCTACACCGTCACGGCCGCCACGACGGTCAACGGCCGCCTGAACGACCTGGGCGCCCTCTTCATCGGGGAGACCGTGACGGTGACGGTGAGCGGCACGGCCGTGTCGGCCATCCTCACCAGCAACGCCGGGTCGGTGACGGGCTCGGTCGTCTCCGTCTCGGGCACCACGCTGGAGGTGGATGTGGCCGGGACGTACGACACGTACACCCTGACCGGATCCACGACGGTCGACGGCGCCCTGGACAACGCCAGCGCCCTGGCCGCGGGGCAGACCGTGACCGTCTACGGGTCGGGCGGCAACGCCACCGCCATCCAGATCACCTCGGCCACGGGCGGAAGCGGCGCGGTCGGCCTGGTGCAGTCCGTGGCCGCCGATTCCCTGGTCGTGGACGTGGCCGGCGTCAGCCAGGCGTACACCCTCACCGCGAGCACGACGGTCGACGGGTCCCTGAGCGACCTGAGCGCCCTGGTGGCCGGCCAGACCGTGAGCCTGTCGGCCGTCGGCGGCCAGGTGACCGCGGTCCGGATCCTTTCGGCGGACGGCTCCTATTCCGTCACCGGTGTCGTGGCGTCCGCCGCGGGCTACGTCGTGGTGGTCGAGGTCGGCGGTGTGGACGAGACCTTCGCCCTGACATCGGCCACCACGGTCGACGGACTCGCGAACACTGCGAGCGCGATCGCCGCCGGCGACACCGTGACGGTCACCCTGGCCGGCGGGCAGGTGACCGCCGTCCAGATCGGGTAGCCCATCGCACCCTGCCCTCAACGTCGGCGGCTGCTGCCAACGTGCGGATCAGTAGGCGCGGCGGCAGTGCCGCGCCTACCTCACGAACACCCCGTATTCGCGCATCCACGCGTCCGTCATGCCCACGTACGCGAACCACTGCGCCGCGCCCATCGTCTGGCCGAACCAGGCCGGCGCCAGGCTGGCGGCGTCCGTGCGCAGGGCCTCGCGGACGGCGCCGAGGTCCAGCCACTGCCGCACGGGCGCGCCGGGGTCCTCCACCACCTCACGCGCCCACGCCCGCGTCGCCGCCAGGAAGCTGGGGTTGTGGGTCTTCGGGTACGGGCTCTTGCGGCGCAGCCGCACGTCCTCGGGCAGCACCCCGGCCAGGGCCCGGCGCAGAATGCCCTTGGCGGCCGGCTCGCCCGTGCCGGCGTCGCACTTCATCGCCCACGGGATGTTCCACACGTACTCGACGAGGCGGTGGTCGCAGAAGGGTACGCGAACCTCCAGGCCGCTCCACATGCTCATGCGGTCCTTGCGGTCGAGGAGCGTCGGCATGAAGCGCGTGAGGCAGAGATAGAGTAGCTCGCGCATGCGCGCGTCGCCGGCGGCTTCCGATGCGAGGCGCGGCTCCTCGGCGGTTGCCTCCCGGTACCGCCGCTCGACGTAGGCGGTGGGCCGGATGGCGGCGCGGACCTCGGGCGCCAGCAGGGCGGCGCGCTCCGGCACCATGCGCATCCAGGGGAAGCCGTCCGCCTCGATCAGCTCGCGCCGGTGAAACCACGGGTAGCCGCCGAAGACCTCGTCCGCGCACTCGCCCGAGAGGGCCACGGTCGCCCCCCGCTTGATCTCGCGGCAGAAGAGCAGCAGCGAGGCGTCGACATCCGCCATGCCGGGGTGGTCGCGGGCGAGGGCGGCCTCGGGCAGGCTCGCCACCTGTTCGGGGGTGTCGAAGATCACGCCGTGGTGGCGGCTGCCGATCGCCTCCACCATGCGCTCGACGAACGGGGCGTCGGGGTTGGTGTAGTACTGGTTGCCCGGGAAGTGCTCGTTGCTGCCCAGGAAGTCCACGGAATAGGTGTGCAGCTGCCCCTTGCCATCGCGGGCCTGGGCGCGGGCGGCCACGGCGCTGATGGTGCTCGAGTCCAGACCCCCGGACAGCAGCGTGCAGATCGGCACATCCGACACCAGCTGGCGCTCGATGGAATCCAGCAGCAGCTCGCGCACGCGGGCCGCCGTGGCCTCGACGCCGTCCGGGTGCGGGTGGCTCTCCAGCTGCCAGTAGGGGTAGGCGCGGGTCCCCTCGCGGTCGTGGAGCAGGGCCCAGCCCGGACGCAGCTCCTCCACGCCTTTGAAGATCCCGTGGCCGGGGGTGCGCGAGGGGCCCATCACCAGCACCTCGGCCAGGCCGTCGGCGTCCAGCTCGGCCGGCACCTGGGGGTGGCGGAGCAGCGCCTTCAGCTCGGAGGCGAAGAGCAGCGTCGACTGGCTGCGGCGGGTGAAGAAGAGGGGCTTGACGCCCATGCGGTCGCGGGCCAGGAAGAGGCACCGGGCCGGGCCGTCCCAGATGCCGATGGCGAAGATGCCGTTGAACCGGCTGACGCAGGCCGGTCCCCAGACCATGTAGGCGGCGAGCACCACCTCGGTGTCGCAGCGCGTGCGGAAGGTCTCGCCGCGGGCCTCCAGCTCGGCGCGGACCTCCGCGGTGTTGTAGAGCTCCCCGTTATACGTGATGACGTAGGGCGCCTCGCTGCCGCGGCGCCGGAGCATCGGCTGCGCGCCGTTGGCAGGGTCGATGACCGACAGGCGGCGGTGGCCGAAGGCGGCGTGCCGCTCGTGCCAGCAGCCCTCGGCGTCGGGGCCGCGGTGGGCCAGGGTCGCGGTCATGGCGGCAAGCGTCGCCATGGCCTCGGGGCGGGTCAGGTCCTGCTCCCAGTCGATCCAGCCGGTGATGCCGCACATGGGGGGTTCCGCCTCCAGACCTGGACGTTGCAGAACCC
>DAHVAF010000321.1 GCA_027314765.1 Clostridia bacterium | reverse complement strand
GCAGCGTGTCGCGAGCGCTCGCGCGTACGCGCTCGCGCCTCATGATCGTTCCGGGGCGCCGTCACCGCGGGTGGCGGCGCCTCTTCGTGCCCGCGTGATCAGGTAGCCGATCGCGGCCAGGGCCACGGCCGCGAGGCCGATGCCCAGGGGCAGGGCCTCGTGGGGCGTGATCAGGGCCGTGGCGGCGATGGCGGCGAGCAGCACCACCTCCAGCCAGGACAGCCAGGGGTAGAGCGGCACCCGGATCCGCATCTCGCCGGGGGCACGGCGCGCGCGGCGGCGGTAGTAGATCTGCGTCAGCACGATCAGCATCCAGATGAAGAGGGCCTGAAAGCCGGTGGCCGTCACCAGGTAGAGGAAGGCCGAGCGCGGCAGGAAGTAGGCCAGGGAGGAGGCCAGGGCCAGCACCAGCCCCGTCAGCATGTTGGCCCGGCGCGGGGTGCGCACGATCTTCGGCGCATCGCCGCCGCGCGACATGGCGGCCAGGACGCGGTTCGTGGCGAACAGGCCGGCGGCGAGGGCGGAGAGCACGGCCACCAGGATCACGGCGTTGAAGACGGTACCCGCCCAGGGCGGCGCGAAGGTGCCCAGGGCCGCGACGAACGGGCTGCCGGTGGTGCTGGGCACGGTGTGGAAGGGCACGGCCGCCGTGATGGCCAGCGACGCGAGCACGTAGAAGGCCAGCACGGCCAGCGTGCTGCGGTGCAGGGCGGTGCCGACCGTGCGCTCGGGGTTCGCGGCCTGGGCGGCGGCCATGCCGAGGACGCCCGTGCCGGACATGGAGAAGGTGACGAGGACCATGGCCTGGGCGACGCCGCGGCCGCCCGCGGGGAAAAAGCCCCCGTTCGCCGTCCAGAGGGCGGGGGTGGGCGCGTGGGCCGCGGGCAGCAGGTGGCTGGCCGCCGCCGCCAGCACGAAGAGGCCGACGGCGCCGACCTTGATTCCGGCCATGGCCGCCTCGACGGTGCCGAAGCCGCTGGTGGGCAGGAAGTTGAGGGCGATGATGGCCAGGGCGTAGGCCAGGCTGATGCCCCAGATGGGGAAGTGCGGCAGCCAAAGGCGGGTGAAGATGGCGCCGGCCGTGGCCTCGGCCGCCAGGTTCAGCACGCTGGAGAACCAGAAGATCCAGCCGCCGATGAACGCGGCCCAGGGGCCGAGGGCGTGGCGGCTGTAGTCGATGAAGGAGCCCTTCACCGGCACGGCGGCCGCCATCTCCGCGAAGGCGGTGATCTCCACGGCCATGGCGCCGGCGCCGATGGCGAAGGCCAGGGCCACGCCGGGGCCGGCGTAACGGATGGCCTGGCCGCTGGCCAAAAAGAGCCCGGAGCCCATGATGCCGCCCAGGGTCATGAGCGTGAGGCGCGTGGCGTCCAGGCGGCGGCGGCCGCCGTGGGGCCGCGCGAGGTGGCCTGAGACGGCCGAGCTGCCTGAGCCGCCGGGGACCACGCGTCCCTTGTCGTGGATGGCCATGGGCTTAGACTGCCCCGGCCCGACCCCCTTCTTGTTCCTGTTGCGGGCGAGTCGGCGCGCGGCCCGGGCGCCAAAAACACGGCCGCGACCGCGAAGGTCATAGGCGGGGCCGTCAGGCGCGGCGGTCCCCGGGGAATCCGCGCCGCCTGGCCCAGTCAGAATCTTTCGCGGGCGACCGATTGCGGAACCCCGGGAAACGGTAGGATGAAGGTGCGAGGGGGGCGCCACGATGCCGGCGGGGCCAGGGGGCCACGGGGGCAGCGAGGATCGCGGCAGCCCGCCGTCGGTGCGGTCCGGGGGCGGGCCCCAGCAGGGGCCGCGCCGCCGCCGGCCGCGCTCGCCGCTGCAGCAGCTGCGTGGGTCGGGGCGGGTCGTGCCCTTCCGCCGGCCGCGCCAGCCGGGTGCGCCCCAGGAGCTGGCGCCCCGTCAGTCGCGGGTGCTGGTGGCGGCCCTTGTCACCCTGCTGGCCGCCATCTTCGTGTTCACGACCGTCGTCCTGCGGCCGCGGGTCAGCGCGCCCGGCAGCGACATCGTGCTGGCCACATCCCAGTTCGGCGTGGGGCAGCCCGTGCGCATCGACTTCGCCAACTACCCGCACGTGCTGCCGGCCCTCGGCACCGGGATGTATGTGGTGCGGCTGGCGTCGGGGTGGGAGGCCTTCGCGGACGTGCCCCCGGATCAGCCGCCCGCCACGGCCACGGGCCGCTGCTTCGTGACGTGGTCGCCCCAGGCCTCGCAGTTTGTGGACCCCTGCACCGGCGCCGCGTGGCAGATCGACGGCGCGCCCGCCTCGGGGGCGAGCAGCCGCCTGGCGGGCCTGTCGACCTTCCCCGTCACCGATCAGGGCTCGTTCATCGACGTCAGCGTGGGCCGAGTGACCCCCTAGCCCGCCGGGCACCCCAGGTGCTGACCATGTCGTTGTAGCGCAGGGCTTCCTCGCGCCGGCCGCCGCGGATCGCCGCCGCGTAGAGGGCGTGGGCCTGCGCGGCCGTCCGCTCGTCGACCGCCCCGTCCAGCGGGTGCGCGCCCACCTCCGCCGCCGCCGCGGCCACCTCCGCCTCCACGGCCGCCCGGATCGTGGCCAGGATCGCGCGCATGGGCGGCAGGCCAGCCACCGCGCGGAAGCGGCCCACCACGGCCAGGGCCGGGCCGATGGCCGCCTGGGGCAGGTCGACGGGTGTGATGCCCATGGCGATCAGCCTCCGCACCGCGGGGCCCAGCGCGGCCCGGCTGGCCGCCTCGATGGCGGGCCAGTCCGCTGGCGGCGCATCGGCGTTGCGCGGACGGCAGCACAGGACGATCGTGCAGGCCATCGTGTTGCTGTTCACCCGGCGCAGCCGCTCACCGTGCTCTGTGCGGACGGGCCAGGACGCCGTGACGCGCAGGTCTGACGCATGCAGGGCCTCCAGCACCGTCTCCCAGTCCTCGGCCCGCTTCATCCCGTAAAAGAAGACAAGCGGGTGGTCGCGATCGGCCAGCTCGCCCAGACGCCGAAAGGCCATGCCCAACCGCGTTCGTGAGGCCGCGCGGGCGGCGGCGGCACCGCCATGGCGCCGGGGATCGGCGACGATCTCCGCGGCCTTCGGCGTGAGGGGCGAGCCGAAGAGGTCGGGGTGCGCCGCCGCCAGCGCCGGGCGCAGCCAGACGTAGAAGATGTCGGCCATGTCCGCATAGGGCAGCGTGTCAAGGTACGGCGGGTCCGTGCACACGAGATACCCCTGGCCGAGCCCGGGCGGCTCCGCCGCGTCCAGGGCCAGGCACGCGCCGGCCGGACCGTCGCCTGGCGCCGCGTCAAGGGCCCGGGCCACCGTGTCGACCGTGTGGCGCCAGCTGCCGGCGCCGTCCGCGAAGGGGTTGGCCTCCGCGAAGTCCCAGGCCATGGCCAGCCCGGGCCGACCGAAGGCGTGCTCCACATTCTCGCGGCTCCGCTGCCAGCGGGCGAAGCTGCACCAGCGGGCCGCGGCCCGGCCGAGCGCCAGGGCCAGGTAGGTCTGCACGGCGGCGGCGAATGCTGACGCCCCCGCCCCACCTGCTGCCAGGCTGGGGCCGCCCGCGGGCAGGTCCGCGCGGTCGACGAGCGTGGCCGCCTCGCGCACAAGGTCGGCGAAGGTGGCCAGGGCCAGCAGCTGGCGCGGCGTGTGCAGGTCGCGGTGACGCGTCAAGCCGTACCGGTGGGCCGTCAGCCCGAGGGCCCGCTCGGGGAGGGCCGTCTCCGGTGCCCCGGGCGGCCGCGCGGCGCGCGCGGCCGCTTCCTGCTCCGGGCCTGGCGCCAGGTACCGCCGCCCGGGCAGCACCGTGGCAAGCAGCCGATCGGGTCCCAGGCCCTGGCGGGCCAGTGCAGCAAGCGGCGCGGTGGTGCCGCATTCAAGGCAGCGCACGCCGCGACGGCTGACCGTGCCCTCGGCGGGATACCCCTCGGAGCGGGCCTCGCGCCCGGGCCTGGTCGACAGCAGGAAGGAGTGGGCGAGCGGGACGGCCGCCCCGCAGGCGGGGCAGCGGGTGGTGCGCGCCCAGATCCAGGCGACGGGCCGCTGGCCGTCCACCTCCGGATAGGCGTGCCCGATGCGCCGGCGCGCCTCCTCACCCAGGATCCGGCCCACGCGGCGGACCTCTGCCGCGAGGTTGCGGCCTGGGAAGCGGGCCGGGTAGTCGATCAGGGCGCGCGTGGCGAGCACCGCCACCGGATTGAGGTCGCCCGCCACGCTGCGCAGGCCCAGGCGCCGTGCCTCCGCCGGGATGCTGCCGCCGCCGCAGAAGGGGTCCAGCACGGCCGGCCGGGGCGCTCGCGCGAGCAGGGCGCGAGCCTCCGCGCAGTCCTCGCCCGCGGCCACCCGAGCCACCAGGTCGAGGAGGTCGGCGCGCTGCGCGGGCCCCGGGTCGTCCAGCAGGGCCGCCAGCAGGACGGCGCGGCAGGCGGCGCGGGGCTTCCGCGACCACCAGAGCTGCAGAGGCGACACCCGGCCCTGGTTCTCGCGCAGGGATGCAGCGTCGACGGCGCGGAGCGGCATGGCCACCTCGATCAGCTTCACGGCCCCCGTTGTTCGCCGCGCATCTGCTAAACTCATCCGCGGGAGGGGTGCGCCATGCGGAATCTTTGCACAGCAGCCGCCGTCGTCGCGCGCCCCGCCGGGTAAGGCAGACCTTCCGCGGGGTGCTTTGTCGCATCCTCGCGGGAGGTGGGCTGAGTTGGCCGACGGCCTTGTCGTTGCCGTCACCGGATCCGTCTTCACCGTCGACACCGAGGGCAGAGAGCTTCCCTGCCGGCTCCGCGGCCGGCTGAGGCAGGACCATACCCCTGTGGTCGGCGACCACGTCGAGCTCGACGAGCGCGGCGCCATCGCGTCCGTGCTCCGGCGCCGGAGCGTCCTTTCACGTCCGGGGCCGGAGGGCGGGCGGCGCCGCGCGGGTCCCGAACATGTTCTGGCCGCCAACGTCGATCTTCTCGTCGCCGTGCAGGCCGCGCGCCAGCCCCCGTTCCGGCGGGGCCTTGTCGTGCGGTATCTCGCCATGGCCCGGCGCGGCCGGGTGGAGCCCCGCCTCGTCGTCAACAAGTGCGACCTGGAGCGCGAGGACATCGTCCGCGCGTGGACCCGCGACCTCGACCCGCCGGCCATGCTGGTGTCCGCCGCGACGGGCCAGGGCATCGACGACCTGCGCGCGCTGCTGGCCGGGCGGGTGAGCGTCCTGGCCGGACCGTCGGGGGTGGGCAAGACCAGCCTGCTGCGCTGTCTCTTCCCGGAGGTGGCGGCCGCCGTCGGAGCCGTGGGCGGGCCGCGCGGCCAGGGCCGCCACACGACGACGGCCAGCCGCATGTACCGGCTGCCGGGCGGCGGCTGGCTGGTCGACACGCCAGGCATCCGCGAGCTGGGACTGTTCGACGACGACGAGCCCGAGGAGCTGTTTCCGGACATCGCCTCGCTGGCGGCCGGGTGCCGCTTCCGCGACTGCCGCCACCTGCGCGAGCCGGGCTGCGCGGTGCAGGCCGCCGTGGCCGCCGGCGAGCTGGATCCCGACCGCTACCGGCAGTACGCGCGCCTGGCGAAGAGCCCATGATCAGCGCGTGACCGTCAAGGTTCGGGAAGCGATCGAACGTGTTGGGCAGGATGGGTGGCGTCTTGTGGCGACGCGCGGGAGTCATCGCCAGTTCAAGCAGCCCACAAAGCCTGGGCGCGTCACCGTCGCCGGCCGGTCGAGCGATGACCTGGCGCCAGGCACGTGGAATAGCATTCAGAAGCAGGCAGGCTTGAGGGAGGCCGGTGATCGTTGACGCGCAAGTACCTTGTCGTGATCGAGCAGGCCGATGGCAACCTGTCAGCGTATTCGCCCGATCTTCCAGGCTGCGTGGCCACCGGGGCAACCGTCACGGAAGTTCGCGAGCGCATGGAAGAGGCGATCGCCTTCCACATCGAGGGACTCGCGGAGGACGGGCTGCCGATCCCTGAGCCCCGTGCGCAGGCAGAGTACGTGGCCGTGAAGGCCTGAGGCCCGGAGCCCCGCCCGCAGCGCGGATGATGACAGCGAGGCCGCCATATGGCGGCC
>DAHVAF010000320.1 GCA_027314765.1 Clostridia bacterium | reverse complement strand
TTGCTCCACCACCCCAAGACCCGGGCGCTCGCCAGGGCATTGGGGGAGCCCCGCCCGCACGTCGTCGGTTACCTCTTGTGCCTCTGGTGGTGGTGCCTGAGTTACGCGGAGGACGGCGATCTGGGGCGGTACGAACCCGATGTGGTGGCGGACGCCGCCGAGATACCAGGCGACCCGATGCGCGCCGTCGATGCCCTGGTGAGCGCCGGCTTCGTCGACCGCGACGGCGACGGCCATATGTGGGTGCATGACTGGGAGGACTACGCCGGCGGTCTGATGGAGGCGCGCGAGGGGAAGCGCGCCGCAAATCAGACCCGGCGCGCCAACGCAGAGCAGCGCGTGCGGGCGGCCATCGGCCGCATCGAGGCGCGCGGCGACGAGCCGACCCTGACCGCCGTGCAGGCGGAGGCCGGCTGTGGCAGATCGACGGCGCAGAGCGTTTTGCGCACGGTCCGGTCCGAGCGGTCCGAGCGGTCCAGTCCGAGCGGTCCGAGCGGTCCGAGCCGGTCCAGTCCGAGCGCGGTCCAGTCCGAGCCTACCGTACCGGACCGTACCGTACCGTACCGGACCCAAACACAGGGGCCCGGAGAGGTTGCAGGGGGGGCCGGGGGGATGGGCGCGGCAGTCGATGCCCAGGAGCGCCCCGTCGCCCCAACGGCCTTCGCCGAGGTCTCGGACGAGGCGGTCATCGAGACGCTGCGCGATGTGCAGGGATACCAGCGCGACGACACCAAGGACCAGGCGCTGGTGGCGTCCCTGCGCGCCGAGTTCCCCACGGTGGACCTGCTCAAAGCGGCCCGCGGCTGGAAGGTCCGCAAGTTGGACGAGCCCCTGACGCCCAAGAGCAAACCGCGCGCCCAGTTCCGCCAGTGGGTGTCTCACGAACCGCTCTACGGCGGAAACGGACAGGCCCGCGCCTCGCCGCAGTTCGACCCGCAGACGCACAACCCGGAGGGCATCCCGTACTACGCCTGGGAGCCGACGGCCGAGGAACGCGACAAGATCGAGCGAGGTGAGTTGCCGTGACGGCCGAGGAGAGCGCCATGGAAGCGTCGCGGCTCGCAACCATCGCGGCGGGTGCGCTGCGGTGTGGCACCGCCGAAGGGCGGCACAACGCCGTGGCCTTCCTGATGCGGGCGCAGCAGCGCTTGCTTGACGCGACCGAGTCCGCCGTGCTGCAGGCCGCAGCCGATCCGGTCGTGGTGTCCTGATGCAAGCCAGGGGAGACATCGCGGCCCACGGCGCAGAGCGTTACGTGCTCGGCTCCTGCCTCGTGGACAACGAGGCCCTGGTGCGCTGCGTCGACCTGCTGGGAGAGCGCCCCGAGGTGTTCGACGCCGAGCCCCACCGGGTCGTGTGGGCCGCGCTGGCCAAAATGGCCGCGGCCGGTGAGCCGGCCGACATCGGGACCGTCGAAGCCGCGATGCGCGCCGACACGCACGGACGCCTGGTCCTGACGGCCGCCCCCTCGCTGCTGACCGATCTGGCGGCCGAGGTCCCCACGCCGGCGAACGCGGGGCACTACGCCCGGATCGTGTCAGACCGGGCGCGGAGGCGCAGACTGCGCGAGGCGGCCCTGGCGGTCGCCCGCTCCGCAGATGACGTGTCGCAGGACCTGGACGCCGCATTGGTGGCACTGCGAGCCGAACTGGACGCGGCGAACGACCGGTCCGCTCCGGCGAGCGGCCGGGATTTGGCCGCGGCGGCCGACTTCGACGCCCAGGAGGAGGCCGCGGGAGAGCTTCCCGCCGGCGTCGACCTCGGCTTTGCGCCCCTGACCCGCGTCGTCGGCCGGATACCTCGCGGCCGGCTGCTGATCGTGTCGGCTTCGGAGAGCAGCCAGGGCAAGACCAGCTTCGCCTTGCAGGCCTCGGGCTTCGTCGCCGCCTCAGGGGGCCGAGCGCTGGTGTGCAGCGTCGAGATGGACGCGCAGAGCGGTGGGGAGCGGCTGGTGACGCAGTTCACCGGCCTGGCTCTGCGCGCACCGCGTGCGCTCCGCGAGGACGACTGGCATGCCGTCGCCGCGTCCCTGACCGAGATTCCAGAAGGTATTTGGGTCGACACAGATTGCCGCACCACGGACGAGGTGTGCGTGCGCGCCCGCCGCTGGGCGATGCGGCTGGGCGGCCTTGACCTACTGGTGGTGGACGGCCTGCACGACCTGCAACTGGAGCAGAGGCGGGGTGAGCCGCTCCGGACGGCCCTGGACGCGGCGGTCGGAGCGCTACGCACTCTGGCCCGCAGCCTGCCCTGCGTGGTCCTGCTGACGGCCCAGCCAAGCATCGCGGGCGCCAAGGAGGACCGCCCGCCCGTGCTGAGCGACCTGCGCGAGTCCGGGGCCATCGGCCAGAAGGCCGACGTGGTGATGTTCGTCAGAAGGCCACGCAAGGCCGAGTGCGTGGCGGGTCGCTGGCAATGCGAGTGGTGGCTGCGGAAAAACCGCAACGGAGAGGTGCCGAACGAGCCGATCCGCATGGACTTCGAGAGCAGGTGGGCGCGATGGAGGACGCCGTTGACCCTGCCCGCCGGCCGCGCTGCGCTGGACGGTGGACAGGGATGACCGCCCACCTCGGCGCTTCACTCGTCATCCGCCACCCAGGCCCGCACCGTGAGGCCCTGGTCGCCCACGCCACCTTCACCCGCCGCGGGCGCGTCCCGTCAGGCGAGCAGCGCGAGGTGGCGGCCTACGTCGAGCGTGACGACACCCTGTGGTTGCCACGTGGCCTGTGGGCCGAGGCGCAGCGCCTGGGGTTCACCATCCGGAGCCACCGCCGTTACCTGCCACCCTTGGACTTCGGCTGGTGCGGCAAGCTGCGCCGATACCAGCGCGAGGCCGTCATGGCGCTGGCCCGCCTTCAGGGCGGCCTGCTCATCAGCCCGCCGGGGAGCGGCAAGACGACCATGGGGCTCGCAGCTGTGGCGGTCTGGCGACAGCCGGCGACATGGCTCGTACACACCCGCGACCTCGCGCGGCAGGCCAGGGAGAGGGCGGAGCAGCTCTTCGCCCTCCCGCCGTCCGCCATCGGCCAGGTGGGGGAGGGGCTGCCGTTCGACCCTGGGAGCCACCTGACCATCGCCATGGTGCAGTCGTTGGTCAAGCGGCCCGACTGGAGCGCGGACCTGGGGCGGCGGAGCGGGACCGTCATCCTCGACGAACACGCCCACGCACCCGCGGCCACGTTCCGTAGCGTCCTCAACCACTTCCCCGCCGCCTATCGCTGTGGCCTGGGCGCCACCCTCTCCCGCAGCGATGGCCTGGGCGCCATGGCCGAAGCCGTCCTGGGCCCAGCCAAGGTGGTCATCCCCCTCGAGCTGCTCGTCCGCCAGGGATGGGTCCTGCGTCCCCGCGTCGTCCTCGTCCCCACGCACCACGCCACCGAGGAGGGCCGCTCCTGGTCCGACATCCAGCGGGCCCGCGCGGACAGCATCCCGCGCAACATGACGGCCGCCGCGTGGATCGCCCGCGACGTGATGGCCGGCCACAGGTGCATGGCGCTCGTCGACCTGATCGATCACGCGCACGCACTGGCCGACCTCTTGCGCCGCCGCGGCATCCCGGCCCACCCGCTGGTCGGCGAGGTGCCCACCGGGGTCCGTGAGCGCCTGTACGCCGACCTCAGGGCGCAGCCGATGGTGCTGGTCGCGACGAAGGTCGCCGACGAGGGGCTTGACCTGCCGTGCCTCGACCGTCTCTACGGCGTCACCCCCGGCCAGGCGCAGGGCCGCATCGAGCAGCAGACGGGCCGCATCATGCGCCCCTACCCCGGCAAGCGTGACGCCATCCACTTCGACTTCCAGGATGCCGGCCCCAGCGTCGTCGTGGACCACAACATCATTCGCCAGGACCTGTACGCCGACCTCGGATTCCCGATGCTGCGGCCCCGCCGCGCCGCCTGACGGCAGTGCGTTGACCCTCTCGGATGCTGTGGGATAGTATGTTTGGCCGGTTATGCGAGCCCGTTTGGCCAAACATCCCGCGAGGAGGGACGGACCTGGTTGACCGGGGGACCGAATGGCGCAAGCACCACGAGAGGTTCGCCGTGTACCTCAGCAAGGCCGAGGCGGACCTGCTCCTGAAGATTCTCTCCCGCACCGGCTTCGCGCGCTTCCCCGACTGGTGCCGCGCCGCCCTCAGACAATGGTCCGTCCGCCTCCCTGAGAGCCAAGGGAAAATCCGCGTCGAGTTGGACCCCGAGCACGACGGGCCGACGATCAGTCGCGCCCAGGAGGTCCTGGCGAAGGAGGGCTGGGGGCTGAAGGAGGCGTGGCGCGGGGAGCCCAACCCAGACCGACGCGAGGACCTGCGCCGCCGCGCCGGCACCTACCTCGACGACGCGGCCCACCTGAGCAGCATCCTGGAAAAGCTCGAAGAGCGGCGGTTCGTCCTGGTGGCCGGCCTGAAGGCGCCGCGCCGCCGTCACGTTCGTTCGAAGGCCACCAGCCCGCGCCGCAGGGCCTCCCAGGAGCCATGAAGCTCGCGGCGCCGCAGCCAATCGTAGAACGGCCGCATCCCATGGCTGTTCTCGACGTACTCCACCAGCTCGGCCCCGTCCACCGGGTGAATCTCCGACCCGCAGGTGGGGCAGGCGTGGACAGCCAGCAGCGTGGCGAACGACTGCGCCGCCATGCCGGCGGCGAACGCGTCATGCACGGCCTGCCGCTGCTCCTCTGTCGTCTCCTTGATTGTGGGCGGGACGATGATGCCGAGGCTTCTGGCGACGGCCTGCTCCCGCTGCTCGGCCTTCGCCTTGTCGGCCGCCTTCCGGTCACGCATCTCCTTCATTCGCTGGGCCGCCGTCTTCGCCACACAGCCCACCCCCCGCGCCCCATTGTGCTGCCTCGCTGACCATCACCGGCCCGCTCCCGTAACGCGGTGACGCCAGGGCGCGTTACGGCCTTTCGGCCGGCGCACGGCCACCATCCGCCAGCCGCTCCCCTTCCGAGTCACCGCCAGCCGCCCAGCCCCAGCCCTCGCCGTAACGAGGCGTAACAGGGGCGTGACGGCAGCCAGCCGCCCTCTGGCCGTGGCGCCCTATCGTGGACGCGGGAGGTGGTGGCCCGGTGGCAGACGACCAGCAGACCCCGCCGACCAAGCCAGAAGTCGCATCATCTGCGGTTGACCGGCCTGGCGGCTGGGAGGCTGAGGTGGTCAAGGTCATCGGCCCCGTCACCCCGGATGACGACATCACGCCACCCCCCGACCTGCCGCCGGCCACCGGTGATACGACGCCACCCGCCCCCAGGCCAGCACAGCCCGGCGGGCGCCGCACCCGCGGCGAGCATCCCTACGAGGTGGCTGTCCCCTTCGTCCGGGCCACGGTCCCGCCATCCGTCTGGGATCGCTGCACCTGGTGGTGGGAGCGGCAGGAGAAGCTGGGCACCGTCGCCGGCCAGGGCCTCACCCTGGACCAGCGGCTGGCCGTCTACCTCCAGCACGCCACATCCCAGCACTGGTTGCTTGACCTGCGCCAGCCGCCGCAGCTCCGCCAGTACGACTGGATCGCCTCGCAGGCCGCCGACATCGCGGCCATCGTGGCGACACAGCGCCTGGTCATCAGCGACGAGGCCGCCAGGGCGCAGGTGGACGCCGACGTCGCCATCTTGCGCGACATCGGAGCGCCCCTGACGGCCATCGAGGCCCTGCTGCACGCGAAGGGGGACATCGGCTGATGAGCGCACGCAAGCCCGCCGGAACCGTCGTCACCTTCCCGCCGCCGGGGATCGGCCTGGGGCTCATGGGCGTGGAGGCGACGGACCCCGTGGCCGCAGAGGTCGCGCGGGTCGCGCGCCTGCGGGGGAACATCGCCACCCTGCGCGACCTGGAGCGGCTGAACGAGCCGGCCGGGGGCGGTCAGCCGGCCGTCTCCGTGCCGCAGCCGGCGACCGTGGCCGACACGATCTCCCTTTCGCAGGAGGCCAGGGCCGCCGCGAATGACATTGCCCAGAACGCCCGCGAAACGGCGGCCGAGGAGCGAGAGCGCCGCATCGAAGCCGAGGAGCGCGCAGGGGGGGCCTTCCAGGCCGGCCAGGCCGAGTCGAACAACGTCTGGGCGAAGTTCACCGAGATTACGCAGGGCTATCAGGCCACGATCCTGACCCTGGTGCGCGAGGGGCATCAGGCCCAGGTGGAGGCGCTGCAGCAGCGGCAGACCGACGTGCTCAACAGCATCAGCCAGCAGGTCACCGCAGCCCTCGCGGCCAAGGACGCCATCATCGCGGCCCGCGAGGACAGCATCAAGACGCTGTCCGGTCAGGTCCAGACCCTCTCGCAGCGCAAGACCGTCGAGCAGGCCATGGCTGATGCCATGCTGAGCGACGATCCAGCGAACGACCCGCTGGTCAAGCGCATCAAGCGCCTGGCTGGCGACGGAAAGAGCATCGACGAGATCAACGCGCAACTGATGGAGGACCAGGCCAACCTGCACATCGAGCGCGAGCGCGCCGCACTGGATCGGGAGAAGGCCGAGGGCCAGCGCAAGGAGGAGGGGGACAAGCGCGTCGGCCAGCTCCTCGACGCGGGCGTGGGCGTGCTGACCGATCTGCGCCAGCATCTGCCGCGCCTGGTCCCCGCCGTGGCCGGACAGAAGCCTCCCGTCCAGGCACCGGCCGGCTGGGCACCCGAGGAGCCGGCGCAGTGAGTTTCCTCGACGGCGCCAAGGCGCTCCTCGACCGCGCCATCGCCATGACGCCGCTGTCCGCCGCCGCTCAGGTGCTGGCGGAGGTACTGGACGCGAACCGCGTCACCGCCGCCGACCTCGCCTCCGCCGCCGCAGAGGGCCGCAACCTCATCGTGGCGGCGCTGCAGTCTCTTCCCGCCGAGAGCCAGGCTGAGGCACGGGCCCGCGGTGCCGGCATGGCCCACCTGATCCCCCGTGCCCTGTATGGCCAGCTCGTTGAGCAGCTTTCCTTCACGCACCCGGAGGACGCCAAGGCCCTGTTCGCGCACCGCGACTGGACGGTGGCACAGCTCGACGCGGCGCGCCAGTGGCTGGCCCACGGCTCCCAGGACGGCAGCGGAGGGCCGGCGGCACCTACGGCGCTACCCTGAGCCCAGGGAGGGGTCGCCGTGGAGAGCAGCACGCGCCT
>DAHVAF010000319.1 GCA_027314765.1 Clostridia bacterium | reverse complement strand
CGGCCCGCCGGGCCGGTCGCCGCCCCCAAAGCGCGATCCGTCCCGTCCGCGGTCCCGGGCTCCGTCGCCCCCGAAGCGGCCACGGTCGCCGCCGGGCCGGGCGCCATTGCCCTCCGCCTCGCCGGCCGGCCGCTCCTCCCGCGGCTTCCGGGTCTCCCGCGACAGGGCGTCGGGGACCGTCCGCAGGGCCTCGCGCCGCGACAGGGTGACGCGGCCCAGCTCGTCGATGTTCGTGACCTTGACGATGACCTGGTCGCCGATCGAGACCACGTCCTCGACGGTGGGCACGCGCTCGGTGTCGAGCTCGCTGATATGCACGAGCCCGTCCTTGCCCGGCAGGATCTCGACGAAGGCGCCGAAGTTCAGCAGCCGCACGACCTTGCCCACGTACACCTCGCCGGGCTCGGGGTCCTTGGTCAGCCGCGTCACCCAGTCGATGGCCTTCTTGCCCGACTCGCCCGACGGGGCCGAGATGTAAACCTTGCCGTCGTCCTCCACGTCGATGTCGGCGCCTGTCTCGGCGATGATCTTGTTGATCGTCTTGCCGCCAGGCCCGATCACGTCGCGGATCCGGTCGACGTCGATCGTGAGGACCGTGATGCGCGGGGCGTACGGCGACATCTCGCGCCGCGGGCCCGAGAGCACGGCCAGCATCTTGCCGAGGATGTGCATGCGGCCCTCGCGGGCCTGGGCCAGCGCCCGCCGGAGCACGTCCTGCGAGACGCCCCCGATCTTCAGGTCCATCTGCAGGGCCGTGATGCCGACCTCCGTGCCGGCGACCTTGAAGTCCATGTCGCCGAGGTGGTCCTCCATGCCCTGGATGTCGGAGAGGATCTGAACCTTGTCGCCCTCCTTGACCAGGCCCATGGCGATCCCGGCGACCGGCCGCCGGATCGGCACGCCCGCATCCATCAGGGCCAGCGTGCTGCCGCACACCGAGCCCATCGAGGTGGAGCCATTGCTCTCCAGCACCTCGGACACGACGCGGATGGTGTACGGGAACTCCGTGTCCGCCGGGATCATCCGCGCCAGGGCCCGCTCGGCGAGCGCCCCGTGGCCGATCTCCCGCCGCCCGGGGCTGCGCATGGGCTTGACCTCGCCCGTGCTGTAGGGCGGGAAGTTGTAGTGGTGCATGTAGCGCTTGAAGTCCTCGCGCTCGCCGATGGCGTCCAGCAGCTGGCGGTCCCTGAGCGAGCCGAGGGCCGCCACGGTGCAGACCTGGGTCTGGCCGCGCGTGAACAGGCCCGAGCCGTGCGTGCGCGGCAGAAAGCCCGCGTCGCACCAGATGGGCCGGATCTCGTCCGGGCGCCGGCCGTCGGGCCGCACGCCGCGGTCCAGGATCAGCGACCGCGTCTCGCGGTACTCGACCTCGTCGAGCAGCTCCGCGGCTGCCGACCGCTGCTCCTCGGGGAAGGACGCCGCCACCTCGTGCTTCACGGCGTCGATGGCATCCTCGCGGGCCCTCTTGTCGGGGTTGAGGATGGCATCCCGCATCCGTGCCTCGGCCGCCTGGTCCACGGCCGCCTTCAGGCTCTGGTCGTACACGGGCGCCGACCACGGCATCTTCTCGCGCCCGATCTCGGCGATGAGCTGCTCCTGCCAGAGGCAGATGCGGCGGATCTCGTCCAGGCCGAGCTGCAGCGCCTCCAGCATGCGGTCCTCCGGCACCTCGTCGGCGCCGGCCTCGACCATGATCAGGGCATCCTTGGTGCCGGCCACGACCAGCTCCAGGCTGGTCTTGCCCATCTGGGCCGACGAGGGGTTGATGACGAGCTGGCCGTCGACCTGGCCGACCATCACGGCGGCCAGCGGGCCGCCGAACGGGATGTCCGACAGGCCGAGGGCCGCCGAGGCGCCGATGATGCCCGTGACGTCGGGAGCGCTGTCCTCGTCGTAGGAGAGCACCGTGGCCACGACCTGCACGTCATGGCGGAAGCCCTCGGGGAAGAGCGGCCGGATGGGCCGGTCGATCAGCCGCGCCGACAGCGTCGCCCGCTCGCTCGGCCGCCCCTCGCGGCGGAAGAAGCTGCCCGGGATGCGGCCGGCCGCATACAGCCGCTCCTCGTAGTCGCAGCGCAGCGGGAAGAAGTCGAAGCCCTCCTTCGGCGCGCGCGTGCCGGTGGCCGTGACGAGCACGACGGTGTCCCCGTAGCGGGCGAGGACGGCGCCGTTGGCCTGCTTGGCCACCGCGCCCGTCTCAATCGAGAACGGCCTGCCGCCGATTTCCGTCCTGTAGACCTTTGCGTCCTGCACTGAACCTGAAACCTCCCTATGCCCTACCTGCGCGCGGGTGGAAGTCCGCGCCTACCCTGGTCTCGTGGATGGTCCGCGCGGCGCACGCCGCGCGGCCGCAAAAAAGGGGCGGGTGCCCGCCCCGTGCCTCACCGGACTCGGATGTTGAGCCTCTCCGTCAGCGCCCGGTACCGTTCGATGTCCTTGCCGCGCAGGTAGTTGAGCAGCCGTCGCCGCTGGCCGACCATCTTGTAGAGGCCGCGGCGGCTGTGGTGATCCTTCGCGTGGACGCGGAGGTGCTCGGTCAACTGGTTGATGCGCTCGGTCAGGATCGCCACCTGGACCTCGGGGGAGCCGGTGTCGGTCTCGTGCCGCCGGTAATCGCCGATGAGGCCCTGCTTCTGCTCGCCCTGGAGCGACATTGAAGAATCCCTCCTACGGATGGGCCCCCTCGACACCCGCGGCGCAGGGCGGCGGCGGAGGTTCCGCGCGCTCCGGGCCGGGGTCGCGACGCGCATCCAATTGGCGGTAGTTTACCACAACGGCGGGCTTATAGCCATCGCGGCCGGTCCCGGCGCATGTCGTGAGCGACGCCGCAGTGCGTCGTCGCGTGACCCACCGCGCTGCGGGCGGCGGATGGTGGCTCAGCCCGGGACGACGGCCACGTAGCCAGCGGCACCGTACGCGAGGATGCGCTCGTCCTTGGTCACCAGAGTCAGGTCCAGCGCCCGTGCGGTCGCGACGAGCAGGCGGTCTGCGGGGTCACCGTGAAAGGCACCTGGGAGGTAGGCGCTACCGACGGCCACCTCGGGCGTCAGCGGCGCCAGGCGGGTGCCGGGCGCCGCGAGCGCTTCCCGGACCCACGCCAAGCAGTCCACATTGAGCCGAAGCCGTCCCCTGCTCTCCAGCATGGCCACCTCCCACAGGGAGATGGCCGCGACGTGCACCGCGCCGCGGGCCTGCGCGGCCTCGATGGCAGCCAGCGCGGCCGGGGAGAGGCGGCCGGCCTCGCCGTTCAATAGCCACACCCAGACGTGCGTGTCCAGCAGTACTTGGACCGCACGGGCCCGCTCAGTGGGCACGGGCGGCCTCCCAATCATCGCCGATCGGGC
>DAHVAF010000314.1 GCA_027314765.1 Clostridia bacterium | reverse complement strand
TACGAGCGCGGGCGCGGGATCCTGGCCGAGCCTGGCCACGGGCGGTTCGTGCGGCCCTGAGGTTGGCGGCCTTGGGCCGCCGACCCCCGGGGGAGTCCCGCCGGCGCGCAGTGGGGATGCGGTGGCCGCCGGCCGACCTTGGGCGAGGGGGCGCCGGCTGTCCGGCGGCCCGCCGGTCCGGGGCGCCGGTTGGTGGCGGGGCGCGCAAACGCGGCGGCGTGAGGGATGCGGGGAAGGGGCGCATGCCGTCATGAGCCAGGTCGACGTCGTGCGGTTGCTGCGGGATCTGGACGAGCTCGCGCGCATCGGGGCCCACCCGGGCGGCGGGCTGCGGCGGCCGGGCTTCGGGTCGGAGGTGGCGGAGGCGGCTGGGGTGGTCGTGGGCTGGCTGCGCGAGGCCGGCATGAAGGCCGGCTGCGATGCCTGGGGCAACGCCGTCGGCCTGCTGCCGGGGCGGGGGGAGGGGACCCTCGCGCCGATCTGCGTCGGCTCGCACCTGGACACGGTTCCCGATGGTGGACGGTACGACGGCGCCATGGGCGTGCTGGCCGGGGTCGCCGTGGCGCGGGCGCTGGGGCCGGGCCGGCTGCGGCGGCCGCTGGCGGTGGTCGGGTTCGCGGACGAGGAGGGCAACGCGTTCGGCGTCGGCTGCCTGGCGTCCCGGATCTACCTGGGCGAGGACGTCGGCCCCGCGCGGGGGCGGGTGCGGGCGGCGCTGGATGCGCGGGGCGATGGCGGGCTGCCGCGGGTCGAGCTGCCCCGGCCGGCGGGCTACCTCGAGCTCCACCTGGAGCAGGGACCGGTGCTGGACCGTGACGGTGACCTGGTGGCCGCGGTGGGCGCCATCGCCGGCATCGACCGGGCGAATCTATCGCTTGTGGGCGAGGCCAACCACGCCGGGACCACGCCGATGGACACCCGCCGCGACGCGCTGTGCGGGGCGGCGGAGTGGGTGCTGGCCGTGCGGGAGCTGGCGGCCGGCAGCGGCGGGCGGGCTGTGGCGACAGTCGGGGCGCTCACGGTCCACCCGGGGGCGACCAACGTCATCCCCGGCCGGGTGGAGCTGCGGCTGGAGGTGCGTGCACCGGACGCCGCGGTGCTGCGGGAGGTCGGCGCTGCCTGCGCGGCGGCCGCGGAGCGCGTGGCGGCGGCGCGAGGCCTGGAGGCAACCGTCGGCGGCTGGCACCGGACGGCGCCCGTGGGGCTGGATGCGGACCTGGTCGACGATGTGCGGGGGGCGCTTGCGGATCAGGGGTTTGCCGGCCGCGTGCTGCCCAGCTGGGCCGGCCACGACGCCAAGGTCATGGCCGCGGCCGGGGTGCCGGCGGCCATGGTGTTCACGGCCACGCGCGGGGGGCGGAGCCACTGCCCCGAGGAGTCGGTCGCGGACGCGGCGGTGGCGGCCGGCGCCGCGGTCCTGCTGCGGGCCGTGGAGCGCGCCGACGCGCGCATGGGATGACACGGGAGGGATTGGGACCTTGGCGGGCGAGAGGTATCGCGACGAGCTGACCGACCACCCGGCCGTGGGGCGGCCGGTGTCCGAGCTGCCGACGCCGGCGCCCCTGGTCGACCTGGATGTCCTGGAGGCGAACATCGCCACCATGGCGGCCTTTTTCCACGGGCGGCCGGCGCACATCCGGCCCCACGCCAAGACGCACCGCGCCCCGGCCGTGGCACGGCGCCAGGTGGCGGCCGGTGCGCCGGGGGTCACGTGTGCCAAGGTCAGCATGGCCGAGGCGATGGTCGACGGCGGGGTCGAGGATGTGTACATCGCCAACGAGGTGGTCGCGCCGGGCGCCGTGGCGCGCCTGTGCGCCCTGGCCGAGCGGGCGCGTGTGGCTGTGGCGGTCGACCACCCGGAGAGCGCGGCGCGCATCTCGGAGGCGGCCAGGGCCCGCGGCGTGAGCATCGGGGTGCTGATTGAGCTGGATGCCGGCATCGGCCGCACGGGCACTCGGCCCGGGCAGCCGGCGCTGGCCCTGGCGGACGCGGTGGCGCGCGCGCCGGGCCTGGAGCTCGTGGGCCTGCACGCCTACGAGGGCCATGTGGTCGACGAGGAGGACGAGGGCAGGCGGCGGGCGGAGACGGAGAAGATGCTGGCCCTCACGATGGACACCCGCGACCTGCTGGAGCGGCACGGCCTGTCCGTGCGCGAGATCACGTGCGGCGGCACGGGGACGTACGCCATCTCCGGCGTCTATCCGGGCGTCACCGAGCACCAGGCCGGCTCGTACGTCTACATGGACCCTGGCTACCACCGCCTCACCCCGGAGTTCGGCATGGCCTTCAGCCTGCTCTGCACGGTGGTGAGCCGGCCGGCGGGGGACCGGGTCGTCACGGACGGCGGCCTGCAGGTGCTGTCCACGGGCCACGGGCCGGCCCTGGCCAAGGGCCATCCGGAGTTGGGCCCGGGCCGGCTCTCGGAGGAGCACGGCACCTTCCGGATGGTCGACGGGGGATCCAGCGAGCTGCGCGTCGGGGACCAGGTCGAGGTGTTTCCCGCCCACTGCTGCGCGGCGGCGAACCTGCACGACCACGTCTACGCCGTGCGGGCCGGGAGGGTCGAGGCGGTCTGGCTGGCGACGGCGCGGGGGCGGTCGCAGTGAAGTGCGGCCGGTGCCGCGTGGCGGCCGGCGTGTGGGGCGGCTGTGACAACGCGATCGGGCGGGCGACGGCATGGGGGTGGTTGCAGTGATCCGGGAGCGCTGCGGCGCGGCGGCCGGCCTGCGGGGCGAGCGGGTCAATGCGGTCCGGCTGGCGACGGAGCGGGGGTGGTGGCGGTGATCGCCCTCGCCGAGATCGAGCAGCGGCAGGAGCGGCTGCGGCGGGCGCTGGCCGAGGCCGGGCTGCCGGGGGCGGTGGCTGTTGGCCGCGGCTTCTTTGACCGTCCCGGGTCCATGGCGTATCTGACGGGGCACATTCCGCCGTTCATCTCGGCCCCGTTCAGCGGGGACGGTGCCGGGATCGGCCTTGGGGTGGCGATTCTGCCGGTGGCCGGGGATCCCGTCGTCATCGACACATACCCCAGCCGGCCCGACCGGACGCCCGTGCGCGACCTGCGGGCGTCGTCGCGCGTCGTCGACGATACGGTGGCCGCGCTGCGGGAGAAGGGGTTAGGGGGCGGCCCCCTGGCCGTGATCGATGGCGACCTGCTGCCCTGGGCCTTCGCCCGCGCCCTCGGGGCCGAACGCCTGGTGCCGTTCGATCTGCCCGTGGCCCGCCTGCGGGCCATCAAGAGCACGGCGGAGGTCGAGGCCATCCGGGCGGCGGCGAGGGTGGCCGACGCCGGCCTGACAGCGGTCCGGCTGGCGCTGCGCCCCGGCGTCACCGAGCGGGCGATCTGCGCGGCGGGCCAGGCCGCGGCGCTCGCGGCCGGCGCTGACTTCGTCCGCTATCTGCGCGTGCACTCGGGACCGTGGGCCTACGGCGGCGCCCGCTGGCCACAGGCCATGGACCGCGTGCTGGAGGCCGGCGACTACGTCTCGGTGGACATCATCGGCGCCTGCGACGGCTACGGGTTCGACGTGCTGCGCTGCTTCGTGGCGGGGCGCGCCTCGGAGGCCCAGCGGCACCTGACGGAGGCGGCAGGTCAGGTCACGGCGGCGGTTGTGGACGCGTGCCGCCCGGGGGCGCGGGCGGCCGACCTGCGGGCCGCGGCCGTCGCGCGCGCCACTGCGCTCGGCTACCGTGAGGGCCTGGGGGACTTCCTCGGCCACGGCATCGGCATTGAAACGATGGAGTGGCCGCTGCTCGGCCCCGACGATGTGCTCGAGCCGGGCATGGTGCTCTGCATCGAGCCGCGCCTGAAGGTGGACGGCGTCGGCAATGCTTGCGCCGAGGAGGAGGTCGCCGTCACCGCGGGCGAGCCGGACCGGCTCACCGTGACCCCCTACCAGTAGATGTTGGGCTGGACTGTCAGCAGCCGCTGCCAGAGGGGGCGGAACAGCCAGGCGGTGAGCTGAGGCAGCGTGGGGAGGGGCACGTGGCGCTGGATGGCGAGGCCCCAGGCCAGCAGCAGCACGGCCTGGCCATACGTGAAGGCCGGGCTCGTGGAGGCCACGGCGGCGACCGGTCGCGCGGTGGACAGCGAGGCGACGAGGCCTTCGTTCAGAGTCTGCGCGTCGGTCATGGACTCCAGGTAGTAGGCCCGCCAGGCCTCGGGGCCCGTCCGTGGCAGGCCAAGCTCCATCAGGTCGCTGTTCGGCGCCAGCAGGGTCCGGATGAGGTCGCCGCGCCCAGGCGCGGCCGACATGGGCAGGTTGTCGCAGAGCAGCCACAGCAGGCTGACCTCCAGCGCTTCCATCTGCTCGAGATCCACGAGCAGGCTGTCAACCGCCTGCTCCAGCGCCTCCTGGCTGGTCACGCGTCCATCGTGTCACGGCAGTGCTGAGGGTATTCCCCCGACGGGAGTCGATGGGTGGCGCCTACCCGTCCGCGCGGGCCAGGGCTCCTCGACCGATCTCCGCCAGGGAGCGCAGGCCGGCCATGCCCATGGTCAGGTCGATGTCGGCCCGCAGGTCGCGCAGGACCTGGTCGACCCCGGCCTGCCCGGCGGCGGCCAGGGCGTACGCCCAGGGCCGGCCGACCAGCACGGCCTGCGCGCCGAGGGCCAGCGCTTTCACCACGTCCGCTCCGCAGCGGATGCCGGAGTCCATCAGCACGGCGGCCCGTCCCGCCACCGCCGCCGCGATCGCGGGCAGGGCATCGAGCGCCGCGATGGCGCCGTCGACCTGGCGTCCGCCGTGGTTGCTGACGACGATGCCATCCGCGCCATGGACCAGCGACTCCCGCGCATCGTCCGGGTGCAGCAGCCCCTTCACCAGCAGGGGCATGCGCGTGACCGAGCGGATGTGGTCGAGATCCTTCCAGGTGAAGCCAGGATTCGCGTACACCCGCAGGAAGAGCTGCACGGTCGCCGCCATGCTCGCCCCTGGCCCAAGCCGTGCCTGGAACACGGGGTCGCTGGTGTAGTTGGCGATCCCCTCGCCGCTGAAGAACGGGAGATATCCAGTCCGCAGGTCGCGTGGCCGCCAGCCCAGCATGGTCGTGTCGACCGTCACCACCAGGGCCGAGTAGCCGGCACGCTCGGCCCGGCCGACCAGGCTCTCGACGATCTCGGGGTCGGTGCCCGGGTAGAGCTGAAACCACCGCGGCGCGTCCCCCATGATGGCGGCCACGTCCTCCAGCGGGGTGGAGGAGACGGTGCTCAAAACCAGGGGGATGCGCAGGGCGCCCGCCACCGCGGCTGGGAGGCGCTCGGCCTGCGCGTGCAGGACACTTTGCACGCCGATGGGCGCCAGGCCGAAGGGGACCGGAAACGCGGTGCCGAGCACCGTCGTGGAGAGATCGCGCACCGATACATCGCGCAGCAGGCGCGGCACGATCCGCCACCGCTCGAACGCCTGCAGGTTACCTCGCATGGTGGCCTCGGCGCCGGCGCCGCCGGCGACATACCCCCACGGTCCTGGCTGCAGCGCAGCCTCCGCCCGCCGGGCCCAGTCCTCGGCGGTCACGGCCGCCAGGAACCCTCCCGCGTCGCGGATCTCCAGCTGCCGGTCCATGCCATAGCCCGGCATCCGCTCGCGCACCCCCCACGTGGATCGATTCGCCCAACGGACGGCGGCGGCCTCCAGCGCGGCGGGCCGGCCCCCCGAAGCGCTGATGTCTTCGCCCCACGGGTGCCCGCGCCATCCAGGGCGACAGCTCGGCCTGCCCTCCCAGCAGCGACGGGCTGCATGTACGGGTGGCCGCGGACCTCCCGCGGGTCGGCTGAGTCTGCCCTCGCAGCAGCGACGGGCTGCACCGACGGGTGGCCGCCGATCTCCCGTGGGGCGGCTCGCCCCGCGCCGGCCGCCGGCCTCCAGCGCAGCGGCGAGGTCGTCACCCTACGGGTGGCTCTGCCCTCCTACGCGGCGCCTCCGCCCGGCCCCCGCGGCGGCGAAGTGGTCGCCGTAGCGGTGGCTGCCGACCGGCCTGCCTCCCGCGGCGGCGAGGTCGTCGCCCTACGGGTGGCCGCTGGCCTCCAGGGCGGCGGCGGCCTCCAGCGCGGCATCGCCCGCCCGTGGCTGCTCCTCCCCCCGCAGCAGCGACGCCGCCACCCCCACGGCGGCGCAGGCGGCGCAGATCAGCAGCGCGCCGCGGAACCCGCTCACGAAGGTGTGCTGCAGGGCGGCGACCTGCCCCGCCGCCAGGTGCTGGGCACCCGTGGCCAGCGCCGCGCCCGCCGCCGCGCCGCCGAGGATGGCGAAGACGGCCCCGGCCAGGGCCACCGAGAGGCTCTGCCCGACGGTCCGCGCGGTGGCCAGAAGGCCCGAGGCTGCTCCCTGCTGCGTCCGCGGCGCTGCCCCCATCAGCGCGCGCGTGTTGGGCGACATGAAGATTGCCTGTCCGAAGCCCGCGAGGGCCAGGCGCCAGATCACGCCGAAGCCGCTGGTGTGGGGGCCGAGCTGGGCCAGGGACAGCAATCCGGCCGTGGCCACGGCCAGGCCGAGGGGGGACAGCCAGCGGGAGCCGAACCGGTCGGCCAGCATGCCGCTGAAGGGCGAGGTGGCGCCCAGGGCGATGGAAAATGGCGTGAGCAGCAGCCCCGCCCGCTCCGCCGAGAAGCCGCGCAGCTGCTCCAGGTAGAACGGCAGCAGAAAGCCCACGGCGAACAGGCCCAGTTGGGAGACCAGGAAGCTGACGATGGCCGAGGAGAACACCCGCTTGCGCAGGAGCGACAGGTCGATGATCGGCGCCGGGACGGCCCCCTCGACGACAACCCCAGCCACCAGCGCGGCGAGGCCCACCACCAGGGTCGCGATGAGGCGGGGCGACAACCAGCCCCACTCCTGGCCGAAGGAGAGGCCCAGGGTCAGGCCCGCCAGGCCCACTGCCAGCAGGCCGGCGCCAACGGGGTCGAAGCGGCCCGGGTTACGGCGCCGCCGCTCGTGCAGGATGTTGATCGCGGCCAGCAGGGCGGCGGCCCCGACCGGCACGTTCACGTAGAAGATCCACCGCCAGCTCAGCGCCTGCGTGATGAAGCCGCCGAGCGACGGGCCCACGCTGACTCCGAGCGAGACGATCACCGAGTTGAGCCCGAGCGCCCGGCCCCGCTCACTGGGCGGAAAGGCGTGGCTGATCATCGCCAGGTTGACGGCGAAGATCATGGAGGCGCCCAGGCCCTGGAAGAGCCGCGCGCCGACCAGGCTCGGCAGTGTGGTCGCCGCGCCGCATAGGGCCGAGCCGACTGTGAACACCACAAGACCGGCGATCAGGATGGGCCGCCGCCCGAGCATGTCCGCCAGCCGCCCCAGGCTGAGCAGGCAGGCGCCGCTGATCACCAGGTAGCCGATGATGACCCACTCGATCGTCCCCGTCAGGGCCACGCCGAATGTGTGGGCGATGGCCGGCAGGCTGATGTTGACGATCGAGGCGTCCAGGGTCGTCATGAAGGCCGCGGTGCCGGCCAGGGCCAGCACCGCCCACTTGCTGGCGGTCTCGCCCTCGCCGCCGCCCGCGGACCCAGGCGCCTCAGTCAGGACGCCCCGCCCCCCGTTTCCACCGCGTCGGCTGCCGCCAGCGCCGGCCCGCCGTAACGCGCCAGCCAGTCCGCGATGCGGCGCAGGCGGTCCAGTGCCCGGGCCGGCCGGCTGATGGCGTGGTGCTCGCCCTGGTAGACCACGAGCTCGCACGGCACGCCGCGCTTCTTCAGCGTCATGTAGAGCAGTTCCGCCTGGTCGAGCGGGCAGCGCCAGTCATGCTCGCCGGCCGTCAGCAGCAGGGGCGTGCGGACGGCCGCCACGCCCGACGCCGGGGAGATGCGGAGGTAGCCGGCCTCGTTCTGCCACGGCACCCCCAGGTCGTCCTGCCACCACAGATGGAAGTCGTCGGTTCCGAAGGCGGCCCGGTAGTCCCACATGCCGTGCTCGCTGACGGCGGCGCGAAACCGGTCCGTGTGGCCGACCGCCCAGTTCGTCATGATGCCGCCCTGCGAGAACCCCGTGCAGAAGAGGCGCCCCGGGTCGGCCCAGCCGCGGGCCAGCACGGCGTCGACGGCAGCCATCACGTCGGAATGCTCGCGCGGGCCCCAGTCGCCCTGGATGGCGCGGCAGAAGGCCTCGCCGTACGAGATCGAGCCGCGGTAGTTCACCATCACCACCACATAGCCCTGGCCGGCCCAGTACTGGCGGTCGAAGCGCAGCCCGGGGCTGTCGTACGCCTGCGGCCCGCCGTGAATGGCGACCAGCAGGGGCGCGGTGGGCGAGCCCTCGCCCAGCACCAGCGCCTCCGCCGCGCCCGCCTCCACCCAGCGTGCGGGCGCCAGCCGCCGCTCGCGCAGCCAGGGGTTGGCATCCGTCAGGCGGCCGCCGCCCACCCGCCAGAGGTCAGGCCCCGTCTGCGGCCGGTCCACCACGGCCACAACGGTGCCCGCGGCCGCGTCCAGGGGACCGAGCGTGCACAGGCGGTCTTCCGCCGCCGGATGCACCCGCTCGCAGCCCCCGTCCGGCTCGCACCGCACCAGCACCGTCTGGCCGCGGTCGCCCACCGGCGCAAGCAGCGCGCCCCCCTCCGTCCAGACCGGCGCCCCGACGACGGGGCGATCGAGCCCCTCCGTCAGCACCGCGACCCGGCTGCGCCGCAGCGGCACGGGGTAGACGTGCGCATGCGCCACCGGGTCCCCTTCGACCACGTCGCCGACGATCCCGCCAATGGACGCAAAGCCCTCGCCGACGGGCAGGCTCGCCAGCGCCTCGCCGTCCTCGGCGGCCACCGTCATCAGCAGCGCCAGCCGGTACATGCTCTCCGGCTCCAGCGAAGAGACAAACGCCACGCGGCGCCCATCGGGCGACCAGCGCGGCGCGCGTGCCCCCACATCGCCGAAGGTCAGGCGCCGGAAGCCCGCCCCGTCCGCGGCCGCAAGCCAGAGGTCGGTGCGGCGGTTGTTGTCCGGGTCGCCGGTCCGGTTGGAGGTGAACGCGATCCAGTGCCCATCCGGTGACCACCGCGGCTCGCCCTCGTCGCAGGGTCCGTCCGTCAGCTGCCGCTCGGCCCGGCTCTCCAGATCGACCACGAAGAGGTGGGTCGCCACCTCGTCCAGGAACCCCCGCGTGTCGTGCTTGTGCTGCGTGCGGCGCAGCACGTACGGCCCGGGCTGCTTCTTGTCGCGCAGGGCCTTTAGATAGGCGCGCTGGGCATCCGTCGGCGCCCGCGCCGCCACCACCAGCCGCCCCCCGTCCGGCGCCCAGTCGAAGGCGGCCACGCCCTCCTCGCGCGCCGTGACCTGGCGGGCCTCGCCGCCCCGCGTGAGGTCGAGCACCCAGACCTGCACCTGCGGCTCGCGCTCCGCCGCCTCCGTTGACCCCGCAATCGCACGGGATGACCCCGTGCGATCCATGGCCAGCGATGCCGCCACCTCCGGCTCGTCCGGCCGCTTCGCCAGAAAGGCGAGGAGGCGGCCATCGGGTGAGAACGCCGCCGCGCGCGGGTCGCCGGCGCCCCGCGTCAGCTGGTGCGCCGGCTCCGACCCGTCCGCGGGCACGACCCAGAGGTTGGTCTGCTGGTCGTCCTCGCGCCGCCGCTGCACGCGCAGCCCGAAGGCGGCACGCCGCCCGTCCGGCGACAGCGCGACCTCCGTGAAGGCGCGCACGCGATAGTGGTCGTCAAGCCGCAGGGGCTCGGCCACAGGGCGTCACTCCCTCTTCCCAAGCCGTTGGGGGGCGAAGACTTGTTCGTGCCGCGCATGCGCGGCACACACCCGTGCCTTCGGAGCCGGTGTGGCCGTACCCTGCCGCCACCCGGACCGCCGGCAGGTGAGAGATCGCCCTCTCAGTCCTCCGAGGCGATGGGCGCCGCCTCCGGCAGGTCGTAGGCCGCCTCGCCGTGCAGGGCGGCGTCGAGGCCGCGCAGCTCCACGTCCTCGGGCACGCGGATCGGCTCGAAGCGGTTGATGACCTTTAGGATCACGTACGTCATCCCGAAGCAGTAGACCAGGGCGACCGCCACCGCCAGGACCTGCACGCCGAACTGGCGCAGGCCGCCCTCGATCAGCCCGTGGACGCCGTTGATGGCGGCGACGGCGAAGATGCCGACCAGGATGGTGCCGAGTGCCCCGCCGACGCCGTGTACACCCCAGACGTCCAGGGCGTCGTCCCAGTCGCGCCGCACGCGGTACTGCACGGCGGTGTAACAGACGGCGGCGGCCAGCAGGCCGATGACGGCCGAGGCCCAGGGCGGGACGTAGCCGGCGCAGGGGGTGACCGTGGCGAGGCCGGCGACCGCGCCGGTCATCGCGCCGGTCATACTGGGTTTGCCCTCGCGCAGCCAGGAGAGCGCCAGCCAGGCCATCATGGCCACCGACGCGGCGATGTCGGTGTTGACGAAGGCGACCGCGGCCACGCCGTTGGCGGCCAGGGCGCTGCCGCCGTTGAACCCGAACCAGCCGAACCAGAGCAGCCCGGTGCCGAGCGCGACGAAGGCCACGTTGTGAGGCGCCGTGCGCTCGCCCGGGCTGAGGCGCCGCTTGCCGACGACGAAGACCGAGGCCAGGGCCGCCATGCCCGCGCTCAGGTGAACGACGATGCCGCCCGCGAAGTCGACGGCGCCGAGCTGCTGCAGAAAGCCGCCACCCCACATCCAGTGGACGAGGGGGACATAGACCAGCAGGCTCCACAGCACCAGCAGCTTCAGGTAGCTGGTGAACTTGACGCGGTCTGCGAACGCCCCGGTGATCAGGGCCGGGGTGATGATGGCGAACATCTCCTGGAAGAGGAAGTAGGCGAGGAAGGGGATCGTCGGGCCGTAGTGGGAGTTCGGGGCGAAGCCGACGCCCTGCAGGGCCACCCAGCGGAAGTCCCCGATCAGGCCGGCGTGGTCGCCGCCGAAGGCCAGGCTGAAGCCGCAGAGCACCCAGATGATTGTGACGACGCCCATGGAGATGAAGCTCTGCATCATGATGGCCAGGACGTTCTTGCGGCGGACGAGCCCGCCGTAGAAGAAGGCGAGGCCTGGCGTCATCAGGCAGACCAGGGCGGCGCTGATCAGGACCAGGGCGGTGTCGCCGGTGTTCACGGCGGGCATGGGCGCTCTCCCTCCATTTGGGTGCGGCGTTCGCCGGGCCGCGTTGGGGTCCTGCAGGCGGAAGGGGGAGGGGCGCGGTCCGTTCGGTTCGACCGCGCGTGGCACCGCATGGGGTCGATCGAGCCGTGCTCGGGGAGCGCTGCCTGCCCTGGGGAGGAGACGCCATGGAATCGGCCTTACGAGACGACCTGACGCCGGACATCCTGAGAGGACCTGACAGGACCTGGCCAGCCGCTTCGGCGTCCGGGCCGCCGACCTGGACCCGTGGGCGTCCGCTACATGGACGGCCGGCGCGAGCGCCTGCTCAGCGACGTGCCGTATCTGGACCTGGACTTCTCCCGCTGACGGTCGAAGACTGGGGCCGCCCGGCCCCGCGCCCTACACCGCGAACGCCCAGCGGCCGCCCCGCATGATCGGCGTGACGGCCCCGCCCGCGTTCACGCCGTCGACGTCGACCTGGGCGGAGCCCACCATGAAGTCGAGGTGCACCAGGCTCACGTTCAGGCCGCGCTCGACCAGGGCGTCCTCCGCCAGGTCGGCGCCGCCCTCCACGCACACCGGGTAGGCGCGGCCGAACGCCAGGTGGCAGGCGGCGTTTTCGTCGTAGAGCGGGTTATAGAAGAGGGCGCCAAGGCGGGCGACGGGGGAGTCCTCGGGCGCCAGGGCCAGCTCGCCCAGGCGGGTTGCGCCCTCATCGGTGCGGAGCAGCGCGGTGAGGGCCTCCTCGCCGGTCGCGGCCGCGGCCGCCACCACGCGCCCGCCGGCGAAGGTCAGCTCCATGTCGCGCACGATGACGCCGCGGACCGGCACGGGGCGGGTGCTGCGGACGGTGCCGCGGGCGCCCGTGCGCGCTGGGGCCGTGAAGACCTCCTCCGTCGGCATGTTGGGGACAAAGGCCACGCCCTGCGGGGTGTGGGCCGGACCGGATGCCCACAGGTGCCCGTCCACCAGGTCGACCGTCAGGTCCGTCCCGGGGCCGCGGAAGCGGACGGCGGATAGATGCATGCCATTGAGGCGCGCGGCCCGTGCCTCCAGGTCGGCGAGGTGGTGCCGCCAGGCGCCGACGGGATCCGCGCCCTCGGCGCGGGCGGCCTGCAGGATGCAGTCCCAGAGGCGCGCCGCGCGGGCCGGCTCCGGCTCGTCCGGAAAGACCTTGGCGGCCCACGCCGGCGTTGGGACGGACACCACGCACCAGGCGTTCTTCATGCCCGTGATCCGCGCCATGTGGCCGGCCCGCTGCATGGCGTCCATCGCGGCCCGCTCCGCCGTGGCGACCCGGCCTGGGTCGACCCCGCGCAGCAGGTCGGGATCGCCCGCCGCGACGCTGAGGAAGGCGGCGCCGCGCTCGCCGAGCTGGCGCATGGCCTCGGCGCGCCAGGGCGGGAACTCGGCCAGGGACGCCTCGGGGGCCATCTCGCAGCGGATCCGCCGGAGGCGCTCGTCGTGGAGGTCGACGTCCACCTGCCAAGCGCCGGCGGCGGAGGCCGCGCCCGCGATCAGGCGCACGAACTCGGCCGCCTCGTACGGCGCCTGCACGTGGAGGACCTGGCCCCGCTGGATGTTGACGCCGACCTCGACGGCCGTGCGGGCGTATGCGTCGATTCGCGGATCGGTGCCGGCCATGGTGGGAACGCCTCCCTCTTCGCGGGCGGTCGCTGTGGCCAAGGCGCCCGGCGGTCCCGCGGGCGGGCGCGCGGCCCGATCCCTTCGGGGCGTGTCGCTGTGGCCAGGCCGCCTGGCGGTCGCTGACGCTGGCGCCGCCGCGCGGCCCGATCGGTCCCCGCGTCATCGGGCGCTCAGATGCGCTGCGCCCGTGGCATTCCCTTCCGAGCGCCGCACGCCGATTCCTGCAGGGACCCACCCGCCCGGGAACGGCAGATGTCCTGGTTTGTCAGGCAAAACGGGCAGCTGCTGACACCACCCCATCCAGTGCCGGTGTTGCTCCCGTATGATAGATGGTATGGCGCGCGGCCATGTGGGGCGGGGGAAGCCCGTCTCATGGCCGCCGGCCGCGGAGAGTGGCCGGGCGGTCCCGAATGCCACGCGCACAGCATCTTCAGGCGCCGGCGGCCCACCGGCCGGCCCGCGCGAAGGGAGCGATCGCGGTTTGTCCGTGGCCAAAGGAGACCGTGGAGATCCGGCCGAGAAGGAGCGTCTGGAGGCGCTGCTCCAGGAGAGCCGCCGCTTTCCGCCGCCCGCCGCCATGCGGGCCGCTGCCAACGCAGGCGACCCCAAGGTCTACGACGCCGCGGCGCGCGACCTCGAGGGCTTTTGGGCCGAGCAGGCAGAGGCGCTGGACTGGTTCAAGCCCTGGGATAAGGTCCTCGACTGGCAGAGCCCGTGGGCGAAGTGGTTCGTGGGCGGGCAGACCAACATCTGCCACAACTGCGTCGACCGCCACGCCGCCTCCGCCCGCCGCAACAAGGCCGCGATCATCTGGGAGGGCGAGCCCGGCGACCAGCGCATCCTGACGTATGGCCAGCTGCAGCGCGAGGTCGCGCGCTTCGCCAACGGCCTGAAGCGCCTCGGCGTCGCCAAGGGCGACCGCGTGGCCATCTACCTCGGCATGGTGCCGGAGCTGGCCATCGCCATGCTGGCCTGCGCCCGCATCGGCGCGCCGCACTCGATCGTCTTCGGCGGCTTCTCGGCCGACGCCCTGGCCGACCGCATCAACGACGCGCAGGCCAAGGTCCTCGTCACGGCCGACGGCGCCTGGCGCCGGGGCGGCGTGGTGCCCCTGAAGGCCAACGCCGATGCGGCCCTGCGCGCCTGCCCGACCATCTCCAAGGTCGTCGTCGTCGAGCGGGTCGGCGCCGCCGCCCAGGCGGAGATGCAGGCGGGCCGCGACATCACGTGGGAGGAGACCGTCGCCGGTGTCTCCGCCGACTGCCCCTGCGAGAAGATGGACGCCGAGGACATGCTGTTCATCCTCTACACCAGCGGCACCACCGGCAAGCCCAAGGGCATCGTGCACACCACGGGCGGCTACATGACGGGAGTCTCGACCACCCACCGCCTGATCTTCGACATCAAGGACACCGACGTGTACTGGTGCACGGCCGACATCGGCTGGGTGACCGGCCACTCGTACATCGTCTACGGCCCCCTGGCCAACGGCGCGACCTCGCTGATGTACGAAGGCAGCCCCGACCACCCGGACCGCGGCCGCTTCTGGTCGATCTGCGAGAAGTACGGCGTCAACATCCTCTACACGGCGCCGACCTCCATCCGCACGTTCATGCGCTGGGGCACCGACTGGCCCAAGCGCTACGACCTCAGCAGCCTGCGCCTGCTCGGCAGCGTCGGCGAGCCCATCAACCCCGAGGCCTGGATGTGGTACCACGAGCACATCGGCGCCGGCCGCTGCCCCATCGTCGATACGTGGTGGCAGACGGAGACCGGGATGATCCTGATCACGCCCCTGCCCGCCCTCACGACGACAAAGCCCGGTTCGGCCACGCGCCCCTTCCCCGGCATCGAGGCTCAGGTCCTGGACGAGCGCGGGGACCCTGTCGGCCCGGGCGCCGGCGGCTACCTGGTGCTCACGCGCCCCTGGCCGGCCATGATGCGCACGATCTACGGCGACTCCGAGCGGTACGTCCGCCAGTACTGGAGCCGCTACCCCGGCAAGTACTTCACGGGGGACGGCGCCAAGGTCGACGAGGACGGCGACTTCTGGCTGCTCGGCCGCGTCGACGACGTGATGAATGTCTCCGGCCACCGCATCAGCACGTACGAGGTCGAGAGCGCCCTGGTCGACCACCCGGGGGTCGCCGAGGCGGCCGTGATCGGCCGCACCCACGACGTCAAGGGCCAGGCCATCGCAGCCTTCGTGACCCTGAAGGAGGCGACGAAGGGCAGCGATGCGCTGAAGGGTGAGCTGCGCGAGCACGTCGCGCACAAGATCGGTCCCATCGCCCGGCCCGACGACATCTACTTCGCCGCCGAGCTGCCCAAGACGCGCAGCGCCAAGATCATGCGGCGCCTTCTGCGCGACATCGCGGAGGGGCGGGCGCTCGGCGACACGACGACCCTGGCCGACCCGAGCGTGGTCCAGCGCCTGAAGGAGCAGTACGAGGAAAAAGAGGATGCGTGACGGCGCGCGGTAGCGCGCCGTTGATAGACGATGAAAGAGGCGGCCCGGGTTGGGCCGCCTCCCGGCTTGCTCGTGACGGCGCGCGTTGGCGCGCCGTTCGTGGACGATGAAAGGGGCGGCCCGGACTGGGCCGCCCCTTTGTTTGCTCGTGACGGCGAGCGGTTGTTGGTGAGCAGTGGAAGAGGCGGCCCGGGTTGGGCCGCCTCTCCGCTTGCGCTACCTAAGCCCCGGAGCTGCCGGCGCTCGGCGTCGTGGTGTTGCTGGGCGTGGTGTTGGGTCCCTGCTTCTGCATCCACTTGAACTGCCGGTTCATGAGGTTGCCGATCATGGTCTGGGCCTTGCTCAGGATTTGCGTCTCCTGGGTCGCGGTGAGCTTGCCGCTCGACACGGCCGCGTCCAGCTTCGTCTTCAGCTGGCTCAGGAGGTAGGCCTGCAGCCCGCTGGCCGACTTGCCCGAGGTCGCGTTCGCGATCTGGGTGAGGGTCTGGCCGGACTGCAGCTGCGTGCGCAGCTGCTGGGGCGTGATCCCGAGGTAGGTCGCGGCCTCATTCATGAACGCCATGCCGCCGAACCCCATCCGGCCGCGGGGGCCATGGAAGCCGCCACGCAAGAACGGGCGCAGCTGGCCGTTCTGGATCCGGCTCTCGATTTTGCTGGCCTGCTGCTGCGTCAGCTTCCCGCTCTGCACGGCCTGGTTGATCTGGTCGGTCTCCGCCGCCTGGATCGCGCTTTGCAGGGCTGCCGGCGTCACGCCGAGATGGCTCGCCACATCGTCGAGGAAGCTCTGGAACGTGTTCGTCGGGGTGGTCGTCTGCGACGCGGCGAACGCGATCGCGCCGCCCCCGACCAGGACCAGCGCCGCGATGCCGCCGATGAGCGTGCGCTTCAGCCATGGGTTGGACATCCGCTCGCACACCTCCCTTCGCGGATCAGCCTAACCGGCGGCGCTGAGCGCGCCATCAAGAAATTGTTGCGAAGCGGTCAAGATCGCTGACAGGTCAAGACGGGGCAGGCAGCGTGAACCAGAAGCGGGAGCCGCGGCCAGGCTCGCTCTCGACGCCAATCCTGCCGCCATGGGCCTCCACCAGCCGCTTGGCGATGGTGAGGCCGAGTCCGGCGCCGCCCGTGGCCCGCGTCCGCGACTTGTCGGTGCGGTAAAAGCGCTCGAAGACGTTGGCAAGGTCCTGCGGGCCGATGCCGATGCCGGTATCGGCCACGGCGACCTCGACGCCGCCCTCCTGCGTCGGCCGGACCCTGACGTCCACGCGGCCACCCGCCGGCGTGTACGCCAAGGCGTTGGCCACGAGGTTGCGCAGCACCTCGCCCAGCCGCCGCGCGTCCCCCGTGATGGTCGGCACCTGGCCCTCAAAGGCCGCCGACAGGTCGATGTTCTTCTCGCGGGCCTGCAGCGCGAAGCCGTCCACGATCCCGCGCACCAGCCCGGGCACCTCGACGGCCGTGCGGTCCATCACCAGCTGCTTGGATTCGGCCAGCGCCAGGTCCTGGAGATCCTCCACCAGGTGCTGCAGGTGGACAGCCTCGGTGTGGACGCCGCGCAGGGCATCCGGCGTGGGGGCGATGACGCCGTCGGCCAGCGCCTCCAGGTAGCCGCGCAGGATGGTGAGCGGTGTGCGCAGCTCGTGGGCGACGTCAGCCACCATCTGCTGCCGCTGCTGGTTCGCCTCGTCCAGACCGTCCGCCATCGCGTTGAAGGAATGCGCCAGCTCGGCCAGCTCCCCGCTGGCCGCCACCTTCACCCGCGCGCCGAGGTCGCCGCGCTGCAGCTTCCTGGCCGCGCTGATGACGGCGGTGATCGGGCCCGTGATCGTGTGCGAGAGGACGAACGAGAGCAGCAGCGCCACGACGAAGCTGGCTCCGGCGGCGACCAGGAGCGCGTCGGCGACGATTCCGGCAAAGTTGTTGCGCGAGGCGGAGTTGATCAGGGCCGGGGACGGCGTGAGGGTCGCGACGCCGAGCAGCGTCCCGGTCGGGCTGACGATCCGGAGCTGGTGGGCGTCGGGCAGCCGCGGCGCCTTGGCGCCCGGCTTCACCTGCTGGGCCGAGTCGGCCACGACCTGCCCGCCGGCGTTCGTCAGGACGATGCGCTCGCCCGTGACCTGGGCCAGTCGCGGGAGCAGCTGCCCGATGTCCGACCAGCCGTTCATCTGGGCGTCGGCCGCGATCACCTGGCCAGCCTCGAACTCCGCCGCCTGGCGGCGGTGGCTGATGTAGTCCTGGATCTGGGCGGTGGCCACGCCGTGGGCCAGCACCACGACGGGCCCGATGGCGACGGCGATGGCGACCGCGGCGAACAGAAGCTGGCGGATCCAGACCCGGCCCAGGTCGAAGCGCTTCAATCGGGGTCGCCGTCCACCTCAAACTTGTAGCCCACGCCGTATACGGTCCGAATCGGCGACGGCTGCAGGCCGAGCTTTTTGCGCAGGTTCATAACGTGTACATCGACGTTGCGGTCAAATCCGTCGAAGTCGGGTCCGAGGGCGAGATCCAGCAGCTGCGCGCGGGTGAATGCGCGCCCGGGCTCCCGCACGAAGGCGCCCAGCAGCCGGAACTCGGTCGGCGTGAGCGCGACGGGCTCGCCGTTCACGCGGGCCTCATGGGTGCGAGCGTCGACCTCGATGGGTCCGGCGGAGGTCATCTCGTCCTCGGGACCGCCCTTGACGCGCCGCAGGACCGCACCGACGCGCGCGGCCACCTCTGCGGGGCTGAACGGCTTGGTTACGTAATCGTCGGCGCCGCCCCGCAGGCCGGCCAGCTTGTCCTGCTCCGTGGTCCGCGCCGTCAGCATGATGATCGGCAGCGTGCTGCCGTCCTCGCGCAGGCGGCGGCAGACCTCGTTGCCGCTCATCCCGGGGAGAAGGAGGTCCAGGACCATCAGGTCCGGCGACCAGTCGCCCACGGCCTCCAGGGCGCTCGGACCATCGCCGCAGCCGCGCACGACATAGCCTTCACGCTCGAGGTAAAGGCGGACAAGCTCGCGAATCTGAGCCTCGTCGTCGACCACAAGAATCCGTGCGCCGCTCATGACCAAAGTCAACCATAGCGGCGTTGCGAACTTGTGAAGATGGTCGCCGCGCCCGGCATCCCCGCGGCGAGCAGAGCCGCGGCTCCCACGGCAAGCCAGGCCGCTCCGCCGACCGGAACACGGCCAAGGGCCGCGCAGGCCACGCCGGGCCCTCCGACCAGCACGGCGGCAAGGCCCAGACCCGCGCAGGCGCGCCGCAGCCGCCGGGCCAGCCGCAGGAAGTCGACCAGCGCGCCCAGGTCACCGGCCGGCAGGGCCACGGCCGGCGCCACTCTCCCGCTTAGGCGGCCGCCCGTCTCGACGAGCAGGTCTCCGGCCGGCGCGGGCCCGCCCGGCGGGGCCACGACAGCCACTCGGCGCCCGCGGGCGAGCATGTCGGCGACGGCGAAGGCGTGATCGTCCGTCCGCGTGCGCAGCGGGACCACCCGGCCGCGCTGCCACACCTCGCAGCCCAGGGCCCGCAGGCCGGCCGTCGCCGGCGGCAGGGGAGCACACTGGCCACGAGCGGCCGGCCTCGGACGGGATCCGGCGCCGCCCGCCCCCTGGCGGCCGCGGTCATCGGGCGGCCGCAGCAGCGCGGCGCCTGGGGCTCCCCAGCCCACACCCCGTGCGGCTGTCGGCAGAACGAGCGTCGGCGGCGCATCGGCGTCGGGCGTCAGCGTGCTCGAGGCATGCGGTGCCCCACGGTGATCCGGCGCGGCGCGGGGGGCCGGACAACCCGGCCCTTGCTCCACCGGCGGTCCACGGCGACTCGGGGATTGGATCTCACCACCGGCCGCCGCGCCCGGCGGATCCACCTCCTGCCGACCGTCGCGGTGTTCGGCGGGCGACCGGCCCGCGGGGGCGAGCAGGCGGCGGACAGCTGGCGAGACAGCTCTTGAGCTGGGGTCCCCGAGGCCGCGTGGCAGGGCGAGCACAATCCCGTCGATCCCCCCGGCCACGCGCAGCGCATCGCGGCCGGAGATCACGATCCCCCGCCGCGCCACCCGGGTGAGCGCGCCGTCGGCGGCGATCTCCGAGAGCTGAAGGAGGGTGGCCGCGCCGCAGGCCGTGGCCACCACGGCCACGCCGGCCGCCTGGCCGCGCAGGGCCCATGTGGCGACTGTGAGCCCGACGGCGATGGCAGCCAGGGAGCGGGGGCCGCGGCCGCTCGCGCAGCCACCCATGGCCAGAGCCGCCGCGGCGATCGCGGGCTGCCGGTCAGCCGCCGCCATCGCCGCAGCCACCAGGGACAGCCCGGCGAGGCTGGGGCGCAGCGAGAGCCGCTCGCGCAGACCTGGCCAGGCAGCGGGTGCGAGCATGGCGCAGGCGACCCAGGCGGCATCCGGCTGCCGCGTGCCAAGGCCCAGGGCGGCGAGCGCCAGGGCACCCAGCATCCAGACGGCGCGCGTCCGGGAGCTCATGGGCGCAGCCTGCGCGAAGTGGAGGGCGGTCATGCACGGTGCCAGGAGGCGCGCCGCGGAGCCGCGGGTCCAGCGTCAGGCTTTTGGCGCCTCGCGCGCGGCCGCCATGAACTCGTCGCGGTTGGCGATCGGCCGCACCGGCGGTGGCTCGTGCGAGCCCGTCTCGTGCAGGCGCGCCACGAGCAGCCAGGGCCCGGGCTCCGCCATGGCCCGCGCAAGGGCCGCGTCCAGCCCGTCCGGGTCGTCCACGGCCACCACCCGCCGCAGCCCCGCGCCGCGACCGATCGCGGCCAGGTCGGCGGCACCCGCCGTGGCGATGGGCTGGCCGCCCGTCTCCTGCCAGAGGCCGTTGACCCACACGATGTGCACGAGGTTTCCCGGCGCCTGGGCCGCCGCCGTCGCCAGGGCGCCGAGGTTCATCAGCAGGGAGCCGTCGCCATCGAGCACGATGACCCGCCGCTCGGGCCGGGCAAGCGCCAGCCCGAGGCCGACGGACGCGGTCAGGCCCATCGCGCCCCACATGTAGAAGTTGGCGGGGCGGTGCCCGAGCGCGTGCAGGTCGTAGGTGTTGCTGCCGAGGTTGCTGACGATCAGGGCGTCTCCGGCCCGCGCCAGCACCACGCGGGTGGCCGCCATGCGGTCCATCCTAGATCCGCCCTCCCTTGCCGCCCGTGAGCAGCGTCGACAGGAGCAGCGCCACAGGCTTGCCCGTCGCGAACGCCAGGCGCACGGCCCCGCGGGTGACGGGCGAGACGGCTTCAGGCCGGTCGAGGTCGTACCGTGGGATGTCCATGTCGTCCAGGACGCGCGGCAGCGCCTGCCCGAGCGGAACCTGGCAGACGTTGAACTCGCCGGGGCCGCCCCGCACGCTCAGCAGCATGACAAGTGGGATCTGGTAGGGCAGGATCAGGGATCCGAAGCCGTTCAGCGTGTTGCCGAAGCCGCTCGACTGCAGGAGGAGGGCGCCGCGCATGCCGCCCAGGTAGCCGCCGGCCAGCACGCCGACCCCTTCCTCCTCCCGGGTCAGGCAGACCAGGTGAAAGTACGGGTCGGCGGCCATGCGCTCGATGGCGGGCGCAAGCACGCGGTCGGCGACGTATGCGATCAGCCTGACCTCCTGCTCGCGGAACGCGGCGACGACGTCATCGGTCCAGGGCACCGCATCGCCTCCGCAGCCGAGCTTCGCCGAGGCCCGTGCCCTACCCTGCGGTGAGCGCGGCCCAGACGTTGTACGGCGGAATGAGGAGACGGCAGTCCGGATCCTCCGCTGCCATCCGCCGCGCGGCGCCGTCGACGTCAAACGGCTCCAGGAAGAGCGGGAAGTCCCAGTGGAGCGGGACCAGTACCGCCGCGCGCAGTCGGCGCGCCACTTTGGGAAGGTCGTTACTCGTAACCACAGGTGTGGCGACTTCCTTCGTGACCGGATGGCGCATTCGCGTGCCGGCATTCACGATGGCGACGGGCGCTTCGAGATCGGGCACGCCCTCCAGCACGGTGTCCCCGCTCAGGTAGGCTCGGTCGCCGCCCGCCTCGGCTGCAAAGCCCAGCGAGGGGCCGCCGGCCGGAAAGACACCATAGCGGTCGGGGCGGTCCAGCTTGCGCGCCGCCTCGTCGCCCTCGGCGTCGCTCAGCCAGTGCTTGCCGGCGTACGCGTGCAGCCGGACTGCGCCAAGATCCAGCCGCTGGCCGGGGGCGATCGTGGTCACGGCATCGCTGCCCAGGCCGCAGTGCCGGAGCAGGGCGGCCGAGACGGCGCCGCTGGTGACAAAGTGCAGGGGACGGATGGCCGTCAGGGCCTTGACGGTCTCCAGGTCGCAGTGGTCGAAGTGTCCGTGGGTGAGGATGACAAGGTCGGGCGCATGGGCGGCGAGGTAGTCGGCGGGGCGCGGCGCGTGGGCGTTCGGCGTGTACCAGGCGCCGTAGGTCCCGGCGGGCGAGAAGTACGGGTCCACCAGGACCTCGCAGCCCGCGATCTCAAGCGTGTACGCGCCGGAGCCGTGCCAGGCGATGCGGACCATGGCGGATTCCTCCCGCGACCCAGCATACGTCTCTTCGGGGGTGAGGCCGGTGCAGGTCCGGGTGCTTTGGACCAACGAAGCGGTCCAGGGGCGCGACCTTCGCGGGTGTGCGGCCGCGGTCGTGGACTGTTTGAGAGCAACTACTACAGTAGTGGCTGCCATCGCGCACGGTGCGGAAGAGGTCGTGCCAGTAACCACTGTGGAGGAGGCGCGTGCGTTTGCGCCCGCCTATCTGCGGGCCGGGGAGCAGCAGATTGTGCCCATCCCGGGCTTCGATTTCGGAAATTCGCCACTGGGGTTCACGCCGGAGACGGTGGGCGGACGGAAGGTTGTGCTCGTAACTACCAACGGGAGCAAGGCCGTTCGCTGGACGGCCGACGCGGGCGCGGATCCCATCGTGGCGTTCGCGCTCGTGAACGTGAGCGCGGCGGCGGCTCGGCTGGAGGCGGCGGAGCGCCTGTGGATCGTCTGCTCCGGCACGCGGGGCGAGTTCGCCCTGGACGACGCCTGCTGCGCGGGCGCGCTGATCGACAGGCTGGCGGGCCGGCTGGGCGAGGCTGCGCTCGATCTGGACGATGCGGGGCGGGCGGTGCGCTTTGTGTATCAGGCGGGCGGCGCGGGAGCGATCCCGCTGAGCCGGGCTGCCGACCACCTGCGCGCGGCAGGTTACGAGGCGGACCTGGCGTTCTGCGCGCGGGAGGATGTGCTGGGCACGGTTCCCGTGTGGGACGGGAGGTCGCTTCGCGCCGGATAGCGGCTGAGGCGGCCGGGGGAGCGACCGGCGCGTCGCGCCGGTCGCCGCGGCTACCTTCGATCCTCGGTCTCGCGCTCGCGATACGGCAGCGGGATCTCCCACCGCCGCACCGGCTCGCTTGGCGGCATGCGCAGCTCCGGGGCCAGCTCGCGGGGCGCCATGTCCAGGCGCATCAGCCCGGCCGGGCGCTTGTCGCCGAAGCGCGTGCGCTTGCTGAATGGCATGCGGCAACACCCCCGGCTAGGATGGCCGGAGGCGGCCAGGTTCAACATGACCCGGCGGTAGCCGCATCATTTGGCGGACATCGCGGGGCGGGCGCGCGCGGCATGCTAGCCGCGGGGGTGAGCATGTGGCGGCTTGGAGCGACCTCGACGGCCTCAAGTACGAGGTTGCGGATGAAATCGGGTACTTCCCCCAGCGCCTGAATCGGCCGACGCCCCGGAACGAGCGTGAGTTCCAGGAGGCGATCGACGGGTATAAGTACGAGGTGGCCGAGGACCTCGGCATTCGGCTCTCGCGCGGATATAACGGCGACATGACAACGCGGGAGGCGGGCCGGATCGGTGGTCACATCGGCGGGCGCATTGGCGGGCAGATGGTGCGGCGCATGATCCAGTACGCCGAGGAGCAGATGGCGCGCGGGCGCCGGCCCTGAGCGGACGGTTTCTGGGCTGATTGGCTGCCAGTGGGGGCGCGGCGGCGTCGCGGCGGGATGCCGCGATAAACGCCGCGGGGGGGCCGCGGGGGCCGGCAGGGCGCCGGGACCGTGAGGCGGGGCCGATCGAGCAGCTCGGCGCCCGTGAGGCGGGCCTGGCGTGGGCCCATACGTCGCGGCCGGGCGCGCGGGGCTTGCCGCGCGCTGGTTGGGCAGGGATGCGGGGTGGCGTAGCAGCCGCCCCGCTCCCTTTTGTTTTGCTATCGTGGAATCAGTGGCCGGACGGCGCGGGGGTGGTGGTGGCCATGCGGGCTGTGGCGATCCGCCGCGTGTATGACTCGGCCGGGTCGGACCGCGGCGCGGCCGTTCTCATCGACCGGCTTTGGCCGCGCGGCATCGCCAAGGCGGCTGCCACCTGGCGGGAGTGGCTGCGCGAGGCGGCACCGTCCACGGAGTTGCGCCGCTGGTATGGGCACCAGCCCGAGTTGTTCCCGGAGTTCGAGCGGCGCTACCGGGATGAGCTGGCGCACTCGGCGGCTGGAGCTGACGCCCTGGGCCGGCTGCGGGAGCTGCTGGCCGCAGAGGGCGCTGTGACCCTGGTCACCTCAGTGCGGGAGATCGAGCTCTCACACGCAGAGGTGCTGCGGCGGATCCTTGAGGGCCGGGAGCCGGATCAACCGGAAGCAGAGCACGAGGAGAGGTGATGGGGTTGCCAGACTGGGCGGGGCTCGCAGCCACAGCGCGCCAGATGGTGGCGGATGGCAAGGGCATCCTGGCCGCCGACGAGAGCGGCGGAACCATCGCGCGGCGCTTCGCCGAGATCGGGGTCGAGTCGACCGAGCCGGCACGCCGGGGGTACCGCACCACGCTGTTCAGCGCCGACGGGCTGGGGGAGCATGTCAGCGGCGTGATCCTCTACGACGAGACACTGCGTCAGAAGATGGACGACGGGACGCCCGTGCCCCAGCACCTGTCCGCCTGCGGCATCGTCCCCGGGATCAAGGTCGACAAGGGCCTGGTGCCCCTGGTGCCGGAGAGCAAGGAGCAGGTCACCGAAGGCCTGGACGGCCTCGGCAAGCGCCTGGAGGAGTATCGGGGGCTCGGCGCGCGCTTCGCCAAGTGGCGCGCCGTCCTCACCATCGGCCCTGGGACGCCTTCTCTCGCCTGCATCCATGACAATGCCTGGCTTCTGGCCCGATACGCGCGCATCTGCCAGGACACCGGGCTGGTGCCCATCGTGGAGCCCGAGGTGCTGATGGATGGCGATCACCCGCTGGCGCGCTCGGCGGCGGCCACGCGCCAGGTGCTGGCGGCCGTGTTCGCCGAGCTCCGCCACCAGGACGTCCACCTGCCCGGCATGGTCCTGAAGCCGAACATGGTGACGCCGGGCGCCAAGGTCTTCGGCAGCGCGAGCGTGGTGGAGGTCGCGGCGGCCACGGTCGAGGTGCTGCGGGCGTGCGTTCCGGCGGCCGTGCCGGGCATCGCCTTCTTGTCCGGCGGGCAGTCCGAGCAGGAGGCGACCGACAACCTGGCGGCCATCGCGGCGCTTGGGCCGCACCCGTGGTGGCTCACGTTCTCGTTCGGCCGGGCCCTGCAGGCCTCGGCGGTGCGGGCGTGGGCCGGCAAGGCCGAGAACGCGGCCGCGGCGCAGCGGGCGCTGCTCGAGCGCGCATCCGCCAACAGCGGCGCGCTGCGGGCGGCGCTGGCTCGGCGGTAGGGACGCGGGCGGTGGTGTCGGGGCGCGTCCGCCGCGGGCGGCG
>DAHVAF010000313.1 GCA_027314765.1 Clostridia bacterium | reverse complement strand
GTCGGCCGGAGCCCCGTTGAGGACGGGGTGCCAGGCGTCGAAGTCGGAGAGCAGCAGGCGCTCCGGGGGCACGTCGAAGGTGAGCGGGACGAGGAGCGTGGGCTGGGAATCCCCTACGGTCCGCAGATCCGGACGCTTCGTTCATGCCCAGATCGGCGGTTCGCCGCTGTGGGGCGCCTGCCGCTTGGCCATCTGCTCCTGCATCCCTTGCTTACGCCGCGAGAACGTTGGGGTCGACGAAGTGCGCATCGGCCGTGAGGTGGCCGCGGTGATCCGCCGCGACAACCGCTTCAAGTGCCTGAAGGGTAAACCGGCGCAACGCGAAGCCCCCCTCCGGCGGGATCGGACCCGCATCCTACCTGATGGCAAGCTGCTGACCCAAAACAAGGCGGCGCGCGTTCGCGACCGCGCGAGCGGCGGCCGCCACGTCCTCGGCTGCGATGCCCTGCGACTCAAAGAGCGTGATCTCGTCCGTGCCGGTGCGGCCGGGCGCGCGGCCGCTCACCACATCGGCCAGGTTCACGACCGGATCCCACGTTAGGTGGCCGTCCTTGATCACGCCGAGCAGGTCGCCGCACTCGACCCCGGCCTCCTCGCGGTCGTCGACCACGATGCGCCCGGCCTTCAGCACGGCGGCCCCGTCCAGCTCCCGGTGGTTTGCGACGTTGCTGCCGGCGGCGTTGATGTGGGCCCCCGGCGACAGCCATTCGCCCAGCAGGACAGGCTGCGAGGCGCTCGTGATCGTGCTGACGATATCGGCGCCGGCCACGGCCTCCTCCGGTGAAGCAACGGCCCGCGCGGCGAGGCCCAGCGAACTGGCGACCCGGTCGGCAATGGCCTGTGCCCGCTCGGGCCGCCGCGAGACGACCCGCACCTCTGACAGGTTCCGCACGGCCGCCACGGCGGCGATCTGGTAGAAGGCCTGGTGGCCGGCGCCAATGCACGCCATGACGCGCGCGTCGGTCCGCGCCATCAGGTCTGTGGCCAGGCCGCTGGCGGCGCCGGTCCGGATCTGACCCAGGCGGTCGGCCTCCAGAACCGCCTCCAGGGCGCCCGTGGCCCAGCTGTAGAGCAGCACGTGGAAGCGCACGCGGCCGCCCTTCACCCACGCGTACGACTTCAGGCCCATGTAGCCCATGGTGGGGACCGAGGCGGCCATCACGTTGTACACGCCGACCGTGCCCTCGGGCGCGCGGCCGCGCCAGCGGGGCAGAAGGTCGTAGCCGCCCGTGAACGCCTCCCGCAGGGCGGCCACCGCGTCATCCATGCTCAGGGCCTGCCCGACCTCTTCGTCCGTCAGAAACAGTGCCAACTTCGGTTCACCTCGCCGTTGCCAGGATCGGCGTCCAGTCCGCGACGTCGTCCAGGTGGCTCACCGTCTGGATGATCCCGTCGGCCCGCGAGACGGATGCGGCGCAGTCGCGGAACTTCGCGGCGACCTCGTCCCAGCCCAGGGACCGCGGCTGGGCCACCCGCTCGGAGGCCCGGGTGCCGTCCTTCAGCTCCACCGTCACCGTCGCGCCGGCGGCGCCCGGGACCTCGCGGCAGCTGATCCGCTCCATGAGGGCCAGCACCTCCGTCCGGCGCAGCTGGGCGGGGCTGAAGGTGTCGATCGTGATCCGGCCGTCCGTGACGGCCGAGGCCACGGTGTACCGTAGGCTGAACTTCCCCTGCAGGCCCGTGGCGGGGAAGTCGTGGATGAGGGGGGCGAGACCTCCGGGGCCGACCTCCACGGTGAGGGCATCGACGTCCGATGGGCCGAAGCGGTAGCGGTCCCGCAGGGTCAGGACGGCGTCCAGGGGGCGGTGGGTCGCGGCGCAGCAGGGGTGGCGCTTGACGACCAGGCCGGGATCGGCGATCTCCAGCGGGCGCCCGAACTCCGGGGCGGGCTCTCCGGAGTGGCCCCAGAGGGCGAGAAAGCCCATGGGCGCCTCCAGGATGTCCTCGTCGGCCGTGACGCCGGCCGCGGCCAGGTGGGCGGCCTGGACCCCGGCCTGCGCCGCCCAGCCGGCGTGCACCGGCTTGCACATGGCGCCGAAGTTCTGGCGCGTGCCGCCGGCCTGGGAGACCGAGATGCCCAGGGCGTGGCGCAGTTGCTTGTGGCCGAGGCCCATCAGCTTGCCACAGGCCATGGCGGCGCCAAGCGGCCCCAGCACCGAGGTGTTGTGCCAGCCCTTCGCGTAGGCGGCGCGGCCCAGTGCGCGGCCGACCCGGCCCATGACCTGGACGCCGACGATGTAGGCCTCCAGGATGGCGGCGCCGCTGCTGCCCTCCGCCTCCGCCACGGCCAGGATGGCGGGAACCAGGACGGCGCTGGGGTGGCCGCCGACGCTGGGCTGGGTGTCGTCGTAGTCCAGGGCGTGGGCGGCGGCGCCGTTGATCAGGGCCGCCCGGTCAGGGGATGTGCGCTCGCCCGTGCCGATGCGGGCGGACTGGGACGACCCGCCCAGGCGCCGGGCTACCTCCGCGGCGGCGACGGCGACCGGCTCGTGCGCCCCGGCCAGGATCACGGCCAGTGTGTCCAGCAGGCCCTGCTTGGCGGCCTGGAGCGCGGAAGCGGGGAACTCACGGATCGAGGCGGCCTCCACCCACGCGGTCGCGGCATCGGTCATGCCTGCCATCTCAATCCCTCCCCTGCGGCTCGGAGGCGATGACGCCATCACGCTCCAGGGCCGCGAATTCGTCGGGCGAGAAGCCGAAGCGGTCGACCAGCACGTACCGGTTGTGCTCGGCGAACAGAGGCGGGGGACGGCGGACCGCACCCGGCGTGGCATCGAGGTGGAAAGCCAGCCCGGGGTAGCGGTGACGGCCGGCGTCGGCGTGCTCGAGCTCCACGTAGAAGCCGACGGCGGCAAGCTGGCCGTCCTCGAAGATGTCGCGGCCGTTGGCCACGGGCGCGGCCGTCACGCCATGCGCCTGCAGCCGGCCGGCGGCCTCGGCCTTGGATTGCCGGCGCGTCCACGCCGCGATCTCGGCATACAGGGCATCCTCATTGCGCTTCCGGTCCAGCAGCGTGGCGAAACGCGGGCCGCTGAGGAGGTCCGGGCGCTCGATCGCCGCGCAGAGCGACCGCCACTCGTCCTCCGTGAAGGCGGCGATGGCCACCCACTCCTCCTCGCCCTGGCAGGGGAAGGCGTCGTGCGGAGCCGCGCCCGGGATGCGGTTGCCGTGCGGGGCGAACGTCTCGCCGTTCTCGATCTGCTGCAGCAGGAGCTCGCCGATCGTCTGCATCGCCGTCTCGCGCTGCGGCACCTCGACGTACTGGCCCTGGCCCGTCCGCTGGCGGTGGAGCAGGGCCGTCAGCACCGCCCCGGCGCCGTGCAGGCCGCCGATGGGGTCCAGGTAGGCGCCGGAGGTGGTGACTGGGACGCCGTCGCCGTAGCCCATCATGGATGCCATGCCGGCCATGGCCTCCATGTTGGGGCCGAAGGCGACGTTCTCGGCCTCCGGGCCTGTGTTGCCGTAGGCCGGCATCTCCACCATCACGATGTCGGGCCGCGCCGCGCGGAAGTCCTCGTAGCCCAGGCCCAGGCGGCGCAGCACGCCCGGCGAGAAGTTGTCGATCACGACGTCGCACTCGCGGGCCAGGCGCAGCATCAGCCCGCGTGCCTGCGGGTGCTTCAGGTCGACGACCAGGTCCAGCTTGTCGTGGTTCTGGCTGTTGAAGCGCGAGCTGCGGTTATACGGGCGGTCGCCGAGCTGCAGGTTCGGGTAGCGGCCGGCCTCGACGCCGCGCACGGTGTCGCGCCAGGAGTCCAGGCGGTTCGGCCCTTCGATCTTGATGACCTCGGCGCCCAGGAAGGCCAGACAGCGCGTGGCCATCGGGCCGGCCCAGGCGCTGGTGAAGTCCAGCACGCGGACGCCCTCCAGCGGGCCGCTCATGCGACGCCACCGTCCCGCAGCGCGCGGCTCTCGGCCGGGCTGAGGCCCAGCCAGGACGCCAGGTCGGCCTGGTGCTCGCCGAGGGCGGGGGCGCCGCGCTCCACGCGGCGCGGGGTCGCGCTCATGCGGAAGGCCGGGCCCAGGATGGGACGCCCGTCCACGGACTCCCAGTACCCGCGGGTGCGCAGGTGCTCCGACTCCCACAGGCCCTGCGGTGTCATCACGCGCCCCACCGGAACCTTCCGTTCCTGGGCCCGCCGTGCCACCTCGGCGACGGGCAGCCGGGCGGCGGCCGGCCGCAGCAGTTCGTACACGTCGGCCCAGTGCTGGTTGCGCTCGCGCAGGTGCACGAAACGCGGGTCTTTGGCGTACTCCGCCACGCCGAAGACGGCGCAGACCCCGGCCCAGTCGGGCAGGGCCGCGTACAGCACGATCCAGCCGTCCCGGCACTGCACGAGCGACACCAGGCCGGCCGTGCCGGCGCGCCTCTGGAAGGAGCCGTTGTACGCGTAGCGGAGGAGGGCCAGGCCGTTCATGGCGACCGCCGCCTCCATGGCGTTGACGGCCACGCCCTGGCCCTGGCCGGTGCGCCCCCTGTGGAACAGGGCCGCCAGCACGGCGTCGTACGCCGTGACGCCGGCCGAGTACACGTTGCGGTGGCCGACGCCGTACAGGGGCTGGAGGCGCGCGTCGCCAGTGAGCAGCATGTAGCCGCTGAGGGCCTGGTAGATCATCTCGCTGCCCTTCCAGCCGGCGCGTGGCCCAAGTGGCCCGAAGTCGGTGACCGCGCAGGTGATCAGGGCGGGATGGGACGCGCGGAGCGCGTCCAGATTGGTGTCGGGCCCGGCCACCACCACATCGGCGGCTTCCGCCGCCCGGTGCAGGAGCCCCGCCGTCCGCTCCAGCACGACGGAGCGCTTGCCCGTGTTCAGGTGCCAGAACAGCAGGGAGTCGTCGGGGCGGCGGGCCTCCTGGCGAAATGGGCCCACACGGCGAATGGGGGAGCCCGCCGGCGGCTCCACCAGCCACACGTCGGCGCCGTAGTCGGCCATCAGCCGCGTGCAGTATTGGCCCGCGACGCCGTCGCTCAGGTCCAGGACGCGGAGGCCGTCCAGCGCGCCAGGCATGCGCGCTACTCCGGCTTGGACTCGGAGCCGGCCTCCATGGCGCGCTTCACGGCCGGCAGCTGGCGGCGCTCCCCCTGCTGCAGCTCGGGCTGCTCGCCGCTGCTGTGGAACATCTGCCGGTAGGCGATGGCCGACATGGCGGCGGCGCGGTAGCCCATGGCCTCCTGGGCCTGGTTGATCGACATCTTGATCATGTGGAGCATGAACGGCGGCCGCTCGGCGATGCGCTTGGCCATGGCCATGGTCTCCGCCTCAAGATCCGCCCGCGGGAAGACCTTGTAGGCGATGCCGACCTCGAAGGCCTCCTGGGCGGAGAGGGCGTGGTCGTCCAGGAGCAGGCCCTTGGCACGGCGCGGGCCGACCTCCCAGGCCAGGTTGATCCACTGCGGCGGTCCGGGGATGAAGCGGGCATCGTCGGCGGCGACGATGATGTCCATCGCCGAGGCCAGCTTCCAGCCGCCATAGATGCACCAGCCGTGCACCTGGGCGATGGTGGGCTTCGGAATGTCGCGCAGGCGCAGCGGCATCATCAGCACGGTGTCGTAGGCGTACTCGAACTTGCCACGGAGCTCCGGCTCCAGCTGCGGGCGGCGCTCCAGGTCGGCCATGTGCTCCGGGGTGCCAAGGTCGTGCCCGGCGCAGAACGCGGGTCCCGCACCCGCCAGGATGATCACGCGGATCCGGTCGTCCTCCTTGGCCTGCAGAAAGGCAGCCTCCAGCTCCTCCTGCAGCTCGCGGGAGAGGGCGTTGCGGTAGCGCGGGCGGTTGAGGGTGATCTTGGCCACCCGGTCGTCGGTCTCGTAGAGGATGTACCGGTAGGACATTGGCGAGTGTCGCCTCCTGATGGGTGCGGCCGGATGGGTGCGGCCGGACGGGGCTGCCGGACGGGGCTGCCGGATGGGGCTCCCGGATGGGCGGGCGGCCCTGTCGTGGGGGTTCGGCTCGCCAGGCGGCAGTCCTCCAGGGGCCAGGAATGCAAGCCGGACTGGCTCATGTTGCCAATTCAGGGAGCATGAGGGCGCCTGGCGGAGGATTCGCGCGACGGTAGGGCCTGGAGGCGTCAGGGATACTAGCCTAGTTTTTGCCAATTCGAGCGCGAGCCCACTACGCTTGTGCCGAAGGGAGTCCTGCGGGTGGCCAGGTGGTGGCGCCGGGCTCTGGTCGCGGTCTCGCTGCTGGCGCTATTCGCATGCGGGGGAGCGGCTCCCGCGGGCGCGGCGACCCCGGGCGGGGCTGGGACAGCCGTCATCACCGGGTTTCTGACAAATGTGGCGCAGTGGCTGCAGTTCATTGCCGGCGCGGTGTCGGTCTGCACCGTCGCGTACGGCGGCATCCGGCACGCGACGGCGCACAATGCGCGCTCGCAGGCCGACGCGTGGCGCGTCATCGGCGCGGGACTGGGGGGCCTCGTGCTGGCCCTCATGGCACCCACGCTCGTGTCGATCGTGCAGGGGCTGATTCCCTCGTGAGCGGCGCCGTGGGAGTCGTGGTCAACTCCGTACTGTGGGCGGTCGCCAGCATCCTGGGCGGGGTCGTCCAGACGCTCGCCGGGCCGGCGGGGGCCCTGCTGCAGGTCAGTCTGACGCAGCCCTACCCTTTCGGGACAGGGGCGGAGACGGTATGGGCCTTCGCCCGCGGAATGGCGCTCGCCGGTCTGACGGCCCTGCTGGTCTACGGGGCACTGCGACACATGCTGGGGGCGGCGCTGGGGCTTCGGTCGGCGAGTCCTGGCCTGCTGGTAGCACGCACGGCGGTCGCCGCCCTGGGGGCCACGTTCACCCTCACGCTCGTCAATTGGCTTCTTCAGGGGAACGAGGCGCTGATCCGAGCTGTCGTCGGCGCGGGGACAGCGGGGGATGGCCTGGTGTCCGGCCTGCTCGGCTCGACTGCCCTGGCGACGGGCGGCACGATCACGGCGGCGGCCGTGGGCGTCATCGCCCCTGAGGTCCTCGCGCTGGTGTGCCTCGGTGCGGCGCTCTGGGTGGTCGCGGCGTACTACCTGCGAGCCGCCGAGATCCTGCTGCTGGGCGCGCTTGCGCCAGTCGCCGCCGCTCTCTGGGTGCTCCCCGAGTCGAGCGGGGTCTGGACCGCCGTGCTGGCCGAGACGGTGGTGGCCATCTTCACGCAGGCCGCGCAGCTCTTGGTCGTGTGGCTGGCTGCCGCCGCAGGCATGGCCGGGGCCGGGGGGCCGCTCGGCAACCTCCTTCTCACGCTTGCCCTTCTGGTGATGCTGACCCGTGTGCGCCCGCTGCTTCAGGCAGTGATCCGGGGCGGACGCCCCCAGGGGGGTTGGGGTGCTGTCGCGTCCTGGCGGGCGGTGCAGGGCGTGTCGGCAGGCGCGGTCACAGTGGCCGGACGCGTGGTCAGGGGGGTTCTACCATGAGTGGCTACACGATCCCCGGCGAGACCAGGCGTCCGTATGCGCTGGTGGGCCCCCTCAGCCTCGCACAGGCGGGATGGCTGGCGGGTGGCGGGTTGCTGGCGTGGCGTGTTGTCGCAAGCTCCATGGCCCTGGCCGCCAGAGTGGCTGCAGCATCTGCAATCGCCGGCGTGGTGCTGATGCTCGCCTTCATGCGGTGGCCCGCCGGAGACGCCGGGGAGCCCATCACCACATGGGTGGTTCGGGGCGTCCGTTTCCTGCTCTCGCCGCGGACGGCCACGGTGCGCCGGGGGCTCGTGGCGCTCGACGTCGTGCGGGATGTCCGCGCCGGCACGGCGCGGGTTGGCGACGGCCTTGTCCGGGTAATCGAGGTGGCCGCGGCGCCGTTCGAACTGAAGGACGGCGCTGAGCGGGAGGCATTCCTTGCCGGGTATCGCGCCTTTCTCCACGCGCTGCCCGGACCCGTGCAAATCGTCTCCGTGTCCGAGCGCCTCCGCCTGGACGGGTACGTTAGCCGCCTGCGGGCCGGGGCCACTGAGCGCGGCGGGCGGATGGGCGAGCAGATGGCGGCCCACGCCCGCTTCCTGGAGGGCTTGATCCAGTCGCGCCACATCATGACGCGGCGCCACTACGTCGTGCTGCGGCGGCCGTGCCGGGACGGGGCCGCTCGATCCTCGGAGGCACTCCGTCAACTGGGAGCCGACGAGGCGGCTGTCGCTGGCGCGCTGCAGCGGATGGGCCTGGCGAGCCGCCCCTTGGAGGAACGCGAGCTGGCCGATCTCATCCGGGCGGCGTTTCATGGCGGCCAGGCATCCCTGCCCGCTGCCCCCGCCGAGCTGGCCACCCTCGTGACGGTGGGCGACCGTGGCCGCTGAACGCCCGCGCGCGTCGGAGGGCGGGCGCCGTATGCCTGAGCGCGTTGGGGGGCTGCTCCAGGCCCTGCGCAGGCGCGTTGGGCCGGGAACGCGCGGCGACGAGACCCTGTGGGCCGGCGGCACGCCGCTCACCGATCTGCTGCGGCCGGAGTCCGTCGAGGTGCTTCCGGATCGGCTTGACCTGGCAGGTCGCGTTGCGCGCACGCTCGTCGTGGTCGGCTATCCTCGGGTCGTTCAGCCGGGGTGGCTGGCTCCGCTGCATGCCTTTCAGGGCGACCTCCGGATCGCCAGCCACATCGACCCGGTCGACACGAGCCAAGCGATGGCCGAGCTGGGCCGACACGTCCAGGACCTGCGCGCGTCGCTGCTCCGTGCCGAACGGGCCGCCGCCGACAGGGACCCATACGCGGAGGCGGCTCTGGAGGACGCGGAGGCGCTCCGCTCGGGGCTGGCGCGGGCGGAGACGCGCCTTTTCCGCATCCACCTACTCATCACCCTGTTCGCGGAGAATGTGCACCAGCTCGAGCGGCTTTCCCAGGCCCTTCAGGCGGAGCTTTCAGCTCGGCTGGTGGTCTGCCGGACTGCTCGGCTCGAGCAGTTGGATGCCTTCGTCTCCACCCTCCCGCTGGGCGAGCTGCGCCTGCCCGCCGGCCGCAACCTGGACGGGCACGCCGCCTCCACCCTGATGCCGTTCGTGTCCTCGGAGCTCGTGCATCCAGAGGGCGAAATCTGGGGCGTGAACCGGCTCAACAACTCCATCGTGCTGGTGGATCGGTTCGCCTACGTCAATGCGCACACGGTGACCATCGCGGCGTCCGGGGCCGGCAAGTCGTATTGGTTGAAGTCCATTCTCACGCAGGCACGCTTCCGCGACATCGGTGCCATTGTGCTTGACCCGTCGGACCGGGAGTACCAGGGCTGGTGCTCCGCGTTCGAAGGTCAGTACGTGCGGTTGGGGCCGGCAAGTGGCGATCGCATCAACCCCCTGGACGTGGACCCCACGGACATGATGGCCGATCCACGCGCCATCACCGGCAAAGTCGACTTCGTGCGTGGCCTCTGCGAAGTCATGCTGGGCGGCCTGAATGCGCGAGAGCGCGCGGTCGTGGACGGGGCGCTGTATGCGACCTATCTCCGGAAGGGCTATGCCGACACAGACCAGGGGGACCTGTCGGAACGGGGCCTCGAGCTGGTTGCCACCGGCCGCGTCCCCCCGACCATGGCCGACCTTGCAGCTGAGCTGCGTGCCTCGGTAGCGGGGCGCGGCATCGCCGATCGCCTGCGGCCGTTTACGGAGGGCAGCCTGCGCCTCTTCGCTGGGCCGACGACCGTGGATCTCATGGCCGACCTCATCGTGTTTGACGTTCACGAGGTGGTCGCGTACGAGCGCGCCCTGGCGCCGGCCGCCTACTTCGTGTTGGCGGAGTTCATCCTGCGCCGACTGCGTCAGCGCCGCCGTCGCACGTTCGTGGCCATCGACGAGGCGCACTATCTGCTCCGCCACCCGACCACGGCCCACTTCGTGGAGAGCCTTTTCCGGACAGGTCGGAAGCTCGGGGCGGGTGTGTCGCTGATTACCCAGTCGCTTGGAGACTTGCGTGGAGGGGGCGACCGGGACGCCGAGCGGTCGGCGCGGGCCTGCCTGGCCAACGCCGCGGTGACATTCCTCATGCGGCAACAGAACACCCGCGAGGCGGACGAGCTGGCGGCTGTCTACCGGCTATCCCGGGCCGAGGCGGACCTCCTACGGTCCGCCCGCCGCGGGGAGGGGATCGTGATCGCCGGGGACCAGCACATCGCACTTCGCGTTGAGGTGCCGCCAGAGCTGCACGGCCTGATTACCACGGATCTGGACGAGGTGAGGCAGGAGGCGTCCGTCGCGATCCAGGGCGTGGCCCTGGCCGATGGTTCGTCGCGTTAGGTCAATCCGGCAAAGGGGGTCGATGGCAATGTTCAACGCCGTGACGATGGTCGGTCGCCTGACCCGCGACGCCGAGCTCGGGCACATCCCGAACGAGCGGCAGACGCCGAGGCTCCGGTTCACCCTCGCAGTGGACAGGGATTACGAGGTCAACGGTGAGACCCCGACCGACTTCTGGCCAATCGAGATTCTCGGAGAATATGGGGTTCGTCTCGCGCCCCATCTGAGCAAGGGCCGTTTGATCCTGGTGAGCGGCGCTGCCCACATCAACTCGCGCAAGGATGCTGACGGGGCGTACCACACCTTCCCGTTCGTCGACGGCCGCGCCATCCGGTTCCTCGAGAAGAAGCCCGAGTGGCTCCAGGAGGAGCCGGTATGATGCGCCGGGCGTCTCAGCACGCTCCACGCCAGTCACCGTTGGGGGCGACGGCCGCGGCGTTGCCGGCGGAAGCACCGGCGTGGGGAGGAGCGGGCGTCGTGCCGGAGATCAACTCAGCGACCGGCGGCACGGCGTCGGCGCAGGGTGGCGCGGCGTCCGGACGCCCACGGAAGGGCCAGTCGAGGGGGAATGGCAAGGGCGGCGCCGCCGGCTCAGACCCCGGGTCGCTGGGTGAGCTCCTCTCGCAGGACCTCACCGACGCTCTGGGGGTCTTGGATGCCCACCGGCTGGTGCATGTGGGGATCCGGCGCTGCCGGTGCCGTGTTGAGGAGTTGGTGCAGAGGGGCGCCGTGTCGGGGGGCGACACTGTGCCCGACCGCATCCTGGACCGCGCTCTCCACGATCGGCGGATCCTTGGGGGCATGCGCGCCGATCTGCGTGTGACGCTCGCACGCCTGAGGGAGCGGGTACGGCGGTCGGCCGCCGAGCAGCTGGTGGGTCCCGTGCCCTTGGCAACCCTGCAACGCGACGTCCTCCTTGACCGGATCGGTGGCGACAGCTGGCCGCGAATCGCGGCCCGTCGAACGCGGGGTGACCGCGGCTCGGCGGTGCGCGCGTTTCGGCAGGCCGTGGCGCATGTCCGCGCGACCGCTTCCGTGCTGGAAGTCCTGGGTGCCGGTGATGACACCGACGATGGGGAGGTCGCTGGGCGTACCGGGCTGACTGTCCGGATGGTCAAGCGCGTCCGGCGGCACCTGAAGACATATGCGACGGCGGTTGGCGCAGCGAGCGTCCGGTCCGAGGTGCTCCATCGGATGGTCCCGACCCTGCGCGTGATGGGTCAGGGGCAAGACTGGCGGTCAGCTCGGGGCCACGACGCGAACAGGCCAAACCCTGGTGGCCCGGCGGAGCCATGCCCGGCCGAGGGATCCGCGCAAGGGCAAGCATTTGGGGAGTGGCATGTGCTCCAAGTCCGACCGGGATCGGAGCTCCGGGTCAAGGTCGCGCTCGGGGACCAGGTGCGCTGCCGCACCCTTCGCCCACGCCCCAACAGCTCGTGGACGATCGGGTACGTCGCGGTTGCCACCTCGACCTTGCGTGCGGTGGACGACGCACTCAGGCAGATGCCGGACGTCGTGGCCTGGGTGGGGGGCGGAGGTCGTGGTCCTGCCGGCAAGGACGCGGTGCTGACGCATACCGCCTCGCGGGATGCCGGCGACGCTGCCGCCTGGCTCGACCCGCGGCGAGGGCACCCATGATCCGTGTTGTGTTGGCGACCGGTAGACCTGCCTTCGACGCGGCCATCGCGACGGAGCCCGACTTCGACGTCGTCGCCCAGGCCTTCTACTCGGATGCAGCGCTCACGGCAGTGGCCGAGCTCCAGCCCGACGTCGCCGTAATCGACCCAACGTTGCCGGGCGGCGATCCGATCGACTGGCTCGGAACCAACAGCCCGCAGTCCACGCAAATCGTCTGGTTGGGGCGCCGATACCCCGGCGAGCCGGGGCGCGTCCGTGGGTCGGCCGATTGCCCGGGCGCCATCGAGGCTTCTTTGGAACCGCGCTCGGTGATCTCGGCGATTCGTTCGCTGGGCGCCCAGCGGGACGAGTCGTTTCCAGATGCGTCGGACGTGACGCCCGTGGGCGTGCAGTCGTTCGTGGGCTGTCTACCGAGGGTGGGGGTTACCACCGCGGCCGCCGCATTTGCCGTGTCGATTGACGGGCGACGGCACTCGGTCGCCATCATCGATGCGAACTGGCGCCACCCCTGCCTTCCAGAAGTTCTGGGGTTCACACCGCCGAACGCCGGATGGGAAGCGGTCGAGGGCCCCGGTGAGATCTCCATGACCACAATGACTCCGCGCGGAGTCCTTTGTGTCGCGATGTCGCGCGGATTGACCGTCGATGCGAAGGATCATCAGTTCTACGACCGTCTGAAGGGCGTCGTCACCACCCTGAGCGAGCGTGGCCGTTCGGCAGTTGTCGTCGACCTCGGCGCACCGCCGCCACTTCAGGGTGGGAGGCTGGCTGCGTGGGTCGAGTGGGCAGCTTCCGTCGGCGCTATCGCGAATTTGGTCCTCGCCCAAGATCCCCAGGCGCTCGTGGCGGCGACCCGCGTGCTCCGCGCAGGCGACAGGGCGGGGCTGGAGTTCCGCCTCTGGTGCGCAAGTTACGACGAGCAGATCTCTGCCCTCGCTGACGTGTCCGCTGCGCTTGGAAAGCCGTGCCGCGTCTTGCCGTGGGATCGCCGCCACGTGGTGCGGCGTGCGTTGGTCGGCCAGCCGCCGGAGCTGCACGTGGACACGGAGTTGCGCGCGGAGGTGGATGCACCAGGACGGCTGCCGGCCGCCAAGGCTCTGGGGCACCGGTAGGGCCGGCCATCGATTGAACCGCTGCGGTGAGAGCGTTGGCGCATGGCAGATCGGGGTGCCCACTGGAGCCTGCGGCGTCATCGGCCCTGTGCCGGGCGCCGATGTTAAAATTGGGAAGGCTTGGACTCTTCGGTTGACTGACGGTCTTTGCAGAAGATGGCCGAGCGGTTGTCCGAGGGGAGGTCTCCCCCCGTGTTCCGAGCGCTCACACGCTGGGTGGCGCGTTGGAAGGTCTCGGTCGGCGTGGGCGTGATTGTTCTAGCGCTGGTCGCCAGCTTGGGGTACTTCAGTTGGCGGGCGGGGCGGCAGAAGGCCGCAGTCACGGCCCAAAGGCTTGCGGTCGCGGCGGTGGCCGAGGCGCACGCGCACGATCTGCCGGCGCCGCCCCCTGCAACTGGAACGGCCGAGCAACAGGCCGTGCAGGCCGTTAAACAGCACTTGCTGACCCCGCCACCAGGTCCCGGGACGATGGCGGACGTGGAAGCCAGCGAAATCGGTCTGGCCTATTTGTTTAGCGGACAGAGCGGCAAGACTGAGTGGGTCGATGAGACCATGCGAGTGCGAAATGTCACCGACCACGAAATTACGTCGCTCATTGTTCCACTGCTATCGAAAGCTTTCAATGTGCACGCCGACGGCATCGGCGGGCCTGAACTCGAGTCCAACCGCGGGACCGTCGTTGTGCCCGTCACGCTCGCGCCGAACGCCAATTACGTACTGATCCACGTCGCATATCAGGTCCCGTATGACTTCCTTCAACCGCAAACGTGGAAAGTACCCACGTTTACGCTTCATGGTCTGTGGATAGTGTTCTGGCCTCAGGAACCTTACCTGGCAGTGAGAGGCCAAGAGTTTCACCGAGAGCCGGCGTTGGACGCTGAGTCAGGCGGCGGACTCGTTTGGACAACCGACGCACCGATTCGAAGTGGTTTTGACGCGACGTGGGCCATCGTGCCTGCGAATACGGTAACCTATCCGAGCACACAAACGTCGCCGCCGCTCCCTCGATCTTGTGTCACGCCGAGTGGTCAGCCGGTATGCAAGGAGTCCGGTGGATGAACGGTCAACGCCACCCGGCGAATCGTCTTTTTGGTCTCGGTATCGCGGTCATCATGGCACTTTCCACGCACATGCCACCTGCCCATGCGCAGGTTCCAGCCTGCCACCTTGCAGATGCGTTGGTCACCCTAGGATTGATACCACCAGCCGATATCAGCGCAACAGTTGAGTTGCTCTGTTCGGGCGGCGTCGCGGACAACATGGTTCCGGGTGGGGCCACCGACCTTGCCCCACCAGTCCCCCCACCCCTCCCGGCCCCAGGCACCGGCTCCCTGCACCTTGTCACCCAGCAGCTCACCAAGGCGGTCACCCAGACTGGATCTGGTGAGGTCATCTCCCTCGGCTC
>DAHVAF010000302.1 GCA_027314765.1 Clostridia bacterium | reverse complement strand
AGCCGCCGCCGCGGCGGCCTGGCTCGCACCCTGGGCGGCGTGGCTCGCCGGCCCGGGCGGGGTGGCGGGCGTCGTCATCCTCGTGGTCGCCGCCTTCTGGGGGACGCCCCTGCTGGCCGTGCCCCTGGCCATCGTCGCCTGCGGGCTGCAGTGGGGGATCGCCGGCACCGCGCACTTTCTGGGCGGGCTGGGCGCCCTGGTCACGGGCCGCCCGTTCCCCCCCGACCTGGTCGGCCGCGTCGGCACGCTGCTCGCGTGGCTGGCGCTCGCCTGGCGGGCGGCCGCGGCCGCCTCGCGCGCCGCCACCCGCCATGGCGTCGAGATTGAGCTGCGCCAGGGCGCCGTCGGGTGGATCGCCCTGGGGGTCGCCTCGATCTGGTCGCCGGGGCGCCTGGTCGGAGTGACGCTCCTGGCGCTCGGCGCCTTTATCGCCGCGGCCCTGGACGCCCTCTCGCTCTCGCAGCTGCACGAGTTCGAGCGGCGCTACGGCGCGGCGGCGGAGCGGCGCGGCTACCGCTCGACGGCGTCCATCTCGCTCTGGATCGTCGTCGGCGGCGGGACGCTGGCGGCCTGGATCCTGGCGGGCGGAGGCGGCATCCTGCCCGGCTTCTTCCGCCTGCTCGACGAGGCGCTGGTGTTTGTTCTGACGCCCGTGTTCCTCGGCATCGGCTACCTGGCCCAGTTCGTGCTGGACTTCCTGAACTGGCTGCTGCGGGGCAAGAAGCTGCAGTTTCCGCACCTGAACAGCACGATCGGCGCGCCGAAGAACGTGCATCATGCGCAGGCGCCGGGCGTGGCGCCCCTGTGGGCCGTGCTGGCGGGACGGTGGCTCCTGGTCCTCGCCGTGGTGGCCGCCGCCCTGGTGGCGTTGGCCCTGCTGCGCGCGCGGCGCCGCGAGGACATCGAGATCGCCGGCTTCACGGAGGAGCGCGAGGGGCTGCTCCGGCCGGCTGGCGCCGACGAGCCGCCCCGCCGCCGCTGGCGGACCTCCGCCGGCGAGCCGGACCTGGCCATCCGCCGCCTCTTCCGCCGCTGGCTGGAGCTGGCGGCCGACCGCGGCCAGGGCCGCCGACCGCATGAGACCGCCCGCGAGCATTTCCGGCGGGCCCTGGCCCGCGGCGACGCCGACTTGGGCGAGCGCGCCGCGCCGCTCCTCAGCGCGTACGAGCGTGGCCGCTACGGCGAAGGGGGACGCCCCGACGACGTGAGGGCGGCCGAGGCCGCCCTGGACGCGATCCGGCGCGAGTGGCGCGGCCAGGGCAGCGGCGGGGGCAGCGCCTGAGGGCGCGCCCGCCTCAATCGGGCTCGCGGATGAGCCCAAGTGCCTCCATCCGCGCTGAAACGGCGCCCCTGACGCAGTCCGCGTGGTGGCCTGTCCCACTCACGATGACGCGGTTGCCGGGGCGGCCGGCAAGACGCAGGGACGACAGCCGGCCCCTGGCACCGAACATCGCTCAGACGTCGGCCCGGGTGCCGACCAGGTCGGTCACGTGATCGTTGTCGGCGATCCGGACATGGCCCGAGGCCGACAACCCGCCGCCCAGGCTCGCGTCCAGCCCCACGTCCGCGACATCCAGGTTGACGCCCCACGCGGCGGCGACAGGCTCGATGGCCGCTCGCAGCGCGCCACGCTGCAACTGACGGCCACGGCACCGCACCGCCTGGGTAGAGCCTCTGGCCGACTCCGTCCGCTGGTTCACGCGCGATCTCCCCACTCGGGTTGCCCGGGGTGGAGGTGGGTTCGCCGCGGGCGGGCGCCCCCCTGGCGCACCTTTATGCGATCGTTCGACCGGTGGTGGGCGGGTGCCGCAATCGGGTTGAGACCGGCGACGCTCGCTCGAGCGGACGACTTGGCCGCGCCGCCAGCGCGGGCCTACCGCGAGGCGCCGCTCCAGACCCGCACCCGGTTCTTGCCGCCCGCCTTCGCCTCGTACATGGCGTGGTCGGCCAGCCGGATGAGGTCCTCGGCCGTGCCCGCGTGGTCCGGGTAGCCGGCCAGGCCCACGCTGACCGTGGCGGCGATGCCGCCAAAGGCCCGCCCGGCCTCGGCCACGGCTGCGCGCAGGCGCCCCATGACGGCCTCGGCGTCCTCCACCGACGTGTCCGGCATCACGACGATGAACTCGTCGCCGGCGTAGCGGATGGGCAGGTCCTCGGCGCGCACCGCCTGCCGGATCTGGGCGGCGATCTCGCGCACCAGGTCGTCCCCGCGCTGGTGGCCGAAGCGGTCGTTGACCTGCTTCAGCGAGTCCGAGTCGATGAAGGCGACGGCCAGCGGCCGCCCCCGCCGCCGCGCCCGTGCCAGCTCGTCCTCCAGCCGCAGCGACAGGTACCGGGCGTTGAAGAGGCCGGTGGGGGCGTCGACCAGGCTCTGCCGCCGCACCTGCTCGAACAGACGGGCGTTGGTGACGGCCAGCGCCGCCTGGGCGGCGAGCACCTCGACGGTGCGGAGGTCCTCGCCGTCGAGGCTGCCGACCCGCGCCCGGGTCACACGGATGACGCCCACGACGTCCTCGGCCCCGTCCTGGCGCGGCGCCACCATGGGCGCGACGACGCAGGCCAGGCCCTCGTACGCCTGTGGCGGCGGCGTCGCGATGCGGCTGTCGCGGCGGGTGTCCGGGACGAGCACGGCGCTGCGCTCGGCGGCCGCCCAGCCGACAAGGCCGCGCCCGATGCCGAGGCCCTCGGTGAGCGGGGGCCGCCGCACCGCGGCGGGGAAGCCCGGGCCGACCCACTGCTGGGCGCATGGCAGGTCGTCCCCCTCCCGCAGGAAGATGGCCACCTCATCGGCCCGCGCCATCCGCTGCAGGTGCCGGACGAGCGCGGAGAGGGCGGCGCCCGTGTCCAGGCGCGTCAACTCGCGCCCCGCCGCCGCGATCTCCTCCATGCGCCGCTTCTGGCGGCGCTCGCGGTTGAGGTCCTGGTAGAGCAGGGAGGCGTAGAGGCCGACGACCATCAGCGCCGGCACCTGAAAGATCAGGCGGTGAATGCCGAAGGCGGGCGCCGACCCCATCAGGTCGATGGCGACCAGGATCGCGGACGCCAGCAGGCCGAGCAAAAACGAGGTCCGCGGAGGGTATGTCGCCGAAATCAGGAAGAACATCACCAGGGGTAGGGATGACTCGTAGGAGCGGACGCCGCCCGTGACCTGGACGCCGAGTCCGGCGATGAGCAGGACGGCGACGCCCACGGCGACTCCCGCCGAGCCGCGGGGGTTTTTGCGCAGCACGAGCATGGCCACGGTGAAGGTCGCGACGGCCGCGCCAGCGGCGAGCCACACCCCGAGGTAGTCGGTGGCGGGGTCCCGCGCGGGCAGGTATGCGGCCAGAACCGCCGCCACGATGATGCCGGACGAGAGCCACCGCCAGGGGCGGCCTCCCGAGCCGACATCCCCTGGACCATCCTCGGGCGAGGCAATTCCCTCCGCTATCTGATCGAGGGCGCCGCGGCCGCGTTTGAAAGGGAGATGCTGGCTTGGACCTCGGCCTGATCGGCCTGCCCGCCTCGGGCAAGAGCGCCGTGCTCCGCCTGCTGACCGGGGCGCCGGCCGGCACCCGCACCGCCGTCGCCCAGGTGCCCGACCCGCGCCTGGACGTCCTGGCGGCGATGTTCCACCCCAAGAAGGTCACCCGGGCCACCGTGGGCCTGACCGAGCTGCCCGCCTTCCTGCCGGGGCGCACCCCGCGGTCGGAGGTCAACGCCGTCCTGGACGGCGCCCGCCGCGCCGATGCGCTGATGGCCGTGATCCGCTGCTTCCGCGACCCTGCCGTGCCCCACCCGCTTGAGTCGGTCGCCCCCGAGCGCGACGCGCGCGCCCTGATCGAGGAGCTGATCCTGGCCGACCTGGAGCGCGTCGAGAGCGTCTCCGCCCGTCTTGCCAAGAGCCACGCCAAAAAGCCGGAGGAGGTCCGCGCGCTGGAGGCCCTCACCCTCTGCCAGCCGGTGCTGGAGGGTGGTCAGCCCATCCGCGGCGCCGGCCTCAGCGACGAGCAGTCGGCGGCCCTGAGCGGGTACGGTCTGGTCACCGGCAAGCCGCTGCTGCTTGCGGCCAACCTCGAGGAGGAGGACCTGCGCGGCGGCCAGGGCGTGCCTCCCGCCCTCGCGGCCGTGGCCGGCGCGGCGGGCCTGGCCCTCGTCCCCTTCTGCGCCGCCGTCGAGGAGGAGATCGCCGCCCTGGATCCGGCCGAGCGCACCGACTTTCTGGCCGCCTACGGCCTGGCGGAGACCGGTGCCGAGCGTCTGGCCCGCACCGCCTACGCCGCCCTCGGCCTGATCAGCTTCCTCACGGCCGGCGAGGACGAGGTCCGCGCCTGGCCCATCCGGGCTGGAACCCACGCCCGCCAGGCCGCCGGCAAGGTGCACAGCGACATCGAGCGCGGCTTCATCCGCGCGGAGGTCGCCGGCTGGGCCGACCTGCAGCAGGCCGGCTCCTGGAAGGCCCTCCGCGAGCAGGGCCGGCTCCGCATCGAGGGCAAGGACTACGTGGTGCAGGACGGCGACGTGATCGAGTACCGGTTCAACGTCTGACCCGTGTGCGCGCGGGATGACCCGCGCTTACCATGTAGGGGCGGTGGGTATGGAGATCGCGCAGACGGCCCCCCACGCCGCCTGGCGGCCGAGCCGCCAACTGGCCCTGGCGGCCTACTGGTTCTCGACGAACTTCCTCTGGGCCGCCATGCTCACCGTGCTGCTGCCGACCGAGGTCCTGCGCTTCGTGCCCGCCGCCCAGGCCCCCGCGGACGTGGGCCTGCTCACCGCCGCCGGCGCTGCCACGGCCCTGATCGTCCACCCGCTGTCGGGGGCCCTCTCCGACCGGACCGCCAGCCAGCACGCCCTGGCCCGCCACATCGCCCCCTGGCTGGCGGGGCGCCGCCGCCCGTACTTCCTCCTCGGCAACGCCGGCCTCATCGTGGCCCTGGCCATCATGGCCTTCGCCACCGGTTACCCGTCCCTGGTCATCGCGTTCGTGCTGCTGGAGCTGGCCAACAACGTCACGCTCGCGCCCTACCAGGCGCTCATCCCGGATCTTGTGCCGGAGGAGCGGCGCGGCACCGCCTCGGGCTACATGGGCCTGATGTCCATGCTGGGCACCATCTTCAGCCTGGGTCTGGCCGCCATCTTCGTCCACCCCGGCGTCACCACGCCGTTTTACGGCTGGCTCATCCTGGTGATCGCCGCCGGCAGCCTGGTGACCCTGCTGCGCGTGCCCGAGCGCGACGCCCCGCCCACCCATGCCCCCTTCTGGGTGCCGTTCCGCGCCCACGCGGACTTCTGGCTGGTCTTCGCGACCCGCGCCCTGGTCATGCTGGCCTTCTACACCGTGCTGGCCTTCCTGGAGCTCTACCTGAAGGACGTCCTGGCCGTCCCGAACTACGTGCTGGCGACCACCGAGGTCAGCGGCCTCACCGTGCTCGTCGCGGCCTGCGTGGCCCTGAAGGCGGGCACCCTGTCCGACCGCCTTGGCCGCCGCGTCCTCGTCTCGGCCGCCGGCCTGCTGATGGGCCTGGTGGCCGCCGGCTTCCTGCTGGCCCACAGCTTCGTGCTCGCGCTCGCCTTCGGCGTCGTCTTCGGGCTGGGCTACGGCGCGTTCACGAGCGTGGACTGGGCCCTGGCCGTGGACGTGCTGCCGGGCAAGGCCGGTTCGGCCGCCAAGGATTTCGGCATCTGGAGCGTCGCGATCACCCTGCCGCAGGCCCTGGCCCCGGGCATCGGCGGCCTGGTGGTGGGCCACTTCAACGCCGTTGCCCCGAATCTCGGCTACCACATCGTGTTCGCGATGACCCTGGTGTACGCTCTGGCAGCGTCGTTGCTGATCTGGAAGGTCAGAGTTCGGTGAGGGCGGCCGTGGCCGCCATGTCCGCAGACCTGGGAGGTAAGGCCATCCTGACCACGAGTGGCCTCACCTCGGGGTCGGGCCGGCTGACGCCGGGGGGCCGGAGCCTCATCGACGTCGATGGCTTCCAGGTCGGCCTGCTGGCCGGCGAGGAGTGCTGGCTGCAGGAGGCGGCCCGCTTCCTGCAGCTGTCGGGCGCCCATATCATCTGCTTCCTACCTCGCCCGGCCGCCAGCGAGTGGGACCAGCTCGCCGGGCCCTGGAACCTGATCCAGTCCACGCAGCTGTACGGGATCGAGGCCTCACCCACCAACCCCCGCATCCTCGCCCCCTGTGAGCTCACGAACGACGGCTCGGGCATCCTCGGCACCGAGGCCGAGTTCGACCGTGACGCCCTGCCCACGACCTTCCGCCGCTTCCTGCGGCCCGACTTCTACCTGAGGCACTTCCCATGGTGAAGGCCATTCTGACCCTGCGGTCCCGGGTCGCACGGCTGCCCTCCGGGACCGGGCACGGCCGCCCCAGGGCGGCCCCC
>DAHVAF010000156.1 GCA_027314765.1 Clostridia bacterium | reverse complement strand
CCTGGTCGTCTCATGCGGCTGAGGACCGCAGCGCTCCGCATCGCTGCGGCGGGACGCTGACGTCGCCCCACGTCTGTCGGCGGGCTCCGGCTGGCTCACGCGGCGGTTGTCGTTCGCGCGGCATCCGTGAACATGCGGAGGACCGTGCCGCAAGGGAGTCAGTGACGGCCCCCGCGTCGCGGGGGCCGTTCGAACCGCCACAACAGCGGCCGTAGGCAACCGAGCGTGTGACCCCGCCCGCGCAGAGTGGGCACCAGTCGTCCATGGACGCTGGGGTGTCCGGCTTTCCACCGACCGCCCCGCCTGCTGCCGATTGGCCGCACCGGCGAACACCGTGGTGGAACACGACGGAGGCGCGTTCAGACGCTCTGGCTGTGCGCGTTCAAGGGCTCGGTGAGGTCGCCAGGGCGGATGACAAAGTGACCTGCGAGGTGTTTCCCGTGGAGGCACGGCGGGCCCAGGTGTCCCCGGACGCCGACGCGGTTGACGCGCTGAACCTCGGATCGGACCGGGCGGCAGACATCCGTAAGCATTTGGCCGCCTCCTGCTACGCGGAGGGAAGGCTGTCCCTTGGCCGAGCGACCCGCCTCTCCGGCCTTGGCTATGCCGATTTCCTCGCCAATCTGCGGCAGCGGCAGATTCCCTTAGACCACGGCCCGGACGACCTCAGGGACGCTCGAGTCATGAGGCGGAAGTTCGCTTCGTGCACTTGCGGCGTGCTTGTGCGGCGGCCCCTGGCGTCCCGCGGCTCGGCCAGGCAGGCGTCCACCCAGTCGTTCCAGGTTGCGGTGGTCCCGGCACACCCCGGCATCCTGGCACCGCCTCCCGACCCGTGCTCCGGGCGGACACTGGCGGTCCATCGGCGTGCTCGACGCGTGCGGCCGTGCCGGAGCGCAAACGACGGCGTGAAGAGGCCTTCCGCCGCCTGGCGTGGGGGAGCCATATATTGGCGTTGGATTGCAGCAGGGCCAAACCCCGGCAGGCTCAACCGGGGCGCATGCGGCCAGGGGGGACAGGATCCATCCCCCGCGCAGGCGCACGTGTGCTCGCCCTGGGTGGGGCTACCAGCGCGCGGGAGGCCGTCGGTTGCTTCGCTCTGCTGCAATACGGCTGCCGGAACGAGTCCTCCCGCGCCCCGGCGCGCCCGCCCATCGCAACCTGGCCCCGCAAGTCCCCGGCACGTCCTGCGGCGACTGCATCCGCGGCGACGCGGGTCTGGGGTGCGGCAGCCGTGACCCCATGGGCGCCGCGGCGACCGGAGCCCCACACGATCAGGGACGCAGGGCCAGGACGCCCGCCAGGGCCCCGAAGGCGACCAGAAGGCCGTAGTTCACCCGGAAACGGCGCCCGCCGATTGCGACCGCCAGGGCGATCGCCGCCGGCACAAAGCCGGTGATGGCCTGCACGCCCAGCCGCCAGGTCACCCCGGCGATCAACCCGACCACCGCGGCCAGCACGGCGCCCAGCACCTCGTGGAACGCCGGGTAACGCCGCACGTAGGTATAGGTGGCCATCAGCGCCCCCGTCAGCAGGACCGACGGCAGGAAGATCCCCAGGGTGGCTGCCACGGCGCCCACGATGCCGGCGACGTGGAAGCCGACGAAGGTGGCGCTGATCGCCACCGGCCCGGGCGTCATCTGGCCGATGGCGATGGCGCTGAGGAACTGGGCAGGACTCAGCCAGTGCTGCCCGAGCACGGTCTGCTGCATGAGCGGGATGAGCGCGAAGCCCCCGCCGAAGCCGAAGACGCCGATCTTGAAGAAGCTGGCGAACAGCTCAATGGCGGCGGAGAGCAAGTTTGATCCCCCCGGCGGCGGCAGCCGCCACAATCAGCCAGATCGGGTTGACCGTCGTGAACGCCACGACGGCGAATGCCACGAGGGCGATCGCCCAGTGCAGGATGTCCCGGCGCACGTCACGGCCCAGCTCGAGCGTGACCGCGACCATCAGGCCGATGACCGCCGCCGCCAGCCCGGCCATGGCGCCGATGGCGATCGGCGCGTTGGAATACCGCAGGTAGAGGCTGGTGAGTCCGACGACGATGGCGAAGGAGGGCAGGATCACGGCGGCCACGCCGAGGACGAGGCTGGCCCAACCGCTCACCCGCTCACCGACGGCCGCCAGCAGGTTGACCGTCGTGGGACCCGGCACCAGCTGCACTGCGGCCAGGATGTCGTCGAACTCTTCGGAGGCGAGCCAGCGGTGACGCTCGACGACCTCCGCGCGGATCAGGTCGAGCACCGCATAGCCGCCGCCGAAGCCAACGGTCCCGATCTTCAGGCAGGTGACGGCGTAGGCCCATGCCCCCGGCCGCGTCGCGCTGGCGCTCTCCGTTCCCACGCCCGCCCCCCTCACGCCAACCGCACGCGGGCCGTGGAACGTCCCTTGCCCGTCGGCGCGACTGGATCTCGGGCCGGCGTCCGCCCGCACCCCTGTCGGCGCGGGAACCGCCCGGATGGGAAAGATCGACCGCCGATGGCGGCGGGGACCGTTCGGCGATGACGGCCAATCCCGCACGGTCGCCTGCAGCGGCCGCGGTTGCCAGGCTGTTGGTGATCGCGGTGCCGAGCACCGCGGGGTCCGGTGCCGCCGGGACCTCGATCCCGCTGGGCGAGAAGCGCCGTGCCCAACTCGCGCCAACGCGCTGCCCTGTGCGGGCTCCACCATAGCGTAGACGAAGCGCAGGGCGGCGGCTAGATCGGCGCGCGGTGGCGGAGGTCCGGCCCGTGACCTGGGTCACGGCGAGGGTCGGCCGGTGCCGTGGCACCGCCGTCGCCGGCAGTTCCCTCCGCGCCGTGCCGACAATGTGCGGTGCGCCAGCTTCGCCCGGATCAGACTCTCGCTTCGCACTCGCGGTAACAGCGAAGCAACGACCTCAGCTACGGCCACCGGACTTCGACCTCTTACCCCTGCCGCCGCGGGGCACCTTCGACGGCGGTAGGTCCTCTTCACCCCGGGTGGTGCCGGCCTGCGGACGGCATGGGGGACTCCCCTGTGAATCGACGATCGGCTCGCCCGCGGGCGAATTGCCGAGCGCGTGTGGCCAACGGCAGATTCGGCGTGACCGCGAGCCTCACGCAGGGTCACGGATAGGCACCATCAGGCGCCGGATGCGCGCACACGGCGCTCTACCGGCCACCGCCGGCCACGCCGGCCCGAACGGGTCCGTAAAGGCTCGGTGTTGCGCACCGAACGCACCTTGCCGGTCGCCACGCTGCGCGGCGGCCTTCCGTCTGCCTGCCCAGCTCCTGGAGGTACGGAAACCGTGAGTTTTGGATTCCTCGCTCACGTGAACAGCCCGGTGGGGGAGGTCCAGATCGTCGAGACGCAGTCGCAGGGCCTCCCCGAGACGAAGCCCCGTATCAAGCATCAGCAGCATCATCACATGATCGCGCGTGCCGACGAACGTATCTGGATTCGGCGTCTGCAGCACCCGGACCAGCTCGTCGTCATGCAAGGCCCGAGGCGGCTCATCAGGCACGCGCTGCCGGGGAACCGAGGCCACGGGGTTCCCCTGGCACCGCCCGTCCGCCACGGCGAAGGCAAAGAGCTGTCTCAGACTCTGCAGCTTCAAGTTGATCGTGCGGGGCTGGCGGCCGCTCTGGCGCATGTAAACGATCGCAGCGACGATGTGAGCGCGCGTCAGAACGCGCGGATCGGTGGGCGCGCCGACCACGTCGAGGGCGCGCCGCATGAGGCTGAGGCGCTCTGCGTGCAACTCCAGCGTCCGTGCGCGCCTGCCTTTGGCGTCCCGTTCCTCGGCCAGGAAGGCCTCCAGCCAGTCGTTCCAGATGGTAGGAGCTCCCTGACGGTTGGGGATCCGGCCCCTTCCTCTCGGCGCCTGGTCCGCAGTGGACGGCGTGCGCTCAGGCTCGTAGACGAAGTCGAGCACGACTACCGACTACCGAAGATGCAGCAGCCAACCCGGCGGAATACATATATTGCCATACGCGCCTCGACGGCTTCAAGCGGCTTTTCGGCAGGCCAGCTGCGAATCGGTGGCCGTATGGAGGCGCTGGGGGGCTCCAGGCGCCGCCAACCCGATAATGGCGTACACCGCGACCGCATAGCTGGTCGGTACATCCCTCGTTTCCACAACCTCCAGTTGGCCCCGACCTGACCGCGCGTCTTTGCCTCCGAGCTCTTGCGAACGATCTACTTGGGGGTATACGATCCGGCTAAGGTGTATATGATCGTTGCCGGAGGTTGGCCGCTTGCTCTCTGAATTGCTTGCGGGTCTTGAGGGAGACGTTGAGTTTAAGGAGCGGCTGGGACGCCACGGCGACATTGCGCGAACGGTGATCGCCTTTGCGAACGGGCGTGGCGGCCGATTGATTGTTGGAGTGGCGGACGAGCCGCGCCGCGTGGTTGGGCTTGACCCTGATAGCGTCCCGGAATGGGAGCGAACAATTGCCAGCGTCATTCATGATCGCTGTGAGCCGGCCATCCGACCGGTGATGACCATCGAGCGGTATGAGGACGATAAGATCGTCCTGATCGTTTCGGTCTTTCCCGGAGCCGACAAGCCATATCACCTGCGAGCGGAGTCGCCCGAGGCAGGCACCTTCATCCGGGTTGGCTCGACAAACCGATTGGCTGATCGGGCCACCATTCTTCAGCTCACGCGCGAAGCGTGGCATACCCCCTTTGATGAAGCGTCGGTTGAGGCGGCCGAACTGGAAGACCTCGATCGCGAGGCAATTGGTGAATTCTTGGAGCGGCGTCGGAGGCTTCGTGACTTGGCGGGTGGCCCGCCCGACGACTCGGCCCTCGAAAAGCTCAAGCTTGTCACTCGACGACAAGGGCGTGGGTTGGTACCGACAGTCGCAGGTGTGCTCTACTTCGCCAAACAGCCACAGCGATTCTTTCCGTACGCCAGAGTCCGTTGCGCACGGTTTCAGGGTTTGGAGACTCGTGTGTTTCTCGACCAGGCCGAAGTCGGGGGCCGAGTCCCAGAGCAAATCGAAGGAGCGATGGCGTTCGTACTACGGAACACCCGACTTCGGGGCGTTCTCCGAGGTGCGCGGCGCGAGGATCGTCCGGAGTATCCTCCGGACGCCGTACGCGAGACCATCGCGAATGCCGTTGCGCACCGCGATTACACAATTGTTGGCGCGGACATTCGCGTGGCGATCTTCGATGACCAGATTGAGGTGACCAGCCCAGGAGTCTTACCTGCGGGCATCACGCTCCTTCACCTTGGCGAAGGGGCCTCCGAGCCTCGCAATCCCATTCTGGCGACACTTCTCCGAGACGCTGGATACGCCGAACAATGGGGGCTGGGCATCCGCCGCATGATTGAGGCAATGCGCACGTGGGGTCTGCCCCGGCCACGTTTCGAGGAGATTGACCGGAGCTTCCGCGTCATCCTCCCTGGAGCCGTGGAAGGTGCCGACCAGCTGAATGGTAGGCAACTGCTGGCCCTGCGCCTTGCGGCCGACCAAGCTGGGCTGCGCAAGTCGGTGTACGTCGCCAACACGGGCGTCTCCTCGATGACCGCCCACAAGGATTTGCGGAGGCTCGTGGAACTCGGTCTGCTTCGAGTGGACGGGCGCGGACCGGCCACGCGTTACCGCCTTCCGTCGTCGTGAGCGACAGAGGACACCTCGAAGCGTGGTTCTGTGGCCCAGCTGCTTGGACGTGGATCTCCATCTGCCCGTCGAGACGCCGCCGTTTGCCCTCCGGGCCCTGCGGCATCACCAGTTCAGCCCCTGGGTTGCCATGCGTGAGGTCACCATCACTCCAGGTCCTGGCGCCCGGGGGGAGAGAGCGTGGGGCGACATGCAAGAGCGAGTAGGGGTGCCATCGATCGCGAGCCACCGTGGCGAACGGGGGTGCCGGCACCTTTGGTTGCCGAATTGGACGCAAACCGAAGCGCCTTTGTGACGGCCCCCGCGACGCGGGGGCCGTTCGATGCGCCCCAGCAGTGGGTGCAACCGAGCCGCGCGCACGTTCCACATGGCGCGCCAAGTATGTAGCGTAGCCATGTGGGCAACCGTCCTCGGAGCGCGTAGGCACACGACCACTGGTGCACTCACCCGAGCTAACCACCTTTCAGCAGCAAATCCTGACCACCCTGAAGCTGTCCAAACCGCCGAAGATCTTCTCCATCAACGCCTTCGCGCGCGCTGCAAAATCGTTCCGGCTGCCGGGAGGACTCTGGTTGCGGACAGGGAACTGGTGTTCCATTCGGTTCCCGAGGTGGTGTCCTGGATGTCGGCCGACATCTCCCCGCAGTCGCACGACGTCATCTTCAAGCACCTTGGTCCCTTATTCGCGGGCGAATCCCTGCGCGCTCTCGGGATCGATCTGCCACCGGCCACGGCCGTGCTGCCGACGGAGCTGCCCCAAGTCTCGGTCCGCATGCACGCGATCGACTACCTGCTGCGGCTCCGCGATGGGAGCTGCCTGCACCTTGAGTTTCAGAGCACGTCCGAACCCGACGACATCGCCCGGTTTTTGGTGTACGACGCCCACCTCTACGAGCGCGACGGCGCGCCCATCCGCACCGTCGTCATCTATAGTGGGGGTGTGCGGCGCGCTCGGGACCAGATCGACGCCGGTGGTCTCCTCTACCGCATCGAGAACGTGTACCTGAGCAGTTTGGATGGCGACCGGCATCTGGC
>DAHVAF010000155.1 GCA_027314765.1 Clostridia bacterium | reverse complement strand
CGGAGCCCCGGAACGCGCGCCCGGCCATCATCTCCATCGGCCCGCCACCCGGTCGGACAGGAGCCCGCCAGCCCCGCTCCCCACTTCCCTCAGCCCACCACCTCGATGCGTGCGCCCGCCTCGGCCGCGGCCGGCGTCATGGCGGCCAGGGCGTCCCCCAGCAGCGGCAGGAATGTGCCCGGCCCGCCCGCCGCCGCGGCGGCCCACTCGCAGGCCAGCCCGTAGACGGCCAGGGCGCAAGCGGCCGCCTCCCACGGATCCGGCCATACCGCCGCGAAGGCGCCCACCACGCCTGAAGCCATGCACCCCGCCCCCACCACCCGGCCGGCCAGCGCGTGCCCGTTGGCCACGTGCGCCAGGCGGCCGTCCGGCGCGGCCACACGGTCCACGGCGCCGGTGGCGGCGACGACGAGCCCCTCGCGCACCGCCAGCGTGTGGCATGCGGCATCGACGTCCGCGGGCGCGGCCGCCGCATCCACGCCCCGCACGGCGCCGCCGGCCCCCGCGAGGGCGCCGACCTCGGACGCGTTGGCGCGGACGATGGTGAAGCAGCACGAGGACAGCAGCTCCGAAGCCATGTTGGAGCGGGCGGCGCTGCCGCCCGCGCCGACCGGGTCCAGAATGCGCGGTCCCCGGTTTGCCAGCATGGCGCATGCCCGGCGCATGGCCTCCAGCCGGTGTGGCCGCGGCATGCCCAGGTTGCACACCAGCGCGTCGGCCTGGGCGGCCATCGCGGCGGCGTCGTCCGGATCCTCGGCCATCACCGGCGCCGCCCCCAGCGCGGCCACCGCGCTCGCCGCCGCGTGGGCGGTCACCGGGCCCACGATCTGGTGCACCAGCGGCCGCCGGGCGCGCACCGCCGCCAGGGCGTCCCCCGGCCTCATCGCAGCAGCCGGGCGCCGCGCAGGGCCTTCAGCACCAGGTAGCCGAGGATGGCGCCCGTGCCGCTGGCCAGGGCGAACGGCACCACGAAGAAGAACGCGGCCGTCGAGCGGCCCAGCAGAAAGCGGGCGATGGGGAACGAGGCCGCGGCGCCGATGCCGCCCGTGCCCACGACCTCCCCCACGCTGGCCATGATGTCCCGCCGCGTGGCCTGGTAGAGGTAGCCCGCGAGCAGCGCGCCGAAGATGCTGCCCGGGAAGGCGAAGACGGTGCCCGTGCCGAGGCCGAGGCGCAGGGCGCTGATTACGACGGCGATGCCGGCCGCCGGCCAGGGGCCCAGGATGACGCCCGCCAGGACATCGATGGTCGCCTGCAGCGGAAAGACGCGCGAGGGGCCGATGGGCAGCGAGACCACGGGCGCGGCCGCCACGCCGATCGCCACAAGCAGCCCCGCCACCGCGACACGCCAGCCCGCCCGCTCCGCCATGGGCCCCCTGCTTCGGCGCGGGGGCAGGGCCGCACCTGCCGCCGGACACGCACCAGGTTCCCGCGCCGCCCCTAGTATGGCGCCCGTGGGGAGGTTGGGGGATGGCGCTGCGGATGGTGAAGGGGGAGCCCCTGGGCCGGCTGCTGGACGATCTGCCCCAGTACCGGCTGGTGGGGCCGGACGGGCGCGCGGTGGAGCGCGACGCGGTGGTCACGGGCGTCGCTGAACATACGAGCCGCGTGGGGCCCGGGATCCTGTTCGCCTGCGTGCCGGGGCGGCGCCACGACGGCCACGCGTTCGCGGAGACCGCCGTGGCGCGGGGCGCGATCGCGCTGGTGGTCGAGCGGGCCCTTCCCGGATGCGCGGGCGTGCCGCAGATCGTGGTCGGCAACGCGCGGGCGGCTGCCGCCCTGCTGGCGCGGCGGCTGTACGGCCGTCCTGACGCACGGCAGCTGATCCTGGCCGTGACGGGCACCAACGGCAAGACCACGACCACGTACATGCTGGAGGCGATCTTCGCGCGGGCGGGGCGGCCGGTCGGCGTGGTCGGCACCATCGGCGCGCGGATCGGCGGCGTGCAGCGGCCGGCGGACCTCACGACGCCGGTCAGCGCCGACCTGTACGCCCTGCTGGCGGACGCGCTGACGGCGGGGCTGGCGGGCGTGGCGCTGGAGGCATCCTCCCATGCGCTGGACCAGCACCGGCTCGAGGGGCTGCTCGTCGACACGGCCATCTTCACGAATTTTACGCGGGACCACCTCGACTACCACGGCGACGCGATGTCATACTTCGCGGCCAAGCGGCGCCTGTTCGCGGCGCGGGGCGGGCGCAAGGCCGAGCCCGAGCTCGCTGTGGCAAGCTGCGACCAGCCGGCCGGGCGACTCCTCCTGCGCACGCTGCCGGCCAGCCGCCAGGGCGTGTCCTTCGGCTTCGCGCCGGACGCGGACGTGCGCGGCGAGCTGCGCGGCGAGGGCGAGTTGCTGATCACAAGCGCGTGGGGCGCGGAGCGCGTGCGGCTCCCGCTGCCTGGCCGCCACAACGCGGCCAACGCGCTGGCCGCCGCGGACGCCGCGCTGGCCAACGGCGTTGGCATGGCGCAGGTGGCGGAGGGCATCGAGGCGCTGCCGCCGCTTCCGGGCCGGTTCGAGCACGTGGACGCCGGCCAGCCGTTTCAGGTGGTGGTGGACTTCGCCCACAACCCTGACGGGCTGGCATGCACTCTGCGGGCGGCGCGGGCCGTCTGCCCGCGGCGGCTGCTCGTGGTGTTCGGGTGCAAGGGCGGGGACGGCGACGCCGAGAAGCGGCTGCGGATGGGCGCCGTGGTGGCCGCGCACGCCGACGCGTGCATCGTGACGACCGACGACCCCTACGACGAGGATCCGGCCGCCATCGCCGAGGTCGCCGCCGAGGGGGCCCGCGCCCGGCCGGGCGGGGCGGATGTGCGCATCACCCTCGACCGGGAGGCGGCCATCGCGGAGGCCATCGACCTGGCGGGCCCCGGCGACCTGGTGCTGGTGGCGGGACGGGGGCACGAGGCCTGGCAGACCGTGCGCGGCCAGCGGCGCCCGCTGCGCGACCGCGACGTGTGCCTGCGGGCGCTGGGGCGGGCGGTGGCGCTGGCGACCCCGGCGGGGTAGGGGCGCCGGGTCGGGGCTCCTGCCCCGCCTGCCCCAAGCCCGCGGCGCCCGGGGGCGAGCGTGGCCGGCGGAGGCTGCGACCGTGCGAGAGCACCCAGCCGTCCGTGCCCCGAGCCGCTGCCCAGCAGCCGGGTCGCCGCCCCGGTCGAGCGTGGCGGCCTGGCGGTCAGCCGGACGGTGGCCGCGACTCGTCCCCATCCTCGGCGGCGCCGCGGTCAAGGCTGTAGCCGGGCGGCAGCGGCTGCATCACGGCATCCGGCGGCCCCTTGAAGAACAGGTCGAGCTTCTGCGCGGCCACCTCAAAGCGCTGCGCCTCCCAGGCCGTGCGGCGGTCGGGGCGCAGCAGCCCGCGCGTGGCGCTCCGCCAAACCTCGAGCAGGGCCCGCTGCGCGTCGGCCCACGCCGGGTCCTCCAGGCGGGTGATCTCCTGCTCCACCTGCTCGCGCATGGCGGAAAGGTCGGGGTCGCCGAGGCCGTGCTCCGCCTTGAACGCAACCAGCGCCTCCGCGTCGCCGGCCACCGCGTCCATCCGCGCGCGCAGCTCGCGGAAGGTCGCCACGGCCTGCTCGCGGCCCTCGGCCATGCTGCGCAGGTGCTCCTCGACGGCGCGGATCAGGCCGGTGACCAGGAAGTCCTCGCTGAGGCCGACCTCGTCGATCAGCGCGCCGAGGCGGTCGCGCACCCCGTCCAGGCTCACCACCTCGCTCGGGTGGCGGGCGGTCATGATGTCCATGGGCCGGTTGCCCTCCGGGTGGCCGAGCGCGCCCAGGATGTACAGCAGAAGCGGGCCCCCGTCGCTGCGCGTCTGCACGGCCCAGCGGCCGATCGCCCGCAGAAAGGCCTCACGTTGGGTCGTCGGCAAATGCGGCTCCCCCACTTTCCTGCCCTCATAGCGTAGCGCGACGGCGGCTGGGCGCAAGCCAGCGAGTTGCCCCCGCATGATTCCGCCCCTCAGGTGGCGAAGCAACCGCAGGCAGCCAGACAACGGAAGGCAGGCGGTCACCCATCGTCACGATCATCGGCAGCAGCAACGCACGCGTCGGGCTTGTGCCCGGCATGGCGATCCTGCGGCGCGGCGGCTCGGCCCTGGACGCCGTCGAGGCGGCCATCCACCCCGTCGAGTCGAACCTCGATGACCACAGCGTCGGCAAGAGCGGCCTGCCGAACATCCTCGGCGTGGTCGAGCTCGACGCCAGCATCATGGACGGGTGGACCCTGGCCGCCGGTGCCGTCGGCGGCGTCCACGGCTACGAGCACCCGATCTCCATCGCCCGCCGCGTGATGGAGGAGCTGCCGCACAGCCTGCTGGTCGGCGAGGGCGCCGACCGCTTCGCCAAGGAGTGCGGCTTCCCCCAGGTCGACCTCCTGACGCCCGAGGCCAAGCGCATCTACAGCGAGCGGCTGCAGGGCCAGGGTGGCGGTCCCGGCAGCCCGGGCGGGCCAAGCGGCGACTCGATCCTGCGCGCCGTGTCCTCCCGCCTGACGATGGACCCGGAGATGGCCCACCCGAAGGACGCCGGCACCGTCAACGTGATCGCCCTGGACCGCGATGGCCACCTGGCCGTGGGCGTCAGCACCAGCGGCTGGCCGTGGAAGTACCCGGGCCGCGTGGGCGATTCCGCCGTGATCGGCGCCGGCAACTACTGCGACGACCGCTGGGGCGCGGCCGCCTGCACGGGGCGCGGCGAGATGGCCATCCGCTGCGCCACCGCGCACACCGCCGTCACGCTGATGCAGGCCGGCATGAGCGCCCACGCCGCGGGCCTGCGCGCCATGCAGAACCTCGACCACCTCGTGGACCCGTACTTTGGCGCCATGAACTGCGTCGCGATGGACCCCCAGGGCCGCCACGCCGCCTTCTCGACGAACGCGCGGGCCACGTACGTCTGGATGGATGAGAGGAGCGAGGACGTGCAGGAGTCGCCGCGCACGCACGTCGAGCTCAAGGGCCGCGAGGTCACCGACGGAAGGCGGAAGGCGACAATTTAGGAGGGCGGCATGCGCCGCCCTCCACCAACGCAAGCAGCCGTCGAGTGGGTGCCTGGTGCCGTCACGCTGTCCCTCGGCGCGTGTGCGCCGCCGCTTCCCTCTGGCGCCCGCACGCCGCCCCCGCTCGATACGATGCGCATCACGGCGCGGGCGGAGCTTACCGAGCTCACCCGTTCCCTGTCGTCTGCGGCGGCGAGGGTGCCGCCCGGGCCCTCTGGCAGGCCGTCAACGGCCTCCCCGCTTTTGCCGGCACGGTGTCATGTCCGGCCGGCGGACCCGGGTCACACACGGTGGACTTCTGCCGCCAGGGGGTCGACGAGGCCGCGGTCACCATCGGCCTGAGGGGCCGCGCCTCCGTCAGCCTTGGCACGAGCCCTGTGCGGTCGCTGCTCGGCGAGACAGGGGACAGCCCCGGCGTGCACGCGGTCCTGAGCCAGGCGCCCGGCTATCCGGTGCTGCGGGTCGACGAGGTCCTGCCAGGCACCCACCGACCGGGGGCCTGCATCCCGGCGCCATCACCCATGGGCCAGCACGCGGCCTGGACGTGCCGAACGTGTCCTGGTCCCCCTGGGCGATCGGGCCCACGGGCGAGAACGCGACGCATTCATCGATCTACGCCCTGCTCTCCTTCGCGAGCCATGGCGACACCGTGCTTCGCGCCGGCCAGGTGCCTCGCAGCAGTTGCCTTCTCTGAGGTTGCGGCTCAACCTGGGCCGGCCGCACCCGGCTACGCGCCGGTCCGCGCCGTCTGCTTCGCCGCGCTCATAAACGCGTGCCCGGGGATGGGCTTCCCCTGCGTGAAGAGGTAGAGGTCGTTGTACAGCCAGTAC
>DAHVAF010000296.1 GCA_027314765.1 Clostridia bacterium | reverse complement strand
CTGCTGCGCTCCGCCCGGCGACCCGCCCGTCACCCTTGGAGCGGATGCGTCATGTCGGCGGGCCGGACCCAGCGGTCGAACTCCTCCCCCGTCACGAAGCCGAGCTGCAGGGCCGCCTCGCGCAGGCTGAGCCCCTGCCGGTGGCCGGTGAGCGCGATCTCCGCGCACTTCTCGTACCCGATGTGGGGGCTCAGCGCGGTGACGAGCATCAGGTTGTGGCTCAGGTGCTCGTCGATCCGCGCCGGATCGGGCTCGATCCCTGCCGCGCAATGCACCTCGAACGACCGGCAGCCGTCCGCCAGCAACTGCACCGACTCGAGGACGTTGTGCAGGATGACGGGCTTGTACACGTTCAGCTGGAAGTTGCCCTGCGAGTCGGCGAACGCCACGGCCTGGTCGTTGCCGTAGACCTGCACGCAGACCATGGTCAGCGCCTCGCACTGCGTGGGGTTGATCTTGCCGGGCATGATGGAAGACCCCGGCTCGTTTTCGGGGATGCGCAGCTCGCCGATCCCCGCCCGCGGCCCCGACGCATACCAGCGCACGTCGTTGGCGATCTTCATCAGGGCCGCCGCCAGCGTGCGCAGCCCGGCGCTGACGTTGAGCATCGCCTCGTGCGCCGAGAGCGCCGCGAACTTGTTGGGCGCGCTGGCGAAGGGCTTGCCCGTGATCTCCGCGATCCTGGCCGCCGCCACCTCGCCGAAGCGCGGGTGGGCGTTGATCCCCGTGCCCACCGCCGTCCCGCCGAGCGCCAGCTGGCAGACCCCGCCCACCGCCTGCCGGATGACCGCAGTCGCGTCGTCGATCTGCGCCACCCAGCCGGAGATGACCTGCCCCAGCGTGACTGGCGTGGCGTCCTGCAGGTGCGTCCGCCCCACCATGATCACACCGGCGTACGCCCGCGCCTTGCCGTCCAGCGTGTCGCGCAGCGACCTCACGGCCGGCAGCAGGCGGTTTTCGACCTCCTCGACCGTGGCGATGTGCATGGCCGTCGGAAAGGTGTCGTTGCTCGACTGGCTGTGGTTGACGTCGTCGTTGGGGTGGACCGGCTTCTTGCTGCCGAGCTCGCCGCCCGCGATCTGGATGGCGCGGTTGGCGATGACCTCGTTGGCGTTCATGTTGGTCTGCGTCCCCGACCCCGTCTGGAAGACGACGAGGGGGAACTCCGCATCCCAGCGCCCCGCGATGACCTCATCGGCGGCCCGCACGATCAGGTCGGCCTTCTCGCGGGGCAGCTCGCCCAGCTCGAGGTTGGCCAGCGCCGCCGCCTTTTTCAGCACCCCGAGGGCATGGACGACGGGGCGCCCCCAGCGGAAGCGCTCCACCCCGATCTCGAAGTTGACGAGCGAGCGCTGCGTCTGGGCGCCCCACAGGCGCTCCGCGGCCACCTCGACTTTGCCGAGCGAGTCGGATTCCACACGAACCGCCGCCAAGCGATCACCCCGCACCAATTTACATCGTGAGGGGCGCCGCGTCGCGTCGCCCCCTCTTCAACCCACCCTCAGCGCCAGGTCGCCTGCCTGGATCGGCGCCCGCGAAAAGTCCTCCGCCGGCAGCGGCCACCCCGCCAGGCGGCGCAGCATGGCCAGCTGACCGGTGTGGGTCAGCATGTCCGCGAAGGGCCCCTGCACCACGCGCAGCGGGTCGGCCTCCCAGCCCGCGGCGACCGCGATCGCCCCGTCCAGCTCCCGGAGGGCCGCCTCCAGCCGCACGACCTCGCCCTCCCAGGGCAGCGGCGGCAGCTCGGCCCGCGGACGGCCCAGCAGCAGGGCGCCCGCTCCACCACAGAGCCCCGCCATGTGGCGCACGATCTGCGCCGGCGTCCGCGCGCCGCTGCCGGCGGCGAACTCCCCCAAGTCGGGCGCCAGGCACTTCCGCGTCCGGTAGGCGATTGTCGCCAGGAGGTGTCGAAGCAGGGCACGCGTGTCCTCCATGGAAAGCCTCCGCTCCATGAGCCTTGTCGCCGTCCTGCGCCGGCCCGCCATCGCCATGCTCTGGCTGGGCCAGGTCTGCTCATCGGCGGGCGATTACCTGTACACGATCGCCGCCCTCTGGATCGCCGTGCGTCTATCGGGCAGCCTCGCCGGCGTGGTGGCGGGCGCCGACCTCGCCGCGGGCCTCGCCGTCGGCCTGCTCGCCGGCGCCTTCGCCGACCGCTGGGACCGCCGCCGGGCCATGATCGGCGCGGATCTGGTCCGGGGGGCCGCCGTCCTGGCCCTGCCCTTCCTGGCGGCCCGCGGCGCCCTTGGCCTGCCCGCCCTCGTGGCCGTCGGCCTGGTCCTCGGCACGCTGGGCGCCCTCTTCCAGCCGGCCCTGCAGGCCAGCCTCCCCGCGCTGGCGCCGGAGCCCGATCAGCTGCAGGCCACCAACGCGCTGATGGACATGACGCGGCGCCTCGCCCGCGCCATCGGGCCCGGGCTGGCCGGGGTGCTTGTGGCCCTGATGCCGCTGCCCGGCTTCTTCACCCTCGATTCGGCGACCTTCGCCGTCTCGGCCCTCACCGTGCTGATGCTGGGCAGCCGCTACGCGTGGCGCCCCACACCCGGCCCCGCGCGCCACCTCTCCGCCGAGATCGGCGACGGACTGCGGGCTGTGGCCGCCCGCCCGGCGATCATGACCGCCTTCGCCTCGCTTGCCGTCTCCAACTTCGGCTTCAGCATGGCTTTCACCCTGGGCGTGCCGCTGCTGACCCAGCAGGTCCTGCGCGGGAGCGTGGCCGATTACGGTCTGATCGTGGCCGCGTACGGGGTCGCCAATGTCGCCGCCAACGTGGTGGTGGCCGTCCTGCCCATCCGCCGCCGCGCCGAGGCGTTCTTCCTCGGCAAGGTCGTCATCGGCGCCGGCTTTCTGCTGATGGCGGCCGCCCCCGGCCTGGCCCTGGCGATGGCCGGCTCCGCCCTGGCGGCCGTGGGCGGCCCGATGGGCGACATCCCCCTGCTGACCCTGGTGCAGCTGGAGGTGCCGCCGGGCCTGCTGGGCAAGGCCTTCAGCGTGCGCAGGACCCTCAGCAGCGCCGGCGCCGTGGCCGGCACGGTGGCGGGCGTGCCTCTGCTGGGGGCCCTCGGCCCCCGGACCGGCATCGCCCTGGCTGCCGCCGTCGTCGCCGCCACGGGCGTATACGGGCTGGTGGCGACAGCCCGTGGGGTCAGCGCCCCAGCGCGAACGAGCTGACGCCGCCCGCGGCCACCTGGCTGACCTTCCCCGACGCCAGGGTGTATGCCCAGAGCGCCCCGCCCCGCAGGTAGTAGACCCGCTTGCCGTCCGGCGACCACTGCGGCCCGCTGACCCCCGTGCCCGCCGCCGTGACCTGGTGGGGGTCGCTGCCGTCGCCCGACGCCAGCCAGAGGGTGCGCGTCGCATCCCACGCCTGCGCGGCGGCCGCGCTGCTGACGGGGCCAGTGTCCACGGCTGCGCGCACGAAGGCCATCTGCTTTCCGTCCGGCGACCGGACGGGATGCAGCGACACGCTCCCGGCCGGCTGCGGCAGCGTGCGGCAGGCCGCCGACGTGAGGTCGCAGATCGCCAGGGCCTTGTTCTGGGACAGCTCGCGCCCCTCGCCGGCCACGAGCAGCAGATGCTGCCCGGAGACCGAGAGCCAGTCGCGGCGGACCAGGGTGGTGGCCAGCGTGTGTCCGGTCGGCAGCTGCACCAGGGCGAGGCCGTCCGCGGCGATGGAGGCCGAATGGAGCGGATCCAGCCAGAGCAGGTTCCAGCCCGCCAGCTCGATCCCGGCCTGGTTGGCGACGAACTGCCGCTTCGGCGTGCCACCGGCGATCGGCACGGTGAACAGCGCGTCGCTGCGCTTCAGGACGTCGGTATAGGGCTGGGTGACCACATAGGCGACGGAGCTCCCGTCGGGGGACCAGGCCAGCGACCACACCCGTTGGCCAGCGGCCGCCAGGGGCCGGGCGCCGCCGGACACCAGGTAGAGGCCTGTCGTCTCCGGCGCGACCGCCAGCATGTCGGCGGTCGGTGACCAGGCGAAGCCGCCCGCGGGGACGGACCCGCCGAGGCCCTGCACCGCCTGCGGGCTCGCGCCGTCGAACCCCTCGACCTCCAGTGTCCCGCCTGGATCGAGGAAGGCCAGCCAACGGCCGTCCTGCGACCACGCCGGGTCGCTGCCCGCGACCGGTGCCACCGTGCTGCCGAGGACGTGGACACGTCCTCCGGCGACATAGGCCACGTGCGGGCCGGGCAGCGTGCCGCTGCCGCAGCCGGCCAGCAGGAGCGCAACCACCAGGGCCGCCACCAAGCGCCGCATCCGCGCAGAGTCCCCCCGGACCATGATGCCGCATGCGGGAGGCGGGTTCCTGGGCCATGGCGAACCCCACCCCGGAGAACCGCCGGTTGAGGAGGTGGAGGGGCGGACGCGCAGGCGGCCGCCCTCACGAACGATGCGGACGATCGTCACCAAGGAGCCCGTGTACGGCCGAAAGGGCATGGTCGCCGCCAAGCACCCGCTCGCGGCGGCGGCGGGGGTGCAGATGCTGCGGCGCGGCGGCAACGCGGTCGACGCGGCGGTGGCCACGGCGCTGGCGGTGGGGGTGGTCGAGCCCTGGATGAACGGGCTCGGCGGCTGCGGGTATCTCGTGCTGCGCGAGGCGAGCGGGAGCACCCACGTGGTCGAATACGGCGTGCGGGCGCCGATGGCCGCGCGGCCGGACATGTTCCCGCTCGAAGGGGCGCCGTCGGCGGACGCGTTCTTCCCCTGGCCGTCGGTCAAGGGGGACGTGAACGCCCAGGGGCCGCTCTCGGTGGCGGTGCCGGGCACGCCGGCCGGGCTGGCGCTGGCGGCCGAGCGCTTTGGGCGGCTGCCGCTGCGCGAGCTGGCGCAGCCGGCCATCGCCCTGGCGCGCGAGTGCTTCCCCGTCGACTGGTACTCGGGGTCGATCATCGCCCGCGACTGGCGCAACATCAGCCGGTACCCGGCCACGGCGGCCATCTTCGGCGGCGGCGGCTTCCCCCTGGGGCCGGGGCTCGGGCTGGAGACGCCGCGGATCCGCAATCCGCACCTCGGCGAGACGCTGGCGGCCTACGCGGAGGGCGGGCCGCGGGCCTTCTACGAGGGCGAGGCGGCGGCCGACATCGTGGCGACGGTGCGGGGCGGCGGCGGCATCCTCACGCGGGAGGACATGGCGGCCTACCGGGCGCGGCTGATCGCGCCGGCGCCGGCGACGACCTACCGCGGCGCGACGGTGGCGATGAGCCCGGCGCTGACGGGCGGGCCGACGCTGGCGGCCATCCTGGCGGGGCTGGCGGAGGCCGTGGACGCGGGCCGGATGTCGGCCGTGGACCCGGCGCTGTGGGTCGCCTTCGGGCGGGCGGCGGGGCCGGCCTTCCGCACGCGCTTCACCGAGTACGGGGACCGGGAGGGCCCGGGCGCGTCGACGACGACGCTCAGCACCGTGGACGCCGAGGGCAACGCGGTGGCGCTGACGCAGACGCTGCTGGCGGGCTTCGGGTCGCGGGTGCTGGCGCCGGGGTGCGGGGTGCTGCTCAACAACGGGATGAACTGGTTCGACCCGGAGCCGGGCAAGCCGAATTCCGTGGGCGGCGGCAAGCGGCCGTTGTCCAACATGGCGCCCGTCGTGGCGGCGGGGCCGGAGCTTGGGGTGGCGGCCATCGGGTCGTCGGGCGGGCGGCGGATCATGTGCACCAACGCCAACATTCTGTGCCGCATGGTCGACCAGCGGATGGGCGCCCAGGGGGCGGTGGCGGCGCCGCGGGCCGACTTCAGCGGGGTGCCGGCCATCGTGGACGATCGGCTCGGCGAGGACGTGCGGGCGGCGCTGGAGGCGGCCGGCATCCGGACGCGGTTGGCGCAGGAGAGCTACGCGCCGAAGCTCTTCGCCAGCCCGTGCGTGGTGCGGATTGCGCCGGACGGGACACGGGAGGGCGGCGCCGACCCCTACCACTGGAACGCCTGCGCGATGGCGGAGGAGGAGGGCGAGGCGTAGACCTCGCGTTCGCGCGCCTGGGGGGCAGGTGCCGGAACCATGCGGGCCAGCCCTCTCGCTTTCTGGCGGCGGCGGCGGGCGCTCGCGCCTGCGCGAGCGATCCTCAGCGTTGGCGCGGGCCGGGGCCCTCTGCCCACGGCCTGAAGCCGCGCTGGCGGCGGGTCGGCGAACCCCGCCGTCGGGCGACCGGCGGCCGGCGCAGCCTCAGCCGACTTCCGTCGGCAGGCCGGCCGCGGACCAGGCGACCCAGCCGCCCAGCACGAGGGTGACGTGCGGGAAGCCCATGCGGCGCATCACGCTGGCCGCGGCGCCGGAGCGGTTCTGGGTGTTGCAGGCCACGTACCAGTGGGCGTCGCGGTCGAGATCGTCCGCCCAGCGCCGGACGGCTGCGTGCGGGCGGTTTAGGGCGCCGGGCATGTGGCCCCCGGCGTGCTCGTGCGGCTCGCGGACATCGAGCAGGCGCAGGCCCGCGTCCATGCGCGCATACAGCTCCTCGACGGTAACCGTGGGCAGGCTCGCGACCGGCAGGCCCGCTGCGCGCCATGCGTCCATGCCGTCGCGCAGGTGGCCAGCCACCTCGAAACCGGCGCTCCGCAGCATGGCACCCGCGGCCGCGCCCAGGGCCGCCGGCTCGGCCACCAGGACCAACGGCCGGTCCGGCGGCACCAGCGCACGGGCCCGCCGCACCAGCGCCTCCCGCGAAAAGCTCAGCATGATCGCGCCGGGGAGATGGCAGGGCGCGGCGACCGCCGCCGGGCGCAGATCGACCGGGACGGCCCCGGCCTCGATGGCCGCCTGCAGGTCCGCCGAGGTCAGCGCGGCTGCCGCCTTGTCGGCCGATTGCGGACCACCGGGCAGGAGCCCGAGGTTGCGCCGCTTGATGGTGGCGTAGTCGTCCGGCAGCGGGCGGAGCGTCTGGCGGACGAAGGCCGCGAAGGTCTCCGCGTCCGGATGGGCGAGGGCGAGGTTGAAGCGCCGCTCGAAGGCGATCGTGCTGGAGGCCTTGCCGCTCATGTTGACGCCGCCGCACGCCGAGCCGCCGAAGTGGGCGGGGTAGATCTCGACGTGGCCCGGAAACTTCAGGATCTTCTCGTGAATGGAGCGGAAGAGCTCCCGCGCCCGCTCGGACTCGTCGTGGACATCGAGGGCGGCGTCGCCGACCAGCAGGTCGGGGCGGCCGACATCCCCGACGAACAGGGCGTCGCCCGTCAGGACAAACCAGGGGTCTTCGCCGCGCGCGCGGTCGGTGACAGCCAGGGAGATGCTGTCGGGCGTGTGCCCGGGGGTCTCCAGCACCGTCAGGTCGATCCTGCCGACGCGGAGCACATCCCCGTCGCCCAGGGCGTGGAACGGAAAGCCCGCGGCGGTCGCGTGCCGGCTCAGGCAATAGGGCGCGCCGGCCATCGCCGCCAGCTCGCGGCCGGCCGAGAGGTGGTCGGCGTGGCTGTGTGTCTCGATCACATGGCGGATCGCGAGGCCCTGGTCCGCGGCCTCCAGCAGGTACTGGTCCGCGCCGAGGGACGCCAGGGGGTCGACGACTGCAGCCTCACCGCTGGCCGGGCAGCCGATCAGGTACGATGCGCAGCCCGTCGCGGGGAACATGAGCTGCCGAAAGATCATCCGACCTACCTCCGTGCTGCAGGGTACGCGGTCGCTTGGGCGCCGACCTGCCACCACGGCTGCCAGGTTCTGATGGCGGTGCGGCGCGGACTGGCCGTCGGGCCCGCCGCGTTGTGGGTGTCCTTGGCGCCGGGCAACCCGGCACGGGAGGGCGCGGGGGCGCCGGCGCGGGCCTCGGCGCAAGGCCGGCTGTGCCGAGCCGAGCGGCGGCCCGCGTGAACGGCCGCGACGCTGAACGTCGAGGCTGACTCCGTCCGCAGCCCGGCCAGCCGCGGTAAGGTCGGTGCGGATCGGGCGCGCGCACGGCTCGCGCCGCGCAACCCACCGGGTCGAAAGGTTCGGACGCGCCGGGCACCAAGGCCGGGTGAACCGGAGCTCGGTTTGGCACCGGAGCGCCTCCGCCGCGATGGTGGCGGCGCCACCATCGCGGGTTGGCTCTGACCCATCAGGCGGGGGGCGCCCCGGCACGCTGCCTCAACTCGCCCGCCGTGGGATCGGGGATGCCGAAGACCTTTCCTCCGGGCACGGCGAAGTGGAACGTGGTCGTGGCCGGATGACGCAGGGTCGGTGGGCCGGCCGCCACGATCCCGGTCTGGAGCGCGGCCGGTTCGTCGCAGGCAATCTCCAGCCACGCGCCCCGGCGCACGCTCTCTTCGCCAAGCGGGTCCACTCGGAACTCGCAGTTGACGGACCGCCACCCGGAAAGCTGAACGCCAGCACCGCCCCCGGATGGCCCACCGTGGGCAGCTCCATGCCAGCGCAGCCCAGAATCTCCTCGAAGCAACGCCGGACCGCATCCTTCGGCTCGGGGCAGACGCGGAGGTGCGCGCGAGCGCTCATCGCGACTTTCATCCACGCCGCCTCCGCGCTCAGCGGGCCGGGGGCTTGGCCAGTCCGATCACGTGCCCTTCGGGATCGCTGAAGAGGGCGATGCTTGGCCCGTTGGGCACATGAAGCGGAGCCAGGACGGTCCGCCCACCGAGCCGCTCGACCCTGTCGAGGGCGGCATCCAGGTCGTCGACGGCGATATAGACGGTGACCCGGCTGGCGCCACCGCCTTCCGGCGCCACGCCGACACCGCCGTGGGTCCCGGCGCCCGTGTGGACCATGGCGTAGGCCCGGCCGGCGGGCACGGTCTCCCACCCGAAGGCGTCCCGGTAGAAGGCCTGCAGGGCGTCGGCGTCACGGCCGACGATCTCGAAGTGGGTCACCGGATTGCCCATCGTCTGATCTCCTCCTCGGTGCGTCGAACATCAGCCGGCCGGCCTACTGCCAATGTTCGTCCAACAGATTGAGAAAGTCAAGTTACAGATGGACAATTTCCGACCGCGTGTGCTAGCCTCGTCGTGGACGGAGGGCTAACGATGCGATCCTATGGCCAGTTCTGCGCACTGGCGAAGGCGCTTGACGCCATCGGCGACCGGTGGTCCCTGCTCATCGTGCGCGAGCTGCTGCTGCAGGGCGCCTGCCGGTACACCGACATCAAGCGCGGCCTGCCCGGCATCGCCACCAACCTGTTGGCGGACCGCCTGCAGCAGTTGGAGGGGGTCGGGGTGATCAGCCGCGAAGTGGCGCCGCCCCCCGTCGCCACCACGCTCTTCCGCCTCACGCCGCGGGGTGAGGACCTGGTGCCCGTCATCCGCGAACTGGGTCGGTGGGGTGCACCCCTGCTGGCCGAGGCGCGGGACGATGACGTATTCCACGCCTATTGGCTCGCGCTGCCGCTCGAGCTCTACTACCACGACCCGACCCCCGACGCCGATCCGGTCGTGATCGAGGTGCGAACCGGCGACGGGCCGGCGGTGATCGAGACCGCAGGCGGCAGGGTCCGCGCCCGGCCGGGCTCGGCGCGGAATCCGGATGCTGTCGTCAGCGGGCCGCCCAACCTGATCCACGGGGTCCTGAGCCGGCGGCTCGCACTCGACGAGGCGCGCCGCCAGGGGCTGGAGGTCGAGGGCGACGCCGCGGCCCTGGAGCGGGTTCAGCCGGTCGAGCGGTAGGGCGTGCCCGGGCGGACGGGTGCGTGACGGCCGGCGCCGAAGTCGGGCGCTGGGAGGTGGAACGATGGCCTCGCTGGAGGACCTCGCCGCCGGCTTCAACGGCCGGGTGGGCGTTTTTGCGAAGGACCTGAGCACCGGTGCGACGCTGGCGCTCGACCCCGACGGCGTCTACCCGACGGCCAGCTGCATCAAGGTCTTCATCCTCATGGAGCTCGTGCGGCGCGTGGCCGCGGGCGACCTCACGCTTGAGCAGCGCCTTCCCGTGCGCGCCGACCAGCAGGTGGGCGGCTCGGGGGTGCTCAAGGAGCTGTCCGCCGGGATTGAGCTGCCGCTCCGGGACCTGGCCATGCTCATGACGGTCCTGAGCGACAACACCGCCACCAACATGCTCATCGACCTGCTCGGCCTTGAGGCGATCAACGGCTCGATCGCCGGGCTCGGCCTGACGGCGACGCGGCTGCATCGCAGGATCGAGTTCGCCGAAATCGGCCGCGACATCGGGCGCTTCGCCGAGAGCACGCCGCGCGAGTTCGCGGCGGCCCTCGAGAAGATCGCGCGGGGCACGTGGGTGAGTCCCGCGGCCTGTGCCCCCATCCTCGACATGATGGGCCGGCAGCAGTATGTCGACCTGCTCCCTCGCTACCTGACGTTCACGCCCTATGCCCGCGCCAAGGCAGAGGGGCGCACGGACGTGCTGCGGATCGCCAATAAGACCGGCTTCGCTGGCGGGGTGCGCTGCGATACCGCGATCCTGCTCTGGCCGCACACCACAGTGGTGGCGGTGGCCTTCGCCAATGAGGCCGCCGACCGCAGCCTGGCGCCCGAGGCGGAGCCGGCGCGGCTGCTGGGACGCGTCGGGCAGGTCATCGCCGACCGTTTCGGGACCTGACGGGGCCGCCCCACGGGCCGGCCCCGTCCGCCGCCTACTTCTCCACCACGCGCGCCGCCAGGGTGCCGACGGCCGGGGAGCGGATCTCGACCGTGTCCCCCACCTTGAGGAACCGGGCCGGATCCACCTGGCCGTCGCCCAGCAGGGGGCTGCTGTCCTGCGCCGTCCCCGCCGCCGTGCCGCCGCTCACGATGTCGCCGGGGTAAAGCGTCATGTCCGCCGACAGGTAGGCGAGGTAGTCGCCGAACGAGAACACCATGTCGCGCGTGTTGTACTGCTGGCGGCGCTCGCCGTTCACCAGCGTCTCCACGTCGACGGCCGCCGGGTCCACCTCATCGACGGCGATGCAGGGTCCGAGGGAGAACGACGTGTCGAAGTTCTTCCCGCGGGCGAAGGTCAGGGGCCCCGCCTGCTCGCGCGAGTCGCGGATGCTCCAGTCGCCCAGCAGCGTCACGCCCCAGACGTGCGGCCGCCAGTCCCCCGCCGGGATGTCCTTGCCCCGCCGCCCGAGCACGATCGCCAGCTCGCCCTCGTAGTCCAGGCGCCGCGTCCGCGCGGGGTAGATGATTGTGCCGCCAGGCCCGACCGCCTCGCGGCCGACCTTCCAGAAGCCCCAGATGCCGCGCCGGCGCATCTCCTCGGCGTGCGTGGCGAAGTCGGCAGCCTGCTGCCCGCCCCGGCTCCTGGCCATGGCGGCGGCGTGGTCGGCGAAGGTGCCGCCAGCGCAGGCGACCCGCGCGCCCGCCGGCAGGGGCGCGTGCAGCTTCACCCCAGCCGCGTCGTGCGCGATGGGTTCGCCATCGAGGCCGCGGGGATCCGGCCCGGCCGCCAGAGCGTACTCCACCGCCTCCTGCGCCCGGCGCAGCCCGTCCGGCCCGCTCCCGATGAACGCCGCCAGGTCCGGAGGCACCTGGGCACGGGCCAGCGCCCGCGGATGCGGCTCTCCCTCGCGCTCCCCGAGGAGCTTCGCCCGGGCCAAGCATGCGTCCACAACCCGCCCGTCCCGGAGGACGCCCACCCGCCGCGCCGGACCGAATACCACGACCTTCATCTGCGCTCCCCCTCTCTGCCGCGTGCGCCCGGTCGCCAGCGACGGCGGGGCATCGCCGCGGCCGGCGACCATTACCCGCAAGCGCCTCCCCGACGCCCCCGTGGCTCGCCTGTGCGCGCCCCGGGCGCCCCCCACGGTCCGTCGCGGCCTCGCGCAACCTGAGGCCCGGCCACCCGTGCCGCTGTGCGCGGCCAGCGCTGCCCATCGCGCCGTCCGGGGGGGGCCTCGCCAAACCCCAACCGCACATGGTGTAGGGCGCGGCGCGACCGCCGCGCCCTACGCCAGCCCGACCGGGCCCATACCCGCGGCCGCGATCGCCGCGTTCAGGGCCGGCACCTCCTCGGCCAACAGGCTCTGGAAGCGCGCCGACAGGTCGACGACCTGGGCCGACAGCTCCGTGAACACCGCGCGGGCCTGCCGCGGCGGCGCGTAATCCGCGCTGTCGACGGAGGCGAACAGGGCGTTGAGCTTCTCGTGCAGGCCGCTCGCCCAGAGCTGGCTGCCCCGCATGTGCACATCGATCAGCTGGCCCCGAATCGATTCAAGTTCTGCACGCAGCCGCGACGCGGCGCCCTCCACCACCCCCGCCCGCGCCCAGGCGCGCCGGTCCCAGTCCACCAGCTGACCGCGCAGGGCGTCGATGGCGTTGATGGTCTCATTCGTCTGGCTCAGCCGGTCGCGGATCGAGAGGAGCATGGCCTGCTGCGCCGCCAGGTCCTCCCCGCCCGTCCGCACGCGCGGGTCGGGGCGCAGCTCGAACGCCGCCGCCGCCCGCCAGCTGTCCACGGTGACCCGCACGCTGTATCGGCCCGGCAGCACGAGCGGCCCGTCCGGGCGCTCCCACGGCTGCAGGTCGGCGGCCCCCACGGGCGTGGCGCCCGGCAGCCGCAGGTTCCACTCAAAGCGGTTGAGGCCAGCTCGCCCCGGCACGTCCGCCCCGGCGAACTCGCGCAGCACGCGCCCGTCGGCGTCGAGGATGGCCAGGCTGGGTGGGGTCCTGGCCGCCTCCGGCAGGTGGTACCAGACCACCACGCCCTCCGGCGGGTTCTCCCCGACGTCGGCGTACTCCGCGGCGACCTCCCCGCTCGGGAGCCGCCGCACCCAGGCCGACGCCCGGACCGTGTCCACGTTGTGGTAGTTCACGGCGCCGGGCAGCGGGTCCCCGCGGAACCCGGCTGCCGTGCGGAGGCGCAGCCGCGGCCGCGGCGGGAATAGGAGGGCGCCCTCGGCGCCCTCCTGCCACGTCCGCAGGGGCGTCAGGTCGTCCAGCACCCAGAACGAGCGGCCATGGGTGGCGACGATGAGCTCATCGCCCTTCACCACCAGGTCGTGGATCGGCACGACCGGCAGCCGGCCGCGCATCCGGTGCCAGTGCCCGCCGTCGTCCCACGACACCCAGATGCCGGTCTCGGTCCCGGCGTACAGCAGCCCCGGCCGCACCGGATCCTCGCGCACGACGCGGGTGAACTCGCCCGGCGGCAGGTCCCCGGCCACCGAGGTCCAAGTGCGCCCATAGTCCGCCGTCTTCAGCAGGTAGGGCAGCGTGTCGTCCAGCTTGTACCGGGTGGCCGCCACGTAGGAGGTGGCGGGGTCGTGGGGCGAGGGTGCGATCATGCTGATCAGCGCCAACTCGGGCAGCAGGTCCGCGGGCGGCGTGATGGCGCGCCACGTCCGGCCCCCATCCTCCGTCAGGTGCATGAGCCCGTCGTCGCTCCCCGCCCACAGCACCCCGGCCCGCTGCGGCGACTCGGCCAGGGCGAAGATCGTGCAGTACACCTCGGCGCCCGTGTTGTCGCGGGTGATCGGCCCACCCGACGCCCCGAGGCGGCTGGGGTCGTTGCGCGTCAGGTCGGGGCTGATCGCCTCGAAGCTGGCGCCGAGGTCGAGCGACCGGAAGAGCACGTTGCCCGCCACGTACAGCACGTTCGGGTCGTGGCATGAGAAGTGGATGGGGAAGGTCCACTGCAGGCGGTACTTCAGCGCCTCGGCCCCGACGCCCCAGCCGTAGAGCTCGGGCCAGACCGTGATGTTCCAGCGCTGCTGCGTCCGGTGGTCGTACATCGTCATGATGTCGTTGTAGGCGCGGCGGCCGGCCGGCCCGCTCGCCACCACGATGTTCGGGTCGTCCGGCTTGACGGCGATGTACCCGCTCTCGCCGCCGCCCGGCGCGTACCAGTCGCGCGCGTGGATGGCCCCGTGCGGCGACCAGCTCGGCAGGCTGACGGCGGTGTTGTCCTGCTGGCTGCCGTACACCCGGTACGGCACCTGGTCGTCGGTCGTGACGTGGTAGAGCTGCGCCGTCGGCTGGTTGTACTGGGTCGTCCAGGTGTCGCCCCCATTGAACGTCACCGTCGCGCCGCCGTCGTCGCCCTTGACCATCCGCCGCGGGTTCTTGGGGTCGATCCACAGGGCGTGCTCGTCCCCGTGCGGGCTCGGCCGCCGGTGGAAGGTGGCGCCGCCGTCGATCGACTTCCAGAGGCTGTAGTCCTGGGCCCAGACGGTGTCGGCGTCGGCCGGGTCGGCCGTGATGTGCATGTAATACCAGGGCCGCGTGCGCAGCAGCGGCTCCTCGCTCAGCCGCAGCCAGGACTCCCCGCAGTCATCGGAGCGGAAGACGGCGCCGTCCTCCGCCTCGACCAGGGCCCACACCCGCCCGGCCCGGGCCGGCGACACGGCCACGCCGATCTTGCCCAGCAGCCCCGCCGGCAGCCCCGGCCGCCGGCTCAGGTCCTCCCAGGTGTCGCCCCCGTCCAGGCTCCGCCAGAGCCCGCACTCCGGCCCGCCGCTGATGAGGGCGTGCGGGTGGCGCTGCGCCTGCCAGATGGCCGCGAACAGGATGCGCGGGTTGCTGGGGTCGAGGGAGAGGTCATGGCACCCGGCGCGCTCGCTTTGGAAGAGCACGTGCTGCCAGCTGCGCCCGCCGTCCCGCGTGCGGAAGACCCCGCGCTCGCGGCTCGCCCCCCAGGCGTGGCCGAAGGCGGCCACGTAGGCCGTATCGGGATCCTGCGGGTGGATGGCGATGCGCCCGATGTGGCGGCTGTCGCGGAGCCCGATGTGGCGCCAGGTGCGCCCCGCGTCCGTCGAGCGGTAGACCCCGTCGCCGTGCGAGACGTTGCCGCGAATCGTCGCCTCGCCCGTCCCGGCGTACACGACGCTCGGATCGGAGGGCGCCACGGCGATGGCACCGACGGCCGACGTCCCGAAGAACCCGTCGGACACGTTGCGCCACGTGGTGCCGGCGTCGGTGGTCTTCCAGACCCCGCCTGCGCAGGCCCCGAAGTAGAAGGTGGCGGCATCGGCGGGGTCCCCGGCGACGGCGACGACGCGCCCCCCGCGGTGGGGGCCGATCAGCCGCCAGTCGAGCCCTGAGAGCAGGTGGTCGCGGAGCGAAGCCAAGGTGCAGCCCTCCCGCGGGTGGGCTTCGCTGCCGCGCCGCGCGCCCCCTCCGACGAGACGGGGTGACGGGTCCGGATGACGCGAGCGGAGCCGGAGCCAAGGATGGCGGCAGGCTTGCGTGATGCAACCGGCGGAGCCGCGCCAGGATGGAGCCAGCGGCGACGCCGCATACGCGCCGCCGCCCAACATTCGCGCTTCGGGGGCCGGGCCGGCCGGTTCAGCTCCCGGAGAGCTGCGCCACCCGCTCGCAGAATGAGTCGGCGATGTCCACGTTGCCGGCGCCGTCCAGGGCGATGCCGGCAGGGTAGTCGAAGCGCGCCGCCGTGCCAGGCCCCTCCCCGCAGCCGAGCTGGCCGGAGATGCCCGCCGCCACCGACACGTCGCCGGCCGTCAGCGCGGCGCCGAACGCGCTGCGCGTTTGGGCGGCCAGGACGTCGACCGTGTACGCCTGGTACTCCGTGAAAATCACGTCGCCGGCGCTGTCGACGGCGATCCCCCAGGGCGCGTTCAGGCTGGCGGCCGCGGCCGGCACGCCCGCCGTCGTCGGCGCCTGCGTCCCGCCGCCCGCCAGCGTGTAGATGTGGCCGCGCCGCATGCGCTGGCCGAAGCTCAGCTGGTCGGAGCGCGCGATCTCGCGGATGCGGCCGCCGTGCAGGCCCGTGAAGGTGTCCTGATCCGTGAAGAAGATGTCGCCGCGGGCGTCGGCGGCGACATTCATGGGCCGGCGCAGCTCCGCGGCCCGCGCCCAGCCGCCGTCACCGGAGAAGCCCGCCGTGCCGTTGCCCGCGACCGTCACGATGTGGGCGGGCATGCGGCCGTCCATGGGCAGGCGCAGGTGGAAGCCGAAGAGGTTGAAGCTCAGGTGGTTGAAGGCGAAGTGGCTGAACGGGAAGTGGCCGCCGAACAGCCCCGGGGTCGCCGGGATCTCGCGGATGCGGTTGTTGAGCGAGTCGGCGATGAAGACGTTCCCGGCGCGGTCGACGGCGACGCCCTCCGGGAACGACAGCTCGGCCTTGCTGGCCAGGCCATGGCCGTCCGAGAAGCCCTGCGTGCCGTTCCCCGCGAGCGTGTAGATGTCGCCGGCCCTCATGGCGATCCCGTACTGCTCGTGGTTGGTGGCGGCGACCTCGCGGATGCGGTTGTTGTTGGTGTCGGCGATGTAGAGGTTGCCGGCCGCGTCCGTCGCGACCGACTGGGGCTGGTTCAGCTTGGCCGCGGTCGCCGGGCCGCCGTCGCCGGAGTAGCCGCCGGCGCCCGGCACCCCCTGGCCGGGGTCCGAGCTGTAGCCGTTGCCGGCCACCGTGTAGATGTCGCCGGCCACGACCGGGATGCCGAGGAGGGTGCCCGAGTGGGCGGCCACCGCACGCACGACGTTGTTGATGGGCTCGGCGATGAAGATGTCGCCCGCGGCGTCGACGGCCACGCCCTGCGGGTACCACATGGCCACCTGCGACCCCGTCGCCGGCGTGCCGTCGCCCGCGTAGCCCCGCGCCCCGGAGTTGCCGCCGCTTGCGCTGCCGGCGACGGTGGCGACGTTGCCCGCCGTCGCCCATGCCGGCGCGGCCGCCGTCAGCAGGAGTCCGCCCAGCGCAGCCAACCCCGCCGCCAGCCGCCAGCCCGCGCCGACCCGCATGCGCGCGTCCCTCCAGTGGAGGGACGGTTTCGCCAGGGAGGTGGCGTGTCCTTCCAGGGTGCGCGGTCCAGGTCGCGCGCGGCGCCTGGCGGGACGGGGTCAGGAGCGCGGATCGCCGCGCCGCAGCCGGATTTGGAGGCCGAGGCTGTGCCCCGGGTCCACCGTCTCGCCGCGGCGCATCGCGTCGCCCGAGGCCTGGAGAATCGCCGCGACGGCGCGCTCCGCCGTCGCTCGGTCGCAGCGCAGCCGCTTGGCCACCCTGCCGACCAGGCTCGCCTGGGGCAGGCGCGCGCCCTCCACCGCGTGCAGCCGCCGGATCCGTGCCCGCCCCACGCCACCGCCTCCATTGCGGAAAGCGTATGGCAGCGCTCGTGTCCGCATGCGCCCTCCCTGTCCCATCTCAGCCAAGGTGTTCCACAAACCAGGCCAGCAGCCGCGCATGCGCATCGCGCCGCGTCTCCGGGCGGCCACCCATTATGAAGCCATGGGCCTCGCCCGGGTAGCGCACAAGCATGACCTCCTTGCGCTGCATGCGCAGCGCGGCGAAGAACTGATCCGCCTCGCCGACCGGGCACGTGTCGTCGAGCTCGCCGTGCAGGATCAGGAGCGGCGTGCGCACCCTCGCCACGTGCGTGATGGGCGAGTGCTCCGCGTAGTATTCCGGCTGCGCGTACGGCGGGCCGCCCTGGTCCGTCGCGATCGACTCCCAGTGGTCGATGGTGTAGGCGAGCGTCTGCAGGCTCGCGATCGTCGACATGCTCACGGCGGCGCCAAACCGTTCCGTATGGGTGATTACATAGTTCGTCATGAAGCCGCCGTATGAGCCGCCGAACACGCCCAGCCGAGTGGGGTCGGCCACACCGGCGGCGACAAGGTGGTCGACGGCCGCCATGCAGTCGGCGTGCTCCAGGACGCCCCAATTGGCGTGGATCCGGTCGGCGAAGCCCTGCCCGTAGCCGCCGGAGCCACGGTAGTTCACGGCCACCACGGCGAAGCCCGCGCCCACCAGCATCTGCGTGCGGGGCGCGAAGGCCGGGCCGGAGGCGCCGTGCGGGCCGCCGTGAATCTCGACCAGAAGCGGACGGGGCCCCTGCGATCCCTGCGGCAGCCAGAGCAGGGACTCAAAGCCCAGGCCATCATCTGTGGGCAGCCGCAGGCGCTACGGCGCGACCGTGCGCACCTCGGACAACCACGCGTTCTCATCGCTCAGGCGGCTGCCATCGACGTCGCATGCCTCGGGCGGCCGGTGGGCGTCGCTGTAGGCGAACACGAGCCGCCGGCCGTCGGCGGACGCGCTCGGCCAGCTTGCGGCGCCTTCGGCGGGACCGATTGCTGCGTGGCGGCCGCTCGGCTCGCCGCCGGCCGGCGCGAACCGCGCCCCGGAGGTGGCCTCGCCGTCCAGGGCCGTGCGCACGATCCGCGCGACCCCGCCGTCCCGGCAGACCCATGTCAGGTGCCGCCCGTCCGGGGACCAAATCGGCGCGGGCTGGGCCGCAGGCGGCTCACGTCCGAGGGCGCCGCGGTCGAGGTCGCCGGTCAGGTCCCGCGCCCCGCTCCCGTCCGCCCCCACGACCCAGACATGGTAGTCGACCGTGCTGCCCGTCGTCGGGTTGGCGTTGAAGAGGTAGGCGATCTGCCGCCCATCCGGGGAGAAGGCCGGCGCAAGGCAGACGCCGCCGCCCGCCGTGATCCGGCGCAGGTCGCCGCCGTCGGCCGACGCGGCCGTATGGACGTCCCAGACCCACTCCAGGTCCCAGTCCGGGTTGCGCGTCGTGCAGAAGGCGATCCGCGCCCCGTCGGGCGACCAGGCGGGGTGGAGGTGATGCCAGCCATCCGCCGTGAGCTGACGCGAGTCGCCGCCGGCGGCCGGAACGGAGAAGGCCTGCCAGAAGCCGTCACCCACGTAGTGGCGACCATTCAGCAGGTATCGCAGGCGCGTAACTACTTGTGGCCTTACGTGCTCGGAGCGCTCCACTTTCCGGGCGCTGTACAGCAGCGTGCGGCCATCCGGCGACCACGCCGGCTGCTCCGGCGCGTGGGGGCTCTCGGTGACGCGCCGCGCCTCGCCGCCGGATGCGACGGGCAGCACCCAGATCTCGGGCCGCCCGGAGCGATCGGAGACGAAGCAGAGGCTGCCGCCGTCCGGCGACCACCGCGGCGAGCCTTCGCGCCGGCCGCCCCAGGTGGCCCGCCGGCCGTCGATCCAGATGGCGGAGCGCATGGCGTCCGCCTCCGGATCGCACCACTCGACCACGTGGGCGACCCGCCCCCCGTCCGGCGAAACCTGCACGTCGACGACGTTTCGGAGCCGGACGACGTCGGCCGGGACCAGGGCCCGCATGGTCGGTTCCCCCTCTGGCTGACTTCGGCACCCGGCCATCCGACTCCTCGGCGGAGGAGTCGGGCGCCGGCCGCCGAAGCCGCGGCCATGGATATTGAGCTGACCGCGGAGCTGCTCGTCGACGCGCCGCAGCTTTCCGACATCCGCCTGGCTCCGGATGGCCGCCGGGCGGCATACGTCGTCAAAAAGGGCACCCGCAGCGCCATCTGGGTGAACGGCGACCGCTTCAGCTGGGGCGAGGGCGCCGACGATCAGCCGCGCTGGTCGCCGGACGGCCGCACCCTGGCGTTCCGCTCCGACCGCACGGGCAAGGCTCAGATCTACCTTCTGCCGGCGACCGGGGGCGGCGAGGCCCGCCAGCTGACGGACGAGCCGGGCGGGGTGCACGCGTTCGCCTGGTCGCCCCGAGGTGATCGCATCGCCTTCACGGCGCCCGATCCCCACGATCCGCCCGACCCCCAGGTCGACGGCGAGGATCCGCCCGTCCACCGCCTGCGCGCCGTCGCGGTGGCCGGCGGGCCGGCGCAGACCCTCTTCGGGGAGCCGCGCCACGTGGGCGCGTTCGCCTGGTCACCGGACGGCGCCGAGCTCGTCTTCGTGGCGCGTCCCTCACCGGAGCTGGACGCGGCCACCCAGCCCTGCAGCGTGGAGACGACGGGCGGCCGCAGCCTGGCCCGCCTGGCCGCCTCGCCGGGCGCCCTGCGCTGGCTGCCGGGCGGCATCTTCCACACGGGCTCCGTCGCCATGGCGCCCTGCTCGTCCAGCTGCCTCTACCGCCTCGACCCGCCCGCGCGGGTGGCCGGCGGCGACGAGGACTGCCTCGCCGGGCTCTGCGGGGACGGGCCCGAAGACCTGGCGGCCCTGGTCGCGCGCGGCCTCACCACGGTCCTGGTCCGCATCGCGCCCGAGACTGGCGCCGCCACCCCGATCTGGGCGCCAGCCGCCGGGGAGGCCGACCTGCGCGACGCGAGCGTGGCCGGCGAGCACTGGGCGGCGGTGGTCGCCTACCCCGACCGGCCGCCGGAGGTCTGCATCGACGGCCGCAGCGTGGCCAGGCACGGGTTCGCCGACGTGGCCTGGGGGCGCCAGGAACCCTTCCTCTGGAAGGGCGCCGACGGGCTGGCCCTCGACGGCGTGCTGACCCTGCCGCCCGGGGCGGCCAAGATGCCCCTGCCCACCGTCTGCCTCGTCCACGGCGGCCCATACGGCCGCGTCACCCCCGGCATCAACCCGGCCCCCGGCGCCGCGGGCTGGAGCCAGTGGCTCGCCGCCAGCGGCTATGCGGTGCTGCAGCCGAACTACCGGGGCGGCCTGGGCCACGGGGAGGCGTTCGCGGCCTCCGCCCGCGGACGGGTCGGGCGCGAGGATTGGCAGGACGTGCTCACCGCGGTGGATACCGCCGTCGCGCGCGGCATCGCCGACCCCGCGCGCCTGGCGATCGGCGGCTGGAGCCAGGGCGGGTTCATGTCCGCCTGGGCCATCACCCAGACAGCCCGGTTCCGCGCCGCCGTCATCGGCGCCGGGGTCAGCGACTGGAACGCGATGGTCATGAACTCCGACATGGCCACGTTCGAGGCGGCGCTTGGCGGCGGCCGGCCCTGGGACGGAAGCGGCCCCCACCCGGCCGCCCTGATCAGCCCGATCTCCTTCGCGCGGGCGGCCCGCACCCCGGCCCTGATCCTGCACGGCCGCGAGGACGCCCGCGTGCCGGTCAACCAGGGGATCGGCTTCTACCGCGCGCTGCGGGACGCCGGCTGCGCGGCCGAGCTGGTGGTGTACCCGCGGGAGCCGCACGGCTTCCGCGAGCGGGCGCACCAACTCGACGTCCTGCACCGGGTGCGCTCCTGGTACGGCCGCTACCTCGGCTAGACACGCCTGGACGAGCGGCGCCGCAGGGCGCCGCTCACAAATCGTAGATTTCGGCGTACTTCCCCTGGATGTACCGGAGGTAGGGCTCCGGGTCCAGCCCGCGCCCGGTGGCCTGCTGCAGCAGCTCCTCCGGGGTCAGCTTGCTGCCGTAACTATGCACGTGGTCACGCATCCACGTTCGTAGTTCCTCCGTGTTCCCGGCTTGGACGGCGTCCGGGATGCCGGGGTGGTCGGCCATGGCGCGCTCGTAAAGCTGGAGCGACATCACGTTGCCCAGGGTGTAGCCGGCGAAGCCGGCCGTGGGGCCGCCGGTCCAGTGCACATCCTGCAGGGCGCCCACCAGATCGTCCGGCGGCGTGAGGCCGAGGTAGGCCCGCATCTTCTCCGCCCAGGCCCCGGGCACGTCATCCGGGGCGAGGTCGCCGCGGAGCAGGGCCTGCTCGAGCTCGCACCGCAGGATGATGTGCAGGTTGTAGGTGACCTCGTCGGCCTCGACACGGATGAACGAGGGCCCGGCCCGGTTGACGGCCCGGTACATCGCCTCGACGTCGGTGCCCCCCAGCTGGTCCGGAAAGAGCGCCGCCGCCCTCGGCAGAAAGAAGGTCCAGAAGCCGCGGCTGCGGCCGATCACGTTCTCCCAGAGCCGGGACTGGGACTCGTGCACGCCGCCGGACGCGCCGACGCCGAGCGGGGTGCGCCACAGGGCGGCCGGGATGCCCTGCTCGTAGAGCCCGTGGCCGGCCTCGTGCAGGGAGGCGAAGAGGCCGTGCCCGAGGTGGCTCGGGTCAAGGCGGGTGGTGATCCGCACATCCTCGCTGCAAAAGCTCGTGGTGAACGGGTGGACCGAGCGGTCCTGCCTGCCCCGCTCGGTGGCGTCAAAACCCACGACGGCCACGGCCTGCAGCGTGAGCGTCCACTGGCGCGCCTCGTCGTAGGGCTGCTGAAGGACGGCATCGCTGACCCGGTCGGCGCGGGCGGCGACGGCGTGGGTCAGCGGGACCAGCACCTCCTTGAGCCGCGTGAACAGCTGATCGAGGCGGGCGTAGGTCATACCCGGCTCATGCGACCGCAGGAGGGCGTCGAACGGACTGTCCTGCCAGCCGATGTGGTCGGCGGCCTGACGGCAGAGGCCCACCAGGTGGGCGAACGGGGCCAGGAAGGGCTGCCAGGCGCGCTCGGAGCGTCCGGCGTGCCATGCGTCGAAGGCGGCGGCCTCCGCCCGCGCCAGCTCAGCCACCAGCTCGCCGGGCAGCTTGGTCATCAGGTCATAGTCACGGCGGGTCACCCGCACCAGGCTCGCCTCGAACGAGTCGTACGGCTGGGCGCCGGCCCAGTCGCGAAGTCCTTCGAGCAGCTCGCCCACCTCGGGCGAGGTGAAGCGCGCGTGGGCCAGCCGTTGCAGCGTCGCCAGCTGCTCGCCGCGCCCCGCGCCGCCGGCGGGCGGCATGTACGTCTGCCGGTCCCAGGACAGGACCGCGGCGGCTCGCTGCAGGTCGTCCACCTCGGTGAGGACCGCGCGCAGGCGCGCGAGCGCTGCCTCGGCCATGCGGATTCCTCCCTTTGGGCCTTCACCCATGGCCTTCATCCATGGCCTTCATCCATGGCCTTCATCCATGGCCTTCATCCATGGCCTTCATCCATGGCCTTCATTGCCGTTCGGCGGGTGAATCTCCTGCCACCCCCTGGTATGCCCGCGGGGCGCCCGCGCCATGGCGACCACCGTACAAGCCCCGTAACCACAAGGATTCGGCCGCCATAGCATGCGAACGGACAAGGCGCGGCCACGGAGGCGGAGCCGCGCGGAGAGGGAGGAACGCTGAAGTGGCCGACAGTGTCGTACCCGGTCCGTGTTCCCACGGGTGTCCGGCGCCGACGGAGATCGACTGCATCCAGGTCAACAAGGTGTACGACTTCTGCTTTGAGGCGGACACCAACAGCAACGTGTGCACGCCGATCCCGTCGCACTGCTGCGAGATCCCCCTGGGGGCGACGGCGACAGGCGCCGTGCAGTCGGTGTCCTGTTCGGTCGTCGGCAGCACGCCGATCCTGAACCCGCAGGGGACCCCGACCGGGTTCGCGGACGTCACGCTCATGGTGACGGTCGTGGTCGACTACACGATCACGTCCAGCACGGGCACAGTGCTCTGCACGTTTTCCGGCAGCTTCAGCTTCATGAAGACCATCGTGCTCTGCGCCCCGACGGGAACCTCGATCGACTGCAACGTCCCTTCGAGCTCGGTGAGCCCCGTGGCCATTCTCAACGGCCAGGTCTGCTCGACGGTGACAGTCTGCCTGTTGGTCTCGTCCGTGGCGATGGTGAACCTGCTCGTGCCGAGCTACGGCTTCTGCACACCGGCGCCGTGCCTGGTGTCGCCCCAGCCGCCGTTCTCGTGCCCGCCGTCGCCCCTCTACCCCGAGGCGTGCACGACCGCGCAGGTCCTGTAGGTGCGGGCCGGTGTCGCGCAGCGGCCGCGCCGGCGCGGCCGCTGCGGGTGCCGGGGGCGGGCGGGAGTTCGTCCTGGTCGGGTGTGACGCGTCCGAGCCCTCATCGCCAGCCTCGGCCGGCCGGCGGCTCCCCGGCCGAGCGGTCCGGAGAGCCCGCGCCCGACAGGGAGTCGGTTGGGCCGCTGCCCAGGCGTTGGTGACGCGCCCCGGCCTGGACCGCCAGATCCGGCCGGCGGATGACCGTGGGTCCGGTGGCCGGCCCAGGCCACGGCAGCCCTCCCCGGCGCACGTCGTACCGTGACCATGAGGGCCGGAACCCTGGGTGAGCCGCAGTCCTCAGGATGCGCAGTAGGCCTGGATCGTGCGGTGGATCACGCCGCCCATCCCGCAGAGGGTGCCGGCGTCCAGCAGCGCGACGGCGACCAGGGCCAGGCAGGCCAGCAGGGCGATGGTGAAGGCCACCAGGGCGCCCCGGTTGCGGCGGCGCGGCCGCACCTTGACCTTGGGTCCGCCGGCAGCCGGCGCCGCGTCGCTCCCTGCGCCCCTGCCGCGGCCCTTGCCGGCGGCTTTGCCGTTGCCCGCAGCCTTCCCGTTGCGCGCAGCCTTGCCGTTGCCCGCAGCCTTGCCGTGGCCGATGGGGGCCCCGTTGCCCGCCGCCTTGCCGTTGCCCGATGCTTGGCCGTTGCCGCCGCGCACGCCGTTGCCGGATGCGATTCCGTTACCGCTTCCGGTGCCGTTGCCCACGCCGCCGCCAGCCGCCCGGCCGTTGCCGCCTGCGGCCGGCTCGCCCACGCCGGATCCCCCGCGCGCCGCCCGCGAGCGCTCGCCGGTCGCCGCGTCCCGCGGCTGCGCGCCCTGGCCATCCTGGCCGTCCCGGTCGTTTTCGCCCACATTACCTTATCGGGTCACCGGACGCGCCGGGCGAGGCTCAAAGGAGGCGGCCCCCCGCAGGCCTCCGGGTGCAGCATCGCGGCCAGGACCTCCATCCCCTCCCACAGCGCTGGCGCGCCGCCGGAGAAGAGCCGCCCCCCGTCCGTGGCCCAGACCACCCAGCCATCCGGCCAGTCAGGGGCGTCCGCCTCCGCCGCCGCCCGCTCCAGCCCGAGGCTGCACGGCAGGCACACGGCCGTGCGCACCCCGTCCCCGCCCGCCGCGAAGACCTCGGCCCAGCTCATGCGGCGCGACATGGCCCCCGGCTCGGCCAGGGGGTCGCAGCCCCCAGCCGCCCGCACGAGCTCCGGCATCCAGTGCCCCGCGTTGAACGGCGGGTCGAGCCACTCCAGGCAGGCCACGGGCACGGCGGGCAGCCCCGCCACGCGCCGCGCCAGGGCGGCCTGCCGCTCCCGCAGCCCCTCCGCCAGGTCGCGCCCGCGCCCCTGCACCCCGGCCGCCCGCGCCACGTCCCCGATGGCCGCCAGCACGCCCTCCAACCCCCGCGGGCTGAGCGACACCACCTCGGCGCCGGGCGCCGCCGCCAGCCGCGCGGCATCCCCCGGCAGCGCGCAGACCGGGCAGGTGTCCTGCGTCAGGACCACGTCCGGCCGCAGCGCGCGCAGCAGATCCTCGTCCACCACGTACGGGCTGCTCCCCGCCGCCGCGGCCGCGGAGACCCGCCGGTCGATCTCCGCCGCCGCGAGCCCGGCCGAGTCGATGGCCGACCGCACGACGACGGGCGGCCCCTGCAGCCCGCACCCGTCGGTGACGGCGACGAGCGAATCCCGCAGGCCCAGTGCGAGCACAATGGCCGTCCCGCTCGGCACCAGCGATGCAATGCGCATGGAAGCCACGTTGGCGGGCCCACCCCCGCCTTCCTGCCACCACTTCCGTCACATCCCGCCCGGCGGCACACGAGATACTCTTAGAGGCGGGAGGAAGCATCGCGCATGGCCGGCGCCGAGACGGTCCGCGCCCCCCGGGGCACCGCCATCTCCTGCCGCGGCTGGCAGCAGGAGGCGGCCCTTCGCTGCCTGATGAACAACCTCGACCCCGAGGTCGCCGAGGATCCCGAGCGCCTCGTCGTCTACGGCGGCACGGGCAAGGCCGCCCGCGACTGGGACTGTTACCGCGCCATCGTCGCCGAGCTGCACCGCCTCGCCGACGACGAGACCCTGCTGGTGGCCTCCGGCAAACCCGTCGGCGTCTTCCCGACCCACCCGCGGGCCCCGCGCGTGCTCATCGCCAACGCCAACCTCGTCCCCCACTGGGCCACCTGGGAGAAGTTCTGGGAGCTGGAGCGCGCCGGCCTCACCATGTACGGCCAGATGACGGCGGGCTCCTGGATCTACATCGGCAGCCAGGGCATCATCCAGGGCACGTACGAGACCCTGGCCGCCCTCGCCGCCCAGCACTTCGGCGGCTCCCTCAGGGGCCGCCTGGTCCTGACCGGCGGCCTTGGCGGCATGGGCGGCGCCCAGCCGCTGGCCGTCACCATGAACGAGGGCATCGCCCTCTGCGTTGAGGTGGACCCGGCCCGCGCCCGCCGCCGCGTGGACGCCGGCTTCTGCGACCGGATGACCGAGGACCTGGACACCGCCGTCGCCTGGGCCGAGCAGGCGCGCACCGCGCGTGAGCCCGCCTCCATCGCCCTGATCGGCAACTGCGCCGACGTGCTGCCCGAGCTGGTCCGCCGCGGCTTCCAGCCCGACGTCGTCACCGACCAGACCTCGGCCCACGACCCGCTGCGCGGTTACCTGCCCCCCGGCCTGCCGCCGGGCGAGGCCGCCGACCTGCGCGAGGCCGACCCCGCCGAGTACGTGCGCCTGGCCCAGCACGCCATGGCCCGCCACGTGGAGGCGATCGTCGTCTTCGCGGCCAGGGGCGCGGTCGCGTTCGATTACGGGAACAACCTGCGCGCCCAGGCCGTCGAGGGCGGGCTGCCCGAGGCGCGGGCCTTCTCCTACCCCGGCTTCGTCCCCGCCTACATCCGCCCGCAGTTCTGCGAAGGCCGCGGCCCCTTCCGCTGGCTGGCCCTCTCCGGCGACCCCGCCGACATCCACCGCACCGACGAGGTCATCCTGAAGGAGTTCGCCGACAACGAGCCCCTCTGCCGCTGGATTCGCCTGGCCCAGGACCGCATCCCGTTTCAGGGCCTGCCCGCGCGCATCTGCTGGCTCGGCTACGGCGAGCGCGACCGCGTGGGCCTCATCTTCAACGACCTCGTGCGCCGCGGCGAGCTGAAGGCCCCGATCGTGATCGGCCGCGACCACCTGGACGCCGGCTCGGTCGCCTCCCCCAACCGGGAGACGGAGGGCATGCGCGACGGATCGGACGCCATCGCCGACTGGCCGATCCTGAACGCCCTGGTGAACACGGCCGCGGGCGCGAGCTGGGTGAGCTTCCACCACGGCGGCGGCGTGGGCATCGGCTACAGCCTGCACGCCGGCATGGTGGGGGTGGCCGACGGCAGCGCGGAGGCGGACTGGCGCCTGGCGCACGTGCTGCGCACGGACCCGGGCACAGGGGTGCTGCGCCACGCCGACGCCGGCTACCCCCGCGCCATCGAGGTCGCGTCGGCACGCGGTATCCGCGTGCCGATGACCCCCGCGCGACAGTGATCGATCTGGTTGTTGTGGGGGCCGCGGAAGCGGCCACCCTGTCCGGTGGTCCCGTCCCCAGGTGCGGTCCCGCCCTCGGCGATCTGGGCCTGGTCCACGACGCGTATGTCGCCGTGGACGGAGGCCGGATTCTCGTCGTCGGACCCATGGCCACCCTGCCTCGAGACTGGCGGCAGGCCCGCGAGGTCTATGACGCCAAGGGCCAGACCGTGCTCCCCGGCTTCGTGGACTGCCACACCCATGTCGTCTACGCCGGCGACCGCACCGGCGAGTTCCGCGAGCGGTTGCGGGGCGTCTCCTACGCCGAGATCGGTCGCCGCGGCGGCGGCATCCTTTCCACTGTGGCGGCCACCCGTGCGGCCACCGTGGACCAGCTGGTCGCGGGGGCGCGTCCGCGCCTCCGCCGGATGCTCGCCGCGGGCACGACGACGGCTGAGGTCAAGAGCGGGTACGGGCTCACGACCGCGGACGAGCTGAAGATGCTGGACGCCATCGCGCGGCTGGACGAGCCGGTGGAGCTGGTGGCGACCCTGTTGGGCGGGCACGAAGTTCCGATGGAGGCTCGCGCGGGTCCCGAGCACTATGTCGACTTGGTCGTGAACGAGATGACGCCCGCCGCCGCGCGCCAGGGCATCGCCAGGTTCTGCGACGTCTTCTGCGAGACTGGGGTCTTCGACGCCGAGCAGTCACGCCGGATGCTCCAGGCCGGTCTTGCGGCCGGCCTGCAGCCCCGCCTTCACGCCGACCAGTTGACCGCCTGCGGTGGGGCCGAGCTGGCCGCCACCGTGGGCGCGCGCACGGCCGACCACCTCGAGAAGGTTTCCGAGGACGGCATCCGCGCCATGGCCGACGCCGGGGTCATGGGCGTGCTGCTTCCCGGAGCCTCCTTCCTCCTCGGCATCGAGCACGCGCCCGCGCGGCACCTGGTCGACGCCGGCGTCGCCGTCGCGCTTGCCACCGACTGCAACCCCGGCTCGTCCCCCATCGAGTCCATGGCCGTGATCATTGGCCTGGCATGCGTCGCGCTGCGCCTGACGCCGGAGGAGGCGCTTTGCGCGGCCACCCTGAACGCGGCCTGGGCGCTGGATGTGCACGGCCGCGTGGGCTCCTTGGAACCGGGCAAGCAGGCGGACATGATCGCGATCGGCGATCGCGATCATGCCGCCATCCCGTACCGCTTCGGCAGCAATCTGGTGACCGCCGTGTGGAAGAGGGGGCAGCGCGTCGTATGACCATGCCGCTGGCTGGAATCGCCACGTTCGCTGCGGCGCCGCTGCTTACGCAGGAGCCGCACCCGCACTTCGCCGTCTTCGGAGTTCCCTTCGACGCCGCCACCGGGTACCGGCCAGGCGCACGGCTCGGGCCGCGCGCCCTCCGCGACGCCTCCGCCCGCTACGCCATGGCCTGGGGCGATGCCAACCCCGGCTACTGGGACGTGGAGGACGACCGCCAGTACCTGGTGGGCTGCCGCCTGGCGGATGCCGGGGACGTGGATCCGCTGTACACGGACCTGGATGCGCTGGACCAACGCACCGACGCTCTTGTACGGAGCCTGCTCAGTGCGGGCATCATCCCGATCGGCCTTGGCGGGGATCATTCCGTCACGTATCCCATCCTGCGCGCCTTCGGCGCGCTCGGGCGACCGGTCGACATCCTGCAGATCGACGCTCACCTGGACTTCACCGATGAGGTCGGCGGCTTTCCGCGCTCGAATTCCAGCCCCATCCGGCGTGCCAGCGAGCTCTCCTGGATTGGAAACGTCACCGTGATCGGCGTGCGCGGCATCCGGACGTCGCGACCGGCCTGGGACGCCGCCGTGGCCCGCGGTCACCGTCTGCTCCTCGCCCGCGACGGGCTCGAGGGCGCCCTCCGGGCGTTGCCCTCCGGGCGCGACCTCTACATCACCCTCGACATCGACGGCCTCGATCCGTCCGCAGCTCCGGGGACTTCGTCCCCGGAGCCCGGCGGCCTCACCTACCGCGACGTTCGCGCGGTCCTCCGCGAGGCGGGGGCACGCAACCGCATCGTCGGCGCCGACGTCGTCGAAGTTAACCCCTTCCTCGACCCTGGCGGCGGCACGGCCCTGCTCGGCGCCCGGCTGGCCGTCGAGTTGATGGCCGCGGCTTATCTCGCATAACGAAGGAGCTTGGGACGCCGTCCCGAAGCTACCCGATATGTTGCTTGAGGCCGACGACCTCACCAAGATCTACGTAACGGGTTACGGCTCCGTTGAGGCGGTGCGTGGCGTCACGCTTCGAGTGAACGCCGGGGAGTTTGTCGTTCTGGCCGGACCCTCAGGATGCGGCAAGACCACCCTCCTCGGCATGCTGGGCGGCTTTGAGACGCCTTCGGGCGGCGCCGTCCGCCTGCAGGGACAGGAGTTGAACCAGCTCCCGCCGCATGAGCTCGTGCGCCTGCGGCGCACTCACCTCGGCTTCATCTTCCAGGGGTTTCACCTGCTCCAGAACCTCACGGCGGCGGAGAACCTCACGCTGCCGCTCGCCATGCGGCCGGGGACGGCCGCGACGCGGGAGGCCCGCGCCCAGGAGTTGCTGGAGCTGGTCGGCCTCGGCGGGCGGGCCCGTCACTTCCCCTACCAGATGTCGGGCGGGGAGCAGCAGCGGGTGGCAATCGCCCGCGCCCTGGCGAACGCGCCGCAGGTCGTCTTCGGGGACGAGCCCACCGCCAACCTTGATGAGGACACGACGCGCGCCGTGCTCGACCTCTTCGCGCGGCTGAACCGCGAGCTGGGCCAGACCTTCGTCGTCGCCACCCACGACCCGCTCTTCGCCGACTACGCCGGGCGCTACGTGCGCATGCGGGACGGCCGCCTGGTCGGTTCGTGAGGAACGCCGCCTTCTGGCGCTTCGGGTGGCGCATGGCCAGGCGCTCGCTCTCGCGCAGCGCACTGGCGGCCATCAGCCTCGCGGTGGCCACCCTGGTCGCCGCGTTCAGCCTGACCATCGACACCGGCCAGCCCGGCACGGCCGCGGTGGCGGCGCGCCGCTACCTGGGCGGCTCGATCATCGTGCAGATCCCCGCGCTGGCGCTGCCGGGGGTGGACCTGCCCTCGGGGGCGAGCTGGGCCTGGCAGCCGCCGGCGCCCGGCGGCAACGGGCCGCTCGGCTGGCTGGATCCTGAGCTGGCGTGGGCGGGGACGTCAGCCGCCGCGGCGACGCCGGCCGAGGTGGCCAGGGCGTCGGCGCTGCTGGCACACTTCCCGGGAGTTGCGCAGGCCACGCCCGTGGAGGCGCTGCCGGCTCTCTGGGCCTACGCCCCGGGCCGTTACGCGCGGGTGGACGTGATCGCGCGCAGCGCGGCGGTCGACCGGGCGACCGGGTTCGCCAGCGGCGCGATCACCGCGGGCCGCTACTTCCTCCCTGGCGAGGCCGACCAGCCGGTGGCCCTGGTGGACGGGTACCGGCCAGCGCTGACCTCGGCCACCGACCGCAGCGCCGGGTACTCCCGCGACAATGGCCGCCTGGTGGCCCTCAGCCAGGGGCGGCCCGAGGTGCTGCCGGCGCCGGTGCCCGCCGTTGGCGGGAACCTTTCGCTGATGGTGCCGATATGGACTGGCGGCGCCGCGGACTGGAGCCGGCTCCGGCCGGTCGGGCTGCGCGTGGTCGGCGCGTACGCCGTGCCTGAGGGCCATTGGGACTGGATATCGCAGAAGCTGACGCCTGGCGGGATGACCGCCATTCCCGCGGGGTCGGCGCCGGGCGGGCCGGTGCCGTCCTCGAATCAGGTCGTCGAGCCGGCGGACTGGACGACGGGGACCGTGCTCGTCCCGGCCGGGTACTGGCGCACGCTGGCCGCGCAGGTCGGCTGGAGCCCGCCCGCCGGCCGCGGGGCCTGGGTCCTCAACCTGCAGGGGGGCCTGGCTGACCTCAACCAGGTGGAAGCCGCCCTGCAGCAGGCCCTGCCGGACGCCACGGTGGCCGAGGTTCCAGCCCTGGATGCCGCCACCAGCCTTCAGCGGGACCCAGCCCTCGCCGTGCCGGTGCAGGACGCCCTGGCCGCGGAGCGGGGGGCCACGCCGACCCAGACGTCGCCCGGCGTGCCGCCGTGGATCGCCCGGCTGACATCACTGGCCGGATACGTGGTGGCCGTGCTGCTGTTCGGCGGCAACCTGTACGTGATCGTGATCAACCGGCGGCGGGAGGTGGCCGCCCTGCGCGCGGCCGGGGCCGGGATGGGCGAGGTCGCGGCCCTGCTGGGGGCGGAGATCGGCGCCGTGGCCAGCCTCGGCGCCATCTGCGGGCTGGCGGTGGCCCTGCCGTTTCTGACATGGCAGGTCCTGAGCAACGGCCTGGGGATCGGCGGGATGCTGGCCGCCTGGGGCCGCCTGCTGGCGGTGGTCGTCGGCGGCACGCTCCCGTTGGCGGCGGTCACGCTGGCCCTGGCCACGATCTGGGCCGCCCGGCTGCCGGTGCTGGCGGTGCTGCGCGGTGGGTAGGACACCCCTGGTCCGCCTGTGGTGGTCGGACTGGCGGGCCACGCTCCGCATCGACCTCTTCCTCATCGTTGTGCTGACGGCGGGCGCCATGATCTTTGGCGTGTACCAGTCGTGGTCGGCGGGGCGGGCCGGGCTCGGCGACGCCACGGTTCAGCCCGTCGCCATGGGCGCCACGGTGGCTGTGGTGGGTCCAGCCTGGATGAGCGCGCTGTCCCAGCCGTCGTTCTCCGCAGCGGCCGTCGCGCAGGCGGCCCAGCGCCGCGGGATCGCCCGGGCCGCCCAGACGGCGCTGCGGGCCACCGTGGAGAGTCCGTGGGGCGAGGTGGACGCATGGGGCTTCACCTCCCTCAGCGGGTGGACGACGGTCGTGACGGGACCCTCGACGACTTTCCGCGGCCACGGCGACCTGCTGGTGCCGGTTGGCTGGCTGGCGAGCGGTCAGGCCAGGCTTGGCCAGGTCGTCACGCTCTCCTACCTCGACCCGCTGACCGGGGTGCGGCGGAGCCTCAGCCAGCCCGTGACGGGCAGCTACTCCGGCAGCGAGTCGGTCGTGGCGGGCCCGCTGCTCGACCTCGGCGCGCTCAGCCGGCTCACTGGCGCCCGGGAGCCTGACGCGGTCTTCCTCTGGGGCAGCCCCGCTTACGCCACCACGGACGGCGCGGCCATGGCGGCTGCCCTGCAGGGGCTGGTGCCGTCGGCCCGCGAGCCGGCGATGGCAAGCGGAGGGTTCCTTCCGTTCGCCCTGGACGTGCGCATGACCGTGCTGGCCGGGGCCACGCCCTCCATCCAGGTGCAGAGCGCCATCGCCGCCGCCGGCCAGAACCTGGGCACCGCCGTGCTGCTCATGTTCATCGGCCTCTTCGTGGCGGCGGGCGTGTCCCAGGTGATCCGCGCCCTGGACCAGCAGGAGCGGCTCGGTATCTACAAGGCCGTCGGCCTGGAGCCGGGCCACATCCTGTGGCTGAATACCTGCAGCATCGCCTGCGACGTGCTGGTGGCCACGGCGCTGGCGGCCGGCGGGCTGGCGGCGGCCGCCGGCGACCTCCGGCGCTTGCTGGGGGTGCCCGTGCGGCCAGGCGCCGCAGCGATCGTTCTCTGGATCGCGTTCGCCCTGCTGCTCGCGCGGTGGGGCGGCCGCGTCGCCGCCACCATGTTCGAGCAGGCGGACGTGATGGCCCTGCTGCGGCGCAGAGCCAACGCCTTCGACTGGTGGGCCCTGATCCGCTTCTGACGGTGGGGCGGCCGCGTCGCCGCCACCCTGTTCGAGCAGGCGGACGTGATGGCCCTGCTGCGGCGCAGGGCCAACGCCTTCGACTGGTGGGCCCTGATCCGCTTCTGACGGTGGGGCGTGGGCCGCCGCGCCGGTCCGAGCTCGTCGATGGGTGTGCCGGCCGCCTGCGCCGCCTTGCCGCGCCCCCGACCGACCGCCGCGCATACCAGCCAAAGCGCCGCCGCGCCCGCGACAGCGCGTATCCCCGCGACCCACCGGTCCTCGCTCAGCGGCGGGCTCCAACCGCCCAACGAGGCTTGGTGCGTGGCCGGCGCGGACGGGCTGGCACGCCGAAGCGCCGCCGCGCCCGCGACAGCGCGTATCCCCGCGACCCACCGGTCCGCGCTCA
>DAHVAF010000286.1 GCA_027314765.1 Clostridia bacterium | reverse complement strand
CGCCGCGCGGCGGCCTCGCCGAGATTCAACCCGCGGGAACTCCGGCCTGCACGCGAATGTCTTCATGTGGGGCCGGCCGCGTGTCCCTCCATCCCCGAGGGCGCCCGCGCCGCCAGCCAGCCCGCCGTCGAACGGCGACGCCCCGCGGCGCGCGACGGACGGTGGCACTGGCTCCGACGGGTCGCCGATGGGGGTGGCGGATGGGCGGCAGCGCGGCGACGGTACCGGGGCAGATCACTCCGGCCGCTGGCGGCAGGGGCATCCACGCGGTCCACTTCTACTTGGACGGAGACCACTTCCGGCTGATGGCGAGCCGCTTCCTGGCCGAGGCCCATGCCGCGGGCGCACGCGTGCTGTGCCACCTGCCAAGCAGCCTGGAGCGGCTGGCCCTCCACGCCGCCGCCGACCTGGGGGCCGCCGAACGGTGGGTGGTCGCGCCGCTCGCCGAGGCCTGGCCGGCCCCGCAGCCGCTGGCCGCCACCGAGCGCCACATCCGTCGCGATCACCGGGCGGCCCTGGCAGCCGGCTTCCGGGGCCTCCGGCTGCTGATCGACTGCCCCAGCATGGCCCCCCACCTCGGTACCTGGCGCCGCATGGAGCGGCTCTACGACCGCCTCTGCGACGAGCTGCCGATCGTGATCCTCTGCGTCTTCCCCCTGATTCGCGAGTATGAGCAGGTCCGCGATGAGATCTGGGCGCACCATCCGTACTGTTACCGCGAGGGACGCTTCTGGCGAAGCGCGGCCGACGCCCACGCGTGCCGCCCGCAGCGGGATCCTCTGGAGTCGGTGAGCGACGTCGGGATCGACGCGCTGGCGCCGCGCGACCCGGTGGCCGCAGCAAAGGCCGGGGCTGGGCCCGTGGCCGGTCCGGGCGAGCTGGACCTGGATCGGCGCATCCAGGGACTGCGGCTGGATCTGCGGCGCGAGGTCGCCGACTGCGGCTCGTACACGGACCGCCGGGTGGTGGCCGCCGCGGCCCGCCTGGAGTCGGCCGTGCTGCAGTGGCTCCGGCAGCGGACCGCTGGCGCCGACATCGCCGTGGGGGAGGGCCGCGCGTGAGCGGAGGGCAGTCCGAAGCTTCGCCCTTCGGCTGGCACGCCCACCATTTTCACGTTGACGACGAGCATCTGGCCGTGCTGCTGACCGCCGCGCTGAAACGGGCCAAGGCGGGGGGGGCCGTGGTCCGCCACGAGCTGCCGGCGTCCTTCGTCCCCGTCCTCCTGCGCGCCGCGGCCGCCGCCGGCCTCGCGCAGGCTGAGGTCGCGCCGATCATCTACCACCCCTCGCCGGAATCCGTGCGCGCCGAGTCCCTCAGGGCCCTGGCCGACGCGCGGCACCGCGGCTTCCGCGGGCTGTGGCTCGTCGTCTGGTCGCCGTCCTGCTTCCCGAATTTCGACCTCTGGAACTCGGCCGAGGCGACCTGGACGGAGCTCTGCCAGGACCAGCCGATCGCCGTGCTGTGCACGTTCCCGCTGGCTGGCCACGACGACCGGCGCCTGCGGGCCATGCACCGCCACCACGCCCACTACTTCCACGTCGCGCGGGGGCCGCTCCTCAGTACATGCTCCTGATGCGCACGCGCTCGGCCCCGTCGGTCGTCCCGTCGGCCCCGTCGGTCGTCCCGTCGGCCGAGTCGGCCCCGCCGGCCCCGTCGCCCTTCCCGTCAGCCCCGCCGGCGCCGTAGACGTAGAGGGCGCCCGCCTCCTCGTCCTTCGTGCGCTTGTGCGAGCCGTCGCAGAACGGCTTGTTCTGGCTGAGGCCGCATGCGCAGACCCAGATGGTGCCCTTCTCCATCTCCGCCTTCCTGACCGCGAACGGCTCGTTGCGGTCGTGCCGCACCAGCCGCGCCATCGCTCCACCCCCCGCATACCCTGCCCACTTGCCGCGCCGGCCCCTGCGTGCAATAATCCTGAGCAACGTTGCGCTGCGATGCGCGGGACCACGTGCCGGGGCCAGCAGGCTCCGGGCCGGCACCAGAGAGGGCGCGCCACCGGCTGCAAGCGCGCCTGCCGCCCGACCCGGCACACCACCCGCAAGCGGCGATCGGGGACCGCCCCCGTTATCAACGGCCGAGCACCAAGTAGGGTGGAACCGCGGGCAGCATCAGCCCGCCCCTTGCGCCGCAAGGGGCGGGCTTTGTGTTGTACGCCGGGCATGGGCAAGTGACCTGAGGGCGAATGTCCCCTGCGGGGCCGGATCGCGGCAACCGCAAGCCAGAGGCGAGGGTGCCCGCCGTGAGCAGGGGTCTGGCGGGATCTGGCGGGATCTGGCCGGATCTGAAGGAAGCCGGAGGCCAAAGCCTCGGGCCGAGGAACACGAACCGCAAGCGAGGCGGACGCGCCGGGGCGAGCCTGCCACACAAGGTGGAGCCCGTAGCGATGAAGCGGCGCGCACGTAAATGCGGCGGCTAGCGGCTGGATGGGGCAAAGGGCACCGCTCTGATCCGGGGAGGTCTGCCGGGGACGTCGGTAAGGCCGACAACCCGCACCGAAAGGCGCGGCTGAGCCGGCAGAAGTCAGCAGAGGCCGCAGTACCGGGCGAGGCGAGGCACGGAGCCGCGGCGCCAGGCCGGCTTGATGAGGGCACCGGCCCGAAAGGGTCGGCAACGGCGAAGCTTCACAGAGTCGAACGCGCGGCGAGCGAAGAACCGGCCGGCGCCCGGGAAGGGCTGAACGTCGAGGAGATGGGCACAGCGCTGGAGATCTCGCAGCCCAAGCAAGGAAAGCAGTCAACGCCGCAGGGCGCCTCGCGGCTGCCCCGAGGGACGGACGGAGGGCCGAGCGCGGGCGCGGTGACGACCGGCGAAGGGACCCCCGAGGGACCCGAACGCACTGATTGGGCGGGTGGTGGCCCGCGCCAGCCTACCCGAGTGGCAGGCGCAGAGCTGGGCCGGAACCCGCAAGGGCTATTGGCGCATGGCCCGCGGCCCGCTGAGCCGAGCCCTGGACACCGCTGATAGGCGGCGCCAGGGACTCGCGAGCCTCCGCCGAGCGTCTCGGGGAACCACTGGCTTCTTGACGAACCGCCGGACGCCGAGCGGCACGTCCGGTGGTGTGGGAGGACGGGGGGCGTGACGCCCCCCTACCCGATTGCCAGCAAAGGGGAGGGATCCCACATGTCGACCATCGCGCTGCAGATGCCTGACGGCAAGGAGCGGAGCTATCCCGAGGGCGTGACGGGCGCCGAGGTGGCGGCCTCCATCGGCCAGCGCCTGGCCAAGGACGCCGTCGCCGTGCGCCTCGGCGAGCGCGTGCTGGACCTCGCGCGGCCGCTGCCGGAGGGTGGCCCGCTGCGCGTGCTCACACCGGCGGATCCCGAGGGTCTGGCCGTCTACCGCCACACCGCCACGCACATCATGGCCCAGGCGGTGCGCCGCATCTGGCCGGAGACGCGCCTCGCCATCGGGCCGGTGATCGACGACGGCTTCTACTACGACATGGAGCCGCCCGGCCCCGTCCACCTTGCCGAGGACGACCTGCCGCGCATCGAGGCCGAGATGAAGAAGATCGTGGCCGAGGATCTGCCGATCGCGCGCGAGGTCTGGTCGCGCGCGCAGGCGCGCGCGTATTTCGCCGACCTCCACGAGGCTTACAAGGTGGAGATCATCGACGACCTGCCAGCCGACGCCGAGGTGACGGTCTACCGCCAGGGCGAGTTCCTCGACCTGTGCCGGGGCCCGCACCTGCCCTCGACCGGCCGGCTGAAGGCCTTCAAGCTGCTGTCCGTGGCCGGCGCGTACTGGCGCGGCGACGAGAAGCGGCCCATGCTGCAGCGCCTCTACGGCACCGCGTTCGCGGACAGCAAGGAGCTGGAGCACTTCCTCTGGGTGCGTGAGGAAGCGCGCAAGCGCGACCATCGAAAGCTTGGGCCGGAGCTCGACCTGTTCACCCTCCACGACGTGGCGCCGGGCTTTGCCTTCTGGCACGACAAGGGCTTCCGCCTTTACCGGGCGCTGGAGGACTTCTCGCGCGAGCTGCAGCGCAAGCGCGGCTATCAGGAGGTGCGCACCCCGGTCCTGTTCCGGAGCGACCTCTACGAGGAGTCCGGCCACTGGGGCTTCTTCCGCCCAAGCATGTTCACGTTCCAGCAGGACGGCGAGTGGTACGGCATGAAGCCGATGAACTGCCCGGCGCACTGCATCATGTTCCGCGAGCGGATGCGCAGCTACCGCGACCTGCCGCTGCGCTTGGCCGAGTATGGCCAGCTCACCCGCTACGAGCGCTCCGGCACCCTGCACGGCCTGCTGCGCGTGCGGGGCATGCACCAGGACGACGCCCACTGCTTCGTGCGCGAGGACCAGATCGGCGCGGAGATCGCCGACTGCATCGGGCTGCTGGATGAGCTCTACGGCACCTTCGGCATGAGCTACACCATCAACCTGGCCACCCGGCCCGAGGAGTACATGGGCACCCTGGAGACCTGGGCGCGGGCGGAGTCGGCGCTGGCCGACACCCTGCGCGATCTGGGCAAGGACTTCGCCATCCATGCTGGGGATGGCGCCTTCTACGGCCCGAAGCTGGAGTTTGACATCACGGACGCCCTGGGCCGGAAGTGGCAGTGCGGCACCGTGCAGGTGGACTGGAACCTGCCCGAGCGCTTCGATCTGAAGTACATCGGCGCGGACGGCGCCGAGCACCGCCCCGTGATGATCCACCGGGCCATCATGGGTACGCTGGAGCGCTTCATCGGCATCCTGGTCGAGCACTTCGCCGGCGCGTTCCCGACCTGGCTGGCCCCGGAGCAGGCGCGGGTCCTGCCGGTGAGCGACAAGCACGTGGCGCACGGCCGCAAGGTTATGGAGTTCCTGCGTGCGCGCGGCCTGCACGTCGCGCTGGATGAGAGCGCCGAGAAGATCGGCAAGAAGATCCGCGACGCGCAGCTGGCCAAGGTGCCGTACATGCTGGTGGTGGGCGAGCGCGAGGAGCAGGCGGGAACGGTGGCCGTGCGGTCGCGGTCAGGCGGCGACCTGGGCGCCGAGCCCCTGGCCGCGTTCGCGGACGCGCTGGCGGCGGAGGTGGCCGAGCGGCGCCTGCAGCCGCGTTAGCGCCGCACCCCGATGCCGTCGTGACGGGCGGAGCTGCGTCACGCAGGCTTGCCGCCATCCTTGGCTCCAGGCGCCGCCCGGCCAAAAGACGTTCCGATGAGCGGTCCCGCGCGTTGACGCCTTCCGTGGGTCATGGTATGCTGGCGCCGCAAACGGCATAAGGAAAGCAGAAGCCGTCCGCTTCTCACCTGGCGGCGTTGCCAGCCGGGTTCGAGGGAACACGTCGAGTCACACGATCTTCGGCGGCGGGGCTTTTGCGTCCCGCCGCTTCGCATTTTGCAGGGGGGTAAGGCCATCAGCAAGGACCTGCGCGTCAACCAGATGATTCGCGCCCGTGAGGTGCGGCTGATCGACGAGGAGAACCGGCAGCTCGGCGTGATCGTGCTGCGGGAGGCCCTCCGGATCGCCGCGGACAAGGGGCTGGATTTGGTCGAGGTTGCCCCGACGGCCCAGCCGGTCGTTTGCCGCATCATGGACTACGGCCGGTACAAGTACGAGCAGGCCAAGCGCGATCGCGAGGCGCGCAAGAAGCAGCTGGTCGTCGATGTCAAGGAGCTCAAGATGGGCCCGAACATCGAGGACCACGACTTCGAGGTGCGCGTGAAGAGCGCGGAGCGCTTCCTCAACGAGGGCGACAAGATCAAGGCCACGATCCAATTTCGCGGGCGCCAGATCCAGCACAGCGTGCTGGGACGGCAGGTGCTGGCGCGGTTCGCCGAGCGGCTGCGGGATCTGGCCGTGGTCGAATCGGACCCGCGCATGGAAGGCCGCAACATGCATGTGATCCTGGCGCCGCGCCCGGAGATCCTGGCGCGGGCCAGGGCTGGGCGCAGCGAGGGCCAGGAGGCGGAGGAGCGCGGCGAAGCTGCGCCTCTGGCCGACGCGCAGGTGGAAGCGGCGAATGGGGCCGGGGTTGGACCCGTGGCCGCGCAGGCGGCCCAGCCGGCTGGGCTGCCTGCGGTGGGGACATCCGGGCAGCCGGAGCGCCCTGCACCCTCGGATCCGGGTGCTGCGCCGGCGCGCGAGGCGGCCCCGACGCGGGAGCCCGCTCGGGCACCGAACGCCAGCCCCGCGCGGCCGCCGGCCGCGGGCGGGGGCACGGGTGCCGGAGCCGGTGCCGGTGGGGCCAACCCGGTGTCGCAGCGCGCGCCGGTTGCACCGCGGCCCCCGGTTGGACGTCCGGGCGGGACGGGCGGCGCCCCGATGCCGGGCACACGGCCCGCGAGCGCGGCGCCAGGCGCGGCAAGCCAGCCGCCCGTGCGCCGGGCGAGCCCGCGGTAGGGCCTCTGCAAAGAGACAAAGGTGGTTGACACGGAATGCCCAAGATGAAAACGCACCGGGGCGCGAGCAAGCGCTTTAAGAAGACGGCCAGCGGCCACTTCAAGCGGCAGCGCGCGTTCCGCGGCCGCATCGGGCCCGGCGCCTACGCCGAGCGCGACGCCAAGAAGCGGCGCAGCTGGCACTATGGCGCGCTGGTGGATCCGGCGAACGAGCCGGCGATCAAAAAGCTGCTGCCCTACGCCTAGAGGGGGTCGACTTCCATGCCACGCGTCAAGCGCGGCGTCACGGGCCACCGGCGCCACAAGCGCCTCCTGCGCTCCGCCAGGGGCTACTTCCAGGGCCGGCATCGCCTCTGGCGCACGGCCAACGAGGCGCGGCTGCACGCCATGGCGTACAGCTACCGCGACCGCCGCAACAGAAAGCGCGACTTCCGGCGCCTCTGGATCAGCCGGATCAACGCGGCGGCGCGCCTGAGTGGCATGTCGTACAGCCGCCTGATGAACGGCCTCCACCTGGCCGGGGTGAGCATCAACCGCAAGATGCTGGCGGACATCGCCGTGCACGACCTCGGGGCGTTCCGCGAGCTGGTGGCCGCCGCCCAGGCCGCCCTGCCCGCTGGGGCGGCGCAGGGGCCGGCGGCGGAGGCGGCCCGTGGACGGGCTAAAGTCCGCGCGTAAGCTGCACGACCGCAAGGCCCGCCGCGAGGCGGGCCTTTTCCTGGCCGAGGGCGAGCACCTGCTGGCGGAGGCCGCGCGGAGCGGCCTCCGTATCGTTACGGCCTTCGTGGAGGCGGGGCGGCCGGCGCCGGCCGGGGTGCCGCCGGGCCGCGTGCGCGAGGTCAGCCCGCGCGAGCTGAAGCGGCTGGCCGAGACCGAAACCCCCCAGGGCGTGGTTGCGGTGGTGGGGATGCCTCCGGCATCGCCACCACTGCAGCCTGGCCTGCAGGTGCTGCTGGACGGGGTCGCGGACCCCGGTAACCTGGGCGCCGTGCTCAGGGCCGCCGTGGCCTTTGGCGCGGTTCGCTGCGTGCTGGGTCCCGGGTGTGTGGATCCGTGGAACGGCAAGGCGCTGCGGGCGGCCGCGGGAGCGACTTTCCGACTTGTGCCCGAAGAGGTCGCCGACCTGGCGGCCGAGTGCCGATCGCTGGCGGGCTACGTGGTGTACGGCCTGGTGCCGCGGGGGGGCCTGCCGCTGCCCGAGGCGCCTCTGCCCGTGCAAACCGCTCTGGTGCTCGGCAACGAGGCCCGTGGCATCACCCCCGCTGTGATGGCTGCTGGTGTGCGGCCCCTCACCATCCCCATGGCGGGCGCTGTCGAGTCGCTCAACGCGGCGACGGCGCTCGCCGTCGCCGCGTACGAGTGGGCGAAGGGCCGTGGTTAGCCCTTGTTGACGGCCTCGACCTCGAGGTCGAGCTTCACGCGGTCGCCGACGACCAGGCCGCCGGTCTCCATCACGGCCCCGTACGTGAGGTTGAAGTCCTTGCGGTTGATGGTGGCCTGTGCGCTGAGGCCCATGCGCTGATTTCCCTGCGGGTCCTTGATGATCTCGGACATCTCGCCCTCCAGGGTGACCTCGCGCGTGACGCCGCGCATGGTCAGGTCGCCGACGACCTTGAAGGCGCCGTCGCCCTGGCTCTCAATCCGCCTGCTCTTGAAGCCGATGGTGGGGTGATTGGCAACGTCGAAGAAATCGGGGGACTTCAGGTGGTTGTCGCGCATGTCCTGACGGGTGTTGACGCTGCTCGCGTCGATCGAGGCGTCGACCTCCGTCAGCTTGCCGTCCGTGATCCCGACGCTGGCCTCAAACTTCTCGAAGCGCCCTCGCACCGAGCCGACGCCCATGTGGCGGACCGAGAACCCGACGTGGCTGTGGACCGGGTCAACCTGCCATGCCATGCCAACCGCCTCCCACTCGATCATGCACCATCCAGAGACAATCAAGCACATAGCGCTATGAACGGTCAAGCGCTTTACCGCCGCCTTGTTCGGCGCCCGGATCTTCATGTAGAATGGCGTCGTGGAGCAACGGGAGTTCTGCCCTGTCCACGCCGCCATCCAGGTCCTGCAGGAGAAGTGGGTCCTGCACATCGTGCGCACACTCCTGGAGGGCCCGCGGGGCTTCAACGACCTCAGCCGGTCGGTCGGCGGCATCAACCCGGCCACACTGGCGGTCCGCCTGGAGCGGCTGGAGCGCATGGGCCTCGTCAGCAAGACGGTCCATTCCTACATGCCGCCTCGCACCACGTACACCCTGACGGACGCGGGTGTGGCCCTGCACGGCGTCATCGGCTCGATCGACGCCTGGGGCCGCCGCTACCTGCGCGTCGGGGCGGAGGGCGAGCCGGTATGCAGCGGCGCCCTCAGCGCGACCAAACCCACCGCGACAACCTGAGTCTGCCCCGTGTGGGTGGCCTCTTCCATCACATGCGTCCCCAGGAAGGCGGGATCCTTTGGGCGGCGTAGCGGAGCATGCGCCCGGTGCGCCGGGCATCGCCCCGACCTGGGCGCCCGGCGCCAAGCAGGCCGTGGGCACATCCGCCGATCAGCGCTGCCGGGTGTGGTTCACCCTCGCCGAGGGGGTCGTGACCGAGGTCTACTACCCCCGGGTCGACGTCGCCAACACGCGCGACCTTGGGTTCCTCGTCGCCGGGCCGGGGCGGTTCTGGGAGGAGCGGCGCGACCTCGTCGCCACCGTCACCCGCCCGGATCCGCGCGCCCTGCTCGTCGACGTCGAGACGGCCGAGCCCTCTGGGGCGTTTGCCATCCACAAGCGGGTCCTCACCGACCCCGACCGGTCCTCGCTCGTCCTGCGCTGCCGCTATGACGCGGACTCGCCGGAGGCCGCCGGCCACCGGCTCTTCGTCCTGCTGGCCCCGCACGTCGAGGGCCGTGGGCGCGCCAACAGCGCCCGCATCGTCCGCCACCGCGGGCACACCTACCTGACGGCGTGGCGCCACGACACCTACCTGGCGCTGGCCTGCTCCGAGGACTTCGCCGCCGCCTCCTGCGGCTTCGTGGGCGTCAGCGACGGCTGGCAGGACGTGGCGCGAAACGGCCGGCTCACGGCGCGCCACAACGCGGCCATGGACGGCAACGTGGCGCTCTGCGGGGAGATCGCGGCGGCGCCCGGACGCCCGTTCACCCTCGCCCTGGGCTTCGGGCCGGATGAGAGCCAGGCGTGCGCGGCCGCGGCCGAGTCGCTCACGACCCCGTTCGACCTGCTGGAGCGGCGCTTTCGGGAGGGCTGGCACGCATACTGCGCCGGCCTGGACGACCTCTCGGCGCAGTCCGAGGACGGCGGCGCCCTCTACTACCAGAGCGCCATGGTCCTGAAGGCCCACGAGGACAAGATGAACCCCGGCGCGCACACGGCCTCCCTCGCCATCCCCTGGGGCGATGCCAGCGGCGACAGCAACGCCGGCGGCTACCACCTGGTCTGGCCCCGCGACCTCTACCACACCGCCACGGCACGGCTGGCGGCGGGCGACCGCGAGGGGGCCCGCGCCGCCATGCGCTACCTCGAGCGCACCCAGCGCGAGGACGGCTCCTGGCCCCAGAATTTCTGGGTTTACGGCGAACCCTATTGGCGGGGCCTTCAGCTGGATGAGATCGCCTTCCCCGTGCTGCTGGCCTGGCAGCTCGAGCGGGCCGGGGTCTATCAGCACAACCCCTATCCGGCGCTGGTCCGGCCGGCGGCGTACGCGATCGCCAGGATCGGCCCCGTCACGCCTCAGGAGCGCTGGGAGGAGCAGAGCGGCTACTCGCCATCGAGCCTGGCGGCGGCCATCGCGGCCCTGGTGTGCGCGGCCTCGTTCGCCCATGCCGACGACGACCCGGCGGCCGAGCGCTACTTCCTGGACACGGCCGACTACTGGGCCAGCCGGGTCGAGGACTGGACCTACACGACCAACGGTTCGTTGCGGGGCTTTTCGGAGTACTACGAGCGGATCGCGACCTCCCTGGACCCCGGTGAGGACGGCGGCCGCGCGCGGCGGGCCCTGCTGGTCGCCAACCGCCCTCGGGACGAGGCCGCGGTCGACGAGGACGCGGTGGTCGACGGGGGCTTTCTGGAGCTGGTTCGCTACGGTGTGCGCGCGCCGGCGGATCCGCGCGTGACGGCGACCCTGAGCGCCTACGACGCCAGCTGCCGTGTGCAGACCCCCTTCGGTCCCGTCTGGCGCCGGTACAGCCACGACGGCTATGGCCAGAAGGACGACGGCGGGCCGTACGACGGCACGGGGGTGGGGCGGCCCTGGCCGCTGCTGAGCGGCGAGCGGGCCCACTACGATCTCGCGGCCGGCCAGGATCCGGCCGAGCTGATCCGGGCGCTGGAGGCGTTCGCGCAGCCTTACGGCCAGCTGCCGGAGCAGGTATGGGACGGGCCGGACCTGCCGGAGCGGGGCCTTGTGCACGGCGGCGCCACAGGGGCGGCGCGCCCCCTTTGCTGGGCGCACGCGGAGTACATCAAGCTCCTGCGCAGCCGCCGCGACGGCCGGGTCTTCGACTGCCCGGAGCCCGTCTGGGACCGCTACATCCGCCGAGGCGTGCGGAGCACGCTCACGGTGTGGAAGTTCAACCACAAGGTGCGCACGGCGCCGGCCTCGGGGCGCCTCCGCATCGAGGTGTACGCGCCGGCCGCCCTGCACTGGAGCGCGGACGGCTGGCGCAAGGTCCGCCACGACCCCTGTGAGCCGGTGGGCCACGGGGTGTGGGCCTACGAGTTCCCGCCGGGGACACTCCGTCGCGGCCGGACCCTTGCCTTCACCTTCTACTGGCCGCAGGACAACCGGTGGGAGGGGCAGGATTTCATGGTGACCATGCACTGACGGCGGTGAGGCGGAATGCTGAAGAGCAGGGAGGCGGAGCGGAGCCGCGGCGGGCTTGCGGCGCTCCTGGACTTCGGGCGCGCCATGGCCGCCCGGATCGGCCGCGACGACGTGGGCGCCTACGCGGCGGCCCTCACATACAACCTGCTCTTCGCCGTCTTTCCCCTGGGCCTGGCCCTGACAGGTCTGCTCACCTGGCTGCGCCTGCCCACCCTTGAGGCGTCGCTGCTGCGCATCCTGTCCGGGATCCTGGCACCCGAGGTCACCCAGCTCATCGCGCGGACCATCCTCGGCCGCGCCGGCGCGGCCAACCCAGCCCTCGTTTACGGCGGCATGGTCGGCTACGTGCTGGGCATGTCGGGCGCCTTCCGCGGCATGACGGGCGCCCTGAACCACGCGTACGAGTACCGGAAGCCCCTGCGGCCGGCCTGGAAGACGTGGGGGCTGTCCCTGCTCCTCGTGGGTGGCCAGGCCGTGGCCCTGGTCGCCGCTGGCTTCCTGGCCGTGGTCGCGCCGCAGGCCGTGGGCTTTGCCGCGCGGCAGCTGTTCGGCCACGGCGCCGGGGCGGTGGCCGCCACGACCCTGCGCTACATGCTCCTGCCCGTCTTCGCGCTGCCTTCCCTGGCCGTGCTCTACTGGATCCTGCCCGACCGGCCGCGCCGCTTCGCCTGGCTCAGCCCAGGCGCGCTGGTGGCCGTCGGCAGCTGGCTGCTGGTCTCGGGCGGCTTCTCCGTCTACCTCGCGCACTTCAACTCGTATAACCGCATCTACGGCGGCCTCGGCGCCGCCATCCTGCTGCTGCTCTACCTGTACTTCCTGAGCTTCACGCTGCTGATCGGCGCCGAGGTCAACGCGGAGATCGAGCAGCGGCGGCAGCGCACGTAGCGC
>DAHVAF010000152.1 GCA_027314765.1 Clostridia bacterium | reverse complement strand
GCTTCTTCTAGGTCCGGGATGCTGTAGCGAGGGGCACAGGCCCCGATGACCGAGAGCCCGGAAGCGGAGACGGTGCGCAGGTTACCAGATGTCAAACAATAACCTGACCCGATCCGATCAGATTATTGTTTGCCGGGCTCTTAAGACTTACCCGTGGTGGGGCTTGGGGGTGAGCAGCGTGACCGTGACCAGCGGCTCCTCAGCGGTGTTCTCGACGCCGTGCGGTACACCCCGCGGCGCGTGGGCGGCCTCGCCGGGCCCCAGCGCGGCCACCGCGTCCCCGAGGGTGAACCGCCCGCGGCCGCGAAGCACGTAGTAGACCTTCTCCGCGTCGGCGTGGGTGTGGACGGCCTGCGCCTGGCCCGGCAGCAGGCAGTAGAGGTCGAAGAACGCGCCCTCGGTGTCGGCGATCGCGACCTTGGGGAACTTGGCCGGGTCGTAGCGGGGCTCTGGACGGCTGAACGGCATCCGCGCCACCACCTGCCCCGAGTCTAACAAAGCCCGGGGAGGGCAGCATGGCTGAGATCCGCGCCCTTCTCATCGATTTGGACGGTGTCCTCCGACGCTGGCCGCCCGAGGTCACCCGGCGCGCGGAGCTGGCCGGCGGGCTGCCGGCTGGCGCCATCGCGCGCGCCGCGTTCGCCCCGCAGCTCCTGCGACCCGCCATCACGGGTCGCGTGTCGGACGAGGAGTGGCGGGCGTCGCTCGTCGCGCGCCTGCACTGCGAGCATCCGGACGCCGATGTCCGGGGGGCGGTCGCCGCGTGGTCGGACTCCGCCGGGATCGCCGAGGAGCCGGCGATTGGGCTGGTGCGCCGCATTCGCCTGCGGGCGCCGGTGGTGCTGGTCACCAACGCCACCAGCCGCCTGGCCGCGGACCTTGACCGCCTCGGCCTGACGGGCGCGTTCGATGCGGTGGTCAGCTCGTCCGAGGTCGGCACCGCCAAGCCGGACCCGGCCATCCTTCAGGTCGCCCTGCGCAGCGTGGACGTCGCCGCGCACGCCGCGGCCTTCGTCGACGACAGCGCGGCCAACGTCGCGGCGGCCGAGGCCCTCGGCATGGCCGGCCACATTTACCGCGAACTCATCGCCATGCGTGAGCACCTGTTGCGCTGCGGTCTGCTGGACGCAGTTTCAGACGGACCCCCGGAATCCAGTTAACGGCTGCGAAAAAAAAAGAGGCCGGCGGCACAGCCGCCGGCCTGCCAGGTTGACCGCGTCTTAGCAGAAGCCGCCTCCCGTGCCGAGGCCACAGGCGAACGCGGGAGCCGCGAGCGCGACGATTGCTCCGACCACAATCAGCACCGATCCCCAGAATACTCCACGCTTCAACACTGTTCCCTCCCGCTTGGCAAGTTTCGACCCAACTTTATCACTTTTTGTCGCGTGAAGATATCTTTTCCACCTTGCCCGCCTGGGCCAAACTGGACCTATGAATTTCGGCAATCGGGACGCACATTCGCTGCAGCAGGCGGGCTTTTACCGTGCGGCCGAGACAGCGGCCGCACTCGACCTGGCGGCCGCGGAGCGGGCCGGCAGCCAGGAGGGTGTCGTGCGCGCGCAGACCCGGCGCGCGTCAATCGCCCTCGACTGCGATCGTCCTCAGGCTGCGCTGCACTTCGGCACCCAGGCCCTGCCGCTGGCGCTGGGCAGCAGGCCTGTCAGCCCGGAGTCGCGCGCGCGCCTATTCGTCCACCTGGCCAAGGCCGCATGGGAGATGGGCCTGGACCACGACCTCGCCGCCTACGTGGACGCGGCCCGGACTGTCGTCGACCACGAGCGGGTCTCGGTCGGCACGCAGGTCCACTTCCGGCTTGTGCAGGGCGTGGCGGCGGCCACGCGGGCGGATCTGGCCCGCGGCCAAGCCTACACGCGGACGGCGCTGCACATGGCGCGCGAGCAGGGGGACCTGCGGGCGGCACTGCAGTGTCGCCGCAACCTCTGCTACCTCGCCATGCAGACCGGCGCGTTCGGCGAGGCGGAGACCTGGGTACAGTCGATGCTGGGCTCCGGGATGCCGGACGCCGACCTCGTGGAGGTGCTCGGCGATGGCGTCCGCACGGCCATGGCCTTCGGCCACCTGCAGCTGGCCAGCGAGCGTCTGCGCCGGCTCCTGAACGGGTACATGGCTGCGCCCAGCCGCCTCTCGCCGGTCGCGTTGGGCTACCTCTTCGAGATCCTCGGCGGATACTACGCGGAGCGGGGCCTCATCGACGCGGCCGCGGCGCTGCTGGAGTCGGCCGCGGGGTGGTTCGCCCGCCGCGGCCACAGCCAGGACGTCGAGCGGATGCGGCAGGGGATCGCGGATCTCCGGCCCGGTCCCGTGCTGGCGGAGGCGCGCCTGGCCGTCGATCCCGACCTCGTCTACCTCGGCCGCCTCTTCACGGCCGCCCGCCGCGACGACGGGCAGGATGGCGACTACCAGGTCGCCGTCGCCGTCAACCGGCTGCTGCCGTTTGTCGCCCCCGCCGCGGAGCCCGTCGCCACCGAGCACGCCGCCATGCTGCGTCCCTACCATCCGGTCGCGCGCATCTTTGCCGCCCGCAGCCCGGCCGGACGCGCGGCGGCCCGGATCCTGAGCGGTGAGGACGAGCGCGGCCACGCGGCGCTGGACGTGCTGGCCGCCTATGAGCGCCTGTGCGCCACGGGCCTCAGCTGGCCAGCGGTGATCCGCTCCATGCGCAGCGCGCGGCTGGCCCAGGAGCCCGTGCGGGCCCTGGACCGCCTGTATCAGCAGGTGGTGGCCTAGCCGCCAGGGCCCGGGCCCGCGGCCAACGAGCGTCTGTGTGCCACGTGTCTCAGCTGGCCGGCTGCGATCCGTTCGATGCTGGGCTCGCCCTTGACCGCCAGTTTCCGCAGGTCGTCACCGAGCTGCAGGGGTCCCGGCCCCCCGGTGTGGAACGGATTACCTCATCCGCTCGTCAGCCGAGGTGGCGGCGTTGGATGTGTCCGAAGCTGCGGCAGCTCCGGTCGGTCGCATCTACTTCGACGGCGCGTGGCGGGCCATGGGCGCCAACGCCAGCGCCCATGCCCTGCTTGGCCTCGACAGGCTGTTCGGGCGCCATGTGGTCGACATCATCCGGCAGACGGGGGTCGTGCCCCAGGACGCGAGCCCGCCCGCGCGGATGCCGGCCAGCCGCTACCGGCTGCTGCGCGTCGGCGACGCGGGCATGCGCGGGTTCCTGCTGAGCTACGTCGCCCGCGGCGATGGATGCGCGCTGACGCTCGAGCCGGCGGAGTGGAGCCTCGGCTTCCTGGACCAGGTGCACACGGGGATCGCGACCACCGATGAGCGCGGCGTCATCGTGTACGTCAACCGCGCCCTGAGCGACCTCCTCGGCTTCGAGCCGCCGCAGGTGATCGGGCAATCCGTCGAGCGCATCGCGGAGGCCATCGCGCTGCGCCCAGCCGACGCCCAGCTCGTCAGCACCGTGGCCGCCCTCGGCCGGAACCTGACGGACACCTTCGCCGCCCGGCTGCCCGGCCGGCCCGGCGCCATGCTCCACGTCCACACGACGGAGTGGCGGTACCAGGGCGTGCCCTGCGGGCTGATCTGGTCGGCCAGCGACGAGACGGAGACGGAGGAGGCCAAGCGCCAGGAGGCCGTGGCCTTCGGCTACCGGCTGGCCGCCCTGCTGCAGCACGAGCTGCGTAACCCCCTGCAGACCATCCAGGCGGCGGTGGAGATCCTGCGGCCCATGCAGCCGCCCGCCGCGCTGCGGGCCCTCGGCGTGCTGGAGCAGCAGGTGCGCCTCATCAGCGAGTACCTGGCGGAGCAGCAGCATCCGCCGGCGCCCGCCTCCATCACCCGCCGCCGCCTGTCCGAGGTCGTGGGCGAGGAGATCGAGCGCTCGCAGATGCGGCTCTCCACGGGCCGGCTGACCTTCCGCCACCACACGCCCAGCGAGGAGCCGCCGCTCGACATGCACGCCAGCGCCGTGGGGCGCGCCTTCGCCAATCTGTTCCGCAACACGGCGCAGGCGCGGCCCGATGCCTGCATCGACATCGCGTACGCCGTCGGGGCGGAGGAGGTGGCGTGCACCGTCACCGACGACGGGCCCGGCTTTCCCCCTGGCATCCTGTCGGGGCGCTGGCTGACGCCGGCCGGCGGCGGGATGGAGCACCTGGGGCTCGTGCTGGTCACCTCGACCGTTCAGGCGCACGGCGGGTCGGTGCTCATCGAGAACGCGCCGGGGGCGGGCGCCCGCGTCCGCGTGGCCCTGCCGCGCTCCGGCGCGCCGGCGCGGTCACCAAGCCCCCTGCCGGAGCTCGGCAGCCCGTAGCGGGGCCCCTGGGCACCCCGCCCAACCCATACGCCGCTGCTGGGCCGCCTGGGGCGGGCCGGCCGCAAGGCCGGACCGCGCACAAAATCGCATCGGAATGCGGCCCTCCGGCTTGGAAAGGGCGGCCCTCGCCCGCATGACGTGGAAGGAGGCCGAGGCGGCGCTGCGCGCCAACCCCGTGGTGCTGCTGCCGATGGGCTCGTTGGAGCAGCGCGGGGCGACGGCGCCCACGGGCGACCACCGCTACGCCGAGGAGCCGGCCGTGCGCATCGCCGCCGCCAGTGGGGCCGTGGCCCTGCCGGCGTCTCGCCGCTCGCCTCGGCGCTTTCTCCGTCCTGTCGCGCCCCGTCCCAGCGTCGCCTCCACCGCTTGCGCGGCTCCGGCTCGCGTCAGCCGGACCCGTCCGGGCGCGGCTCAACCCAGCTTCGCTCCCGCCGCCGCGCGGCGCGCGCTCGCGTCCTCCGGACCCGTGGTGCCACCCCGAGTACTTCAGCCACTTCCCCGGCACGCTCAGCATCCGCCCGCCGACCCTCATGGCGGTGGTGGCGGACCTCGGGGAGTGCGTGCTCGACCACGGCTGCGACCACCCGATGCTCGTCGGCGGGCATGCCGGCAACATGCCACTCTTGGACCAGGTGGGGCGCGACCCGCGGCGGCGGCGCCGGGTGGGCGTGGCCACCGTGCAGCCGCTTGCCTGGATCACGCCGGCGCTGCGGGCGGAGGTCTACGGCAGCGAGAATCCGGCCATCGGCCACGGCAGCGAGCCCATGCATTCGCCTGGCATGGACCTGTTCCCGGAGGACCTGCGCACGGGTCTGGACGTGCGCACCGATCTGATGGAGGCGGGCAACCCGTCCGTGTGGCGCGGCCAGCGGGTGCAGGGGACTTCGACGGTGTACGTGGACGGGCAGCCGGTGCACCGCTACCTCAACTGCGAGGAGATCACGCCCAACGGGGTGCTGGGCGCCCCGCACCCCGGCTCGGCGGAGGTCGGGCGGCGGCTGGTGGAGCACATGGTGGCGGTGGGGGCGCGGGTGGTGGAGTGGTTGCGGCGGGTGGATACGCGGGGGTAGGCAGTCTGTGCCCGGCCTCCGAGCAGCCGCCACCCGCCAGGGCGCGCCGTGGGCCGCTGCGCCCTGGCTGACGTTCTGCGGTCGGTGCGTGATGGCTCTGAGGCGGCGCGGGGCCAGGCGCTGCGTGGGCTCGATGTCGGTGGGCGCACGCGCGCTCGCGGACTCACAGAAACTGCCCGACCGGAAGGCCAAGATCGATGGTCGTATGGTGCAGGATCGAGCTGCACGCCCTGGCGTTCGCCGAAAATAGGCGCATCAGAACGACGACGTCCAACGCCTCGCTGGATAACGCGCCCATCTCGCGACTGCCAATCAGGATTACGTCGGATGCGACGGGCCAGCCGCCAGCGCGCAGATAGAAGGAGGCCAAGAGCGGATGGCACGTGAAGATGCCGAAATCCACATCCTCCAGCCCTTCGATCCAACGCGTGGCGGCAGCGACCGTGCGCGAGCCGAATCCTCGGCCACGGTAATCGGGGTCCGTTGCCACACCGCTGAGGCCAGCGATGTCGAACGTCTGCCCACCATGCTGCACGGTCTTTCGCACGGCCCCGGCATAGCTGACGAGCCTGCCGTCGGTGGAGGAGAAGAACGACCGCACCTGCAGCGCTGCATCGTGAGCGGCCGGAATCGTTTGTCCAGGCACCGGGCAACGATCCGGCCACGTCCGGTGGCGCAGCACGGCGATGTCGCGCCGCAGGGTGTCTGGCGCCTGATTGTAGTCGATACTCTGTACGGCCTGAGGCATCGGCTCCACCCTCGGTGGCTTTCACCTCAAAGTCGGATCACCGGGCGCTGGCGCCCCCCGACCCTTGCCAGCTGGCGCGCGAAGGCATGGATGCCGTCGACAGCGGCTGCCGGCCCGTCGCCTTCCCGCCGCGCGCTCAGCGAGCGGAAGTCGCCGCCTGGCTCGCCGGGATCACCCGGTCCGCGAAGCGCTCCATCTCCTCGAGCTGGGGCGAGAACTGCAGCAGCAGCAGGTCGACGCCGGCGGCCTCGAACTCGGCGATGCGGGCCGCTACCTGGGCGGGGGTGCCCACCAGTCCCGAGCGCAGGCCGCGGTTGGAGACGGAGTAGTCCTCCAGCGACACGCGCTGCTCCAGCTGCGTGTTGGCCAGCCACTGCTGGTAGTTGGCGTAGCCGGCCGCGTTCTGCTTCACGTCCGTGATGCGGGCCAGCTCCTCCTGGGCCTCGCCCTCGCTGTCGCGCACGATGGCGTAGGCGGCGACGCCGTAGCGCATGGGCGGCAGGCCCCTGGCCGCGCGGCGTGCCTCCATGTCGCGGATCTTGGCCGCGACGCGGTCGGGCGGGTCGCCGTGCATGACGTACGCGTCGCACCGGCTCGCGATCATGTCCTTGCCGGCCTCGGACTCGCCGCCGGCGTAGATGGTCGGGCGCGGGCGCGCCACGGGCTTGGGCTGCAGCACCAGGTCGTCGGCGCGGTAGTAGCGGCCCGCGAACGAGAAGTGGTCATCGCGCCAGGCCCGGTCGACCAGATCCAGCCACTCGGCCGTGCGGGCGTAGCGGTCGTCGTGGCGGTCGAACCGGACGCCGTACTTGCTGGCCTCCTCGGCCCACCAGGACGAGACGACGTTCAGCGCGAGCCGGCCGCCGCTGATGTGGTCGATGTTGGCGGCCTGCTTGGCGAGGAGCGCCGGCAGGTGGAAGGTCGGGCGCACGGCGACCATGAGCTCCAGGCGCTCCGTGACGGCGGCCAATGCGGCCGCCGTCGACCAGGCATCCAGGGCGGGGGCGTCGACGCCCTTGATGTCGTTGAGGTTCAGCTCCGCGATCAGGGTCAGGCCGAAGCCGATCTGCTCGCTGCGGCGGGCCAGGCGCGAAACGTACTCCCAGGTCGGGGACATGCCCTCGTCCTCGACGTTGCGCAGCCAGCCGCCGAAGACGGGGAGCCAGTAGCCGTAGCGCATCAGCGGGCCTCCCGCACCAGGGGGTCGGCGAGGCGGGCGGACGGGCCGAAGCCCACGACGCGCGCGCCGTCGGAGAGGAAGCCGCCGGGGTGCCGGTATCCGCGGCACATCAGCGGGCCTCCCGCACCAGGTAGTCGACGAGGCGGGCGAAGGGGTCGAAGCCCACGACGCGCGCGCCGTCGGAGACGAAGTTCGACAGGGCGTTGACGTCGTAGTAGTAGAGCTGGCCGTCGCGATCGTCGCCCACGTACTCCAGGCCGCCGACCTCGATCCCGGCGGCGGCGAAGATGCGCTCCACGTCCGCGCGGATCTCGGCCGGCGGCTCGTAGCCCTCCACGCGCAGGCCGGCCTTGGCCCCCTCCACGACGCAGGAGACGTTCAGCTCGGTGCCGTCAGTGGTGCGGCAGATGTCCGCCGGGCAGAGGTCGAAGGTCTGCCCCTGCGTGAAGACGTTGATGCCATAGAGGTACCTGTGCCCCAGGGTCTCGACGCGCGTGATGTGGCCGCCGCGGGCCGGGATGAACTCCTGCAGCAGGCCGACGGAGTCCAGACCGAGGTTGAGGTTGGGGGCGGCCGCCTCCAGCTGGCCGGGGTCGTCGAAGCGGATGATGCCGGCCCCGCTGCCGCCGATGTTGGGCTTGACGACCACGGGAAAGCGCAGGCCGCGGGCGGCGCTGGGGGCCTGGCTCGGGTGGTTGATCACCCGGGTGCGGGGGTGGGGCAGGCCGAGGTCCTGGAGCAGGGAGAGCTGCAGGGCCTTGGAGATCTCGAAGCGGAATGCCCGGCTGCCGTTGACCACGCGCACGCCCAGGCGCTCCAGGTGCTCGACATAGCTCAGGGTATAGAAGATGCCGTGCGCGTTGCCGCGGGTCCAGGCCGAGGGCGACATGCGGTTGAAGACCAGCCCGTGGCGGCGGTGCTCGTCCGGCAGGATGTCGAATTGGTGGCTGGCGGCATCGAGCTTGGTGTAGGGGACCCCCCGGCGGTCCATCTCGGCGAAGAGCGGCTCAAACCAGCGCGGGTGCTCGTAGTAGACGGCAATGGGCCGCGCGAGCGTCTTGGCGTCCGCGCGGTCGTGGTCGGCCTGGGTGCGGATGGCCATCCGGGGATCACCCCTAATTCCGATTGCTATTCTGGGGATCAACATCCCGGGTGGATGGGGGGACGTCAACGGTGGAGGAACTGAACGTCGAGCGGATCAACATCGTCTCGCAGGAGGGCAAGGTGCGGCTGGTCATCACGTGCGCGGAGCGGGCGCCCGACCCCGTGGTGAACGGGCAGGCGTTCACACGCCAAGGGCGATCGCCGGGTCTGATCTTCTACAACGCCGACGGTGACGAGTGCGGCGGGCTCGTCTTCGGCGGCGGTCGGAACGGCGACAGGCACACGGCCTCCTCCGGGCTGTTCTTGGACCAGTTCCTGCAGGACCAGGTCGTCGGTCTCGCCTACGACGACGAGGATGGCCGGCGCAGCTACGGCCTTCGGATATGGGAGCGGCCGACCGCGCCGGTCACGAGTCCGGAAGGTCAGGGCGGCGTGGGCCGCGCGTTCGTCGGGCGGACCTCCGATGGGGAGGCGGCCGTGATCCTGCGCGACCGGCAGGGCCGCCGTCGCCCGAGTAGCCGGCCAGGCCGGTGCCCGCCACGACGGTCAGGGCCCCGCCCGGCGCCAGGCGCAGGATCTGGCTCGTTCCCTGGTTCGTGATCAGCAGGTCGCCGCTGGAGGCGACGGCGAGGGCCTCGGGGGCCGGTTGAGGGCGAGCGGCGACGAGGGCGAGAAGCGGCCTGTGGTCACATCGAAGGTCAGCTGGTGGCCGCCGACATCCACGATCAGCCGGCCACTGCCGACCCGGCCCAGGACGGTGACGCCGCCCGGGTAGGGCGGTTTCACAAAGCGCCATCCACCGAGCGGGTGGGGCCGTTGACCATTCATGCAGGCCGCATCCGATGGACTGCACGGGTACAGCGCGATGACCGCCTGGGTGCCGTGCCCCCCGAGCGTCGCGATGACCCACGTGCGGCCCTCGACCAGGCAGTTGCGGATATCGCCGTACCGGGCGGTCATGGCCCTGCCCAGCGTCGAGGTCGGGGAAGACCAGCTGCCACAGACACGGGGCTGCCCGGCTGCCGCCGGGGTGGCCGGCGGTGCGGCCGTGTGGGCGCCACAGCCGGCAAGGCCGCAGGCAAGCAGCGCCGCCGCAAGCACAGCCAGGGCCTGATGGCCGCCCAGGGGACCACGCACGGGAGCCACCCCTCCACCTGTTCGGACGCGCAGCGCCTCGCCCGAGTTCCATCCTTGCGGTGCACGCGGCGGCGGGATTCCATCCCTGCCCGCACGAATCCCGCTCAGGGGGAGGGGTGACGCCATGTCGCTGCAGCAGATCCAGGCCGAGGTCTCCGGCGATGCCGCCTTCGCGCGGATCGCCCATATCACCAGCGCGATCCCCTCGCGGCTGGCGGGTTCAGAGAACGCCCGCCGCATGGCGGAGTACGCGCGCGACGAACTGGCGGCGGCCGGCCTGCGGAGCCGCCTGCACGAGTTTCCGGGCCTTGTGTCCTTCCCGTCCGAGGGGGCGCTCGCCGTTCTCGCCCCCGAGGCGCGGACGATCGAGGCCTTCACCCTCGGCCACTCGGCCAGCACGCCGCCCGAGGGGGTCGAGGGCGAGCTGCTGTACGTCGCCTCCGGGGCGGAGGCCGACTACGGCGACCGGGACGTCCGCGGCCGCATCATCCTCACGGAGCTCTCGTACTCGCCGGCCCGCCACGAGAAGGCGTACATCGCCTGGCGCCGCGGCGCGGCCGGGGCCGTGATGATGAACTGGGGCGACGAGCACAACACGGCCGTGCCCTTTGGCTCGATGAAGTCGGCCTGGGGCAACCCGACGCCGGAGGCCCTCCGCGACGAGATGCCCGACATCCCCTGCATCGGGATCGCTCGCACCGAGGGCCTGCGACTGAAGGCCGCGTGCGCCGCCGGCCCTGTGCGCGTGCGCATGCGCGCCACGGCGGACAACGGCTGGCGGCAGCTGGCGATGACGACGGGGGAGCTGGACCGCGGCCGCCAGTTCCTGCTGGTGGGCGGCCACATGGACTCGTGGTTCGGCCCGCAGGCGACCGACAATGCGGCCGGCGATGCCTGCATGCTCGAATTGGCGCGCGTATACGCGCGCCATCAGGACGATCTGCGGCGGGGACTGGTTGTGGGCCTGTGGATGGGGCACGAGACCGGCACCATGATCTCGTCCTCCCGCTTCGCGGACACCAACTGGGACCGGCTGCGCGCGAGGTGCGTGGGCTACCTGATGATCGACCAGCCGGCCGTGACGGGGGCCTCGGAGTGGCACCTCAGCTCCACGGACGATGCGCAGGCCTACCTCAGCCGCGCGACGGCGGAGGTGGTCGGGGACACCCCCGTCCACTGGAGCCGCATGCAGAAGAACGGCGACTCCTCGTTCTTCGGGGTGGGGCTGCCGAGCTTCGGCGGCGAGATGACGTTCACGGCGGAGGAGATCCGGCGCACGGCCCTGGCGAGCCTCGGGTGGTGGCACCACTCCATCCACAACACCCTGGACAAGGTCGACCGCGACCTGCTGGCCGTGCACCTGCGCGTGTACGCGCGGTGGATGTGGGACCTGATGACGCTGCCCGTGCTGCCGTTTCAGTACCGGCCCGCGGCGGCGCGCTTTGTGGAGCGGCTGGAGGAGCTGGCGGGGCTGGGGGTGCCGGAGATCGACATGGCGGGGGCGGCCACGGCGGCCCGCGGCTTTCTGGCGGCGGCGGAGGCGCTGGATGGGCAGAGCCGCGCGTGGACGGAGCGGGCGGGCAGCGGCGAGCAGGATGGCGCGGCCGAGGTGCTCAACGGCGCCATGATGCGGCTCTCGCGGCTGCTGGTGCCGGTGGCCTCGACCGTCGCGGGGGCCTACGGCCAGGACCGGTACGGCCACGCCTGGCAGACGCAGATGGTGCCAACGCTCGTCCCGTACAGGGAGCTGGCGGCGATGGACCCCGAAAGCGAGGCCTACCGGACGGGGTGGGTGGCCATGGTCCGCGCCCGGAACCGGGTCACGGATGTCATGGCCGAGGCGGCGCGCATCTGCGCGGAGGCGGCGCGGCAGGTGATGTGAGGTTGGCCCCTGGCCAACCTCACCCGCGAGCGACACGGTAGTGCAGGTGCGGGACCTGGGGCGAAACCACGGTTTTCGTTGGGACAAGCTCGACGGCGTCGACGTGCGCAAGGAGGCGGCGGCCGTTGCCAGGCAGGATGGGTGCCACGTGCAGTTGGATCGCATCCAGAAGGCCCGCTGAGAGCAACTGCCGCGCGATGGCGGGCGGTGGATCAGGACGTTCTTGCGCCCCGCCGCGGCGCGCGCCCGCTCTAGGGCGGCGGGCCGCCCGCTCGTGACGACTGTGAAGGTGCCGCTCTTCATGGGCAGGTCCTCGCGCGCGTGATGCGTGACAACAAAGGAAGGGGGGCATCCCGCAACGGCCCGATGCCGATGACCACGGCGCCCGTCGTGGCCAACACGTCCCTGACCATGGCGGTGTCCGGGTCGCCGGAGTGTTCGCGGCCGATCAGCCCGCCAGCGGGCCGAAACATCCAGGCAGGCGGTGCCCGCCCTCACCGGAGGGATGCGCGGGCCGCGAGTTCGGGCGGCGAACCCGGTGCGGGGGGTCGACATGCCTCCGCGTGGCTTCACATCCTCCGCTCGCTCATGAGGGCGAGGGTGTTGCCGTCCGGATCCTGGAGGAAGGCCATCCAGCCCTCAACGTCGCCCAGCTTGTACACCCGGTGGGGGGCGGCGCGGAACGCGACGCCGCGCGAACGCAGCTGCTCGTGGGCCGCCTCGATGTCCGCGACCTTGTAGTAGACGATCGAGGCCGGGTGGTCGAATTCGGGCGCTTCGGAGGGGCCAAGCATCAGGCGGACGCCGCCGCAGTCGAAGAAGGCGGAGGGGCCGGCCCGGAAGAGGAAGCGGAGGCCGAGGATGTCGCGGTAAAAGGCCGTGGCGGCCTCGGGGTCGCGGACGCGGATGGCGATCTGGCCGATGCCGTCGATCATGGAGAACACCCCCTGGGGAGAAGCCTACCCGGTCGGGGTGCGCTCCGCTTCTCCTGGATCACCGAGGTGGGACGGGCGCACGCCGAAGCGGCGGCGGAAGGCGTCGCTGAACGAGCCCAGGCTGGAGAAGCCCACCTCCAGGCAGACCTCGGTGACGGAGAAGTCGCGGGTGGTGAGGAGCCTGTGGGCGCGCTGCAGGCGGAGCTCCGTGAGGTGCTGATGGGGCGTGCGGCCGAAGGCTGCGCGGTATGTGCGGATGAGGTGGTTGGGCGAGAGGGCGGCGACGGCGGCCACCTCGGCCAGGGTGGGGCTGGCGGCGAGGTTGCTGCGCAGGTGGTCGTAGGCCAGCCAGAGGCGGCGGGTCAGCTCGGGGTGGGTCGCGGGCGGGCGGCGTCTGACCATGAGGAGCACTTCCACCAGGAGATGGAGGTGCTCTTCGCGGTCCTCGGGCGCCGGGGCGGCTTTGAGGCGGGCCAGGATGGGCGCGACGACGGCGTCGAGGGGGCGGGGTGCGGTGTCGAACTCGACCTGCGGGAGGGGCCTGTCGTAGGCGGGGTCGTCCAGCAGGACGGGGAGGCTGGCGGTGAGGTCGCGGTGGACCTCGCGGGCGAAGCCGGGGCGGAAGAAGACGCAGAAGGACTCCACAGGCTGCGGGGCGTCGATCGCGATCTCGTAGGGCTGGCCCTCGTTGAGCAGCATGTACCGGGTGGCGTCGACGGTGCGCTCGCCGTGGTCGAGGACGTAGTGGGCCTCGCCGCCGGCGAACGACTTCAGGGAGGTCGTGCCGGCGCCGCGGTAGTGGTGGCAGCGGCTCTTGGCGTGCAGGATCCAGTGGTCGGCCATCGTTCGCGCCATCGGGGTCATCATCCGGGATTGGGCGCGGGGATGCCAGGGGCCGGTGGTGTTACTGACCATGCGTACCGGCCGAACTGTAGGAACCTTCCTGGGCAGGGGCGAACCCTGTCGCCGGAGGGGCGCACGTGCCGCTTCGCCTCGATCCCGAAGACCTGGAGCGCCTCGGGCCGAAGGCGCGAGAGCAGATCGCGGCAGCCATGGGTGGCGCCGCCGGACAGGCTCCCGTGCCCGAAGAGCCATCCTCCTCACGTCGTCCGCCACCTTCCGAGTGCAGCGAGCCAGCCGCCAGCCAGTCGCCGCCCCCGGACCAGCCTCCGGGCCCTGCGGCGGGTGGGCGGCGCGGGACCGTCGGGGCGTTCGTCGACTGGGTCGCGCCGATCGAAGGCGGGCCGGGTGACTCGGGTGACGACCCGCGCCCACCCCAGCGTGCGGCCCGGCGTGGGCCGGGCAGCCGCTGGATGGGCGTAGGGGCGGGCGTCGCGGCAGCGCTCGTCATTGGGGCCGGCGTGTGGTCGGTCGTCGGGGCGGGGGCGCACCCGCCGGTTGCGGGCCAAGGCACCGCGACTGCCGTCACGGTGCCGAGCGGTGCGGTCGCGGGCGGTCGCAGCGCGCCGGCAAGCGTCGGACCGTCCAAGGCGGAGCTGGCGGCGATGACCGCGAAGGCCGAGGCTGACGACCAGGCGGCCACGACAGCCGCCGCGCAGGCCGCACAGACAGTCCTGCAAGCGCAGGGTCAAGTCAGAGCGGCCCAGGGTGCCAGCCAACAGGTCGAATCTCTTGCCGCTCCGGCCCTGGCGCGGCAGCCGGCGGCCACGGCGCCGAGTTCGGCGCTTGGGCCCGTCACCGCCGCCGCATCAAGTCTGACCTCAGCGTCCTCGGCCGTTCAGGGGGATCTGTCGAGGGCCATGGCGGCCGCTGATGCGGCAGCCCAGGTCGCGGCCGCGGATGCCGCCGCCGGGCAGGCGTCAGCCGCTGCGCAGGCGGCGGTCGGCGAAGCGAAGGCGGCGCTGGAGCAGGTCCATGCCGCCGTCAGCCAAGTGTCGGCCTGGGAGGGGCAGGGCGAAGCCGCCATCACGGCCTGGCAGCAGGTCCATAGCGCGCCGCCCGGCTACTTCGGGATGGCGTACGCGGACCCGCCGAGCGACTGGACCGTCCAGGGCTGCGAGGTGATCACGGCCAATCCGGGGGCGCCAGCGGCAGGGGCCGGCCTGATCGGCCGTGACCAGCGCATCGATCCGGTCGGTGACGTCATCACCTCGGTCACGGACACCACGGATGTCGACACGACGTGGCCGGTGCCCAACTGCGCGGCGCTGCAGAGCGCGGTCGCACAAACGCGGGCTGGTGACCAGGTCACGATCGACTACTATCACCGGCTGGTCGTCCTGCTGTTTGGGCAATGGGTTCCGGACTCGGGGAGCACCACGCTGACGAACGGCAGTGATGCGTCCTGCCCGCCGGCGCTGACGGGCACGATCACGTCGCAACTGACGAATAACCGCATTCAGCTTTCGGTGGCGCTTACAGGCACAGGCACAGCACAAACCTTCACGGCCTTCCTTGACACAGGGGCCGGCGTGACCACGTTCCCAGATGCTTACCTCCGCAGTGCGGGCTATGCACCGTTCGCCTCCACCACCGAATCGGGCGTGGTTCCCGGAGCCCAGGTGGCCGCCTACCTGTACCACCTTCCCGGCGGGGCCCTCCAGGTGAAGGACCGCGGCTCCTATGTTCCCATGGCCACGGGCACGCTGTTGGTCACCGGAATCCCCGGCGAGTCGCTGACGCTGCTGGGGCCGGATGTGCTCAAGCACGGCGCGAAGTTCAGCACGTCCGGGAGTCAATGGACGCTCACGCCGCCATGCGGCTGAGAAGCGTCGGTATTGGCCGGAGTTGGTCCTCAGTCTTGGTTGCGTCGGCGAGGAGGTTGCGCACATGGCGGATGCGCCTGACCCTGGGGAGATCGAGGGCCTGCTGCGGGACCTGGTCGCGATTCCTTCGGTCAATCCGGCACTGGGGGAGGGCAACGAGGCCGCAATCGCACGGTTTGCCGCCGACTGGCTGCGGTCGCGAGGCCTCTCGGCCGCTGTCGAGGAGGTCGAGCCGGGGCGGGCCAACGTGCACGCGGAGGTCGGCGTGGGCGGGCCGGACCTCTGCCTTTACGGGCATCTCGACACCGTGTCGGTGCGGGGCATGACGGGCGATCCGTACGGGGCGAGCTTGCGCGAGGGTCGCGTGTACGGCCGGGGGGCCCACGACATGAAGGGCGGCGTGGCGGCCGTGATGAGCGCGGCGGCCGCGCTGGCGGCGGCGGGAATCCCGCGCGGGCGGCTGAGCGTCGCCCTGCTCTGTGACGAGGAGTGGAAGAGCATCGGCGCCGACGCGTACGTGCGGCGGCACCACCCCGACGCGTGCATCCTCACGGAGCCGACGGACGGCCAGCTCGAGGTGACCCACAAGGGATTCATCTGGCTTGAGGTCGTCACGCGGGGGCGGGCCGCCCACGGCAGCCGCTGGGACCTCGGCGTGAGCGCCATCGCCGGCATGGCGCCGGTCGTGTCGGCGCTGGACGCGTTCGACCGGGATGTGCTGCGGAGGCGTGAGGCGCCGCTGGTCGGACCGGCCTCGCTCCACTGCGCCCTCATCGAGGGCGGCACGGGGGTCTCGACCTACGCGGACACCTGCCGGCTCCAGGTCGAGCGGCGGCTGCTGCCGGCCGAGGATCCCGAACTCGCGTCGGCCGAGATCGGGGCCGTGGTCCGGGCGGCCTGCCCCGACGCGGAGGTGCGGCCGTATTTCGCGCGGACGGGGCTCGTTGGGGATGCCACCACGCGGGTGGCGGTTGCCGTGCGCGAGGCGGCTGCCGGCGTGACGGGGCGCGAGCCGGACGTCGTTGGGGCCGGCGGTTGGACGGACGCGGCCGTCTTCTCGGCGGCGGGGGTCCCCTCTGTGCTGTTCGGCGCCTCCGGGGCCGGCGCCCACGAGACGGAGGAGTGGGCCGACCTGGCCTCCGTCGTGCGTCTGGCCCGGATCCTGGCGGAGGCGGCGCGGCGGTTCTGGGGGTAGGCGCGGGCTGGCGTCGCCCGGCTTAGCCGCGGCCGCCGGCGATCTGGCCCGCGAAGGGCGATCGCTTGAGGGCCGCCATGCCGAGGATACCGACGACGGGGCCGAGCACCAGCAGGACCATCGCGAAGCGCCAGCCCACCATGTGCTCGAACACCGGCAGCAGGCGGATCGAGGCCATCGTCAGGAGGAAGCCGAGGGAGGTCTGCAGGGTCAGGGCCGTGCCGGTGAACCGCGCCTCGCTCAACTCGGTGATGGCCGCCGAAAATTGGGCGGAGTCCGCCACGACGGCGAAGCCCCAGATGAGCAGGACGGCGGCCGTCCAGCCGGGACTCGCCCCGAACAGCAGGCCCACGGTCAGGGCGCACGCGCCGGATACGGCCATCGAGATGATCGTGACCAGCGACCGGCCCCAGCGGTCGGCGAGCCATCCGGCCACGCCGCAGCCCGCCGCACCGATCCCGATCACGGCGAAGGCCACGAAGTTGGCGGCGCTGTCGGCGTTGGGGACCCGCGCCTGCTGGAAGCTGGCCAGGATGAAGGCGGGCACCCAGGCCCACATCGCATAAAGCTCCCACATGTGGCCGAGATAGCCCGTGAGGGCCAATCGGACGCCGCGGTGGCGGATGGCGCGTGCGGCGAAGGCGGGCTCGAAGCGGGGTGCGGGGGCGGCGAAGGGCCCCTCGCGGAAGGTCGCCAGGAGGAGGAGGCCGCCCGCGGCCGCCGCGATGGAGGCGCTCAGAAGCACGGGTCGCCACGACGCGACGAACAGGCCGGAGAAGAGGTGCGGGGCGGCCGAGCCGAGGGTGAGGGCGCCGACGACCGCGCCGATGGCCAGCCCGCGCTCGCGCACGAACCAGCCCGCGGCCATCTTCATGCCCGTGGGGTAAACGCCGGCCAGGAGGGCGCCTGTGGCGAACCGGAGCGCGAGCACGCCCCACCCGGACGATGTTGGCGCCACCAGGATCGCGAGGTTGGCGAGCGCCGCCGCCCAGCTGCAGACCGCGAAAAGCTTCCGCACCGGGACCACGTCGGACAGGTTGAGAACGGCACTGAGCAGCGTGCCGGCGACGAAGCCGATCTGGACCGAGAGCGTCAGCCATGTCTGTGTGGCGGCGGAGAGGTGCCAGACCGCGGACAGGGCCGGAGCCACCGCCGTGGCGGAGAACCAGAGCGACATGCCGCAGATCTCCGCGAGGCAGAGGAGGCCGAGCATGCGCCAGCGGGCGGCGACGCGCTCGCTTTGCACCGCGGCGGCGGCGGCAGGGTTGGCGCTCACGCGGTCGGCTCCCACTGGCGGTGCTCCACGATGGCGCGAGGTTTCCGTCCAAGCTCCGGCAAGTCCTGCCGGGCCTCAGGCCGCAAGCAGCGCATCCCAGCCGGGCCAGTGGTGGCGGTGGCCACTGTCCCAGCCGAAGGGCAAGCCGAGAAGCGCCAGCCGCACGGCCCGTCCGCCCGTCGCCACGTCACCCATGATCACCGCACGGTCCGAATCGGCCAACCGGCGCCATGTTTCGGAGCGCAGGGGATAGGTGAGGGCCGTTGTGACAACCTCGGCGTCAAAGAGCGCGGCGTAGGCGAGGGCCTGGTGCACATCAGCCCGGTGCGCATCCCGCTCGTCGGCTGCCAGTGCGCGCCACCCTTCCGCGTCCAGACCGGTCAGGTGCGCCTTGTACTTCGCGTCGAAAATCACCACACGACGGCCGACTCGCACCACCACGTCGGGGGCGAGGTTGCGGAGCGATGCGGCCGCCCGGCGGCGCCAGCGGACGGGGACCAGCGCCGTTCGGTCACGGGCCGTCGCCACGCTGCCGCCGACGGTTGCAGCCCAGGCGCGGGCCTGCCCCTCGACGAACCTCTCCCACAGTCCGTCAAGATCGGCCGCCCACGCCAAGCCGTCCGACTCGGCGGAACCCCCGAGGCCGCGGTCATCGGCCACCCAGCCCAGGGCCTCCCGCCCCGCGCCCACGACCGGGTCCTCGGGCAGGAGGTGGGACGCCCGCCCGGGCCGCCGTGGTATCACGTCTGCCAAGCCCGACAGGAGCGTGAGCGCTTCGCCGGCAAGCTGCGCGGACAGCCGGTCCCCGGCGGCTACGCCTGCCAGCAGGCGGTGAAGCCGCTCAAGGGCCCAGCGCACCTCCGACCGCAAGTTGGTGTCCGGCCCCAGCTCGGGAAAGCGACAGGGGAACCGCTGCCAATTCCCGCTGGGCAGCTCGGTGGCCGCGTACGCCGCCCACCGCACGCTGCCGCGCACGCGTGGCAACACGTCCTCGGCCATCTCATGGCCGCGGGCGAGGTGCCCGAGCAGGTCGCGCAGGCGGCGAATGGCGGGCCCGGCGATCACCCACGGCGGGACCTCACGGCCGCTGCCGGGCACGAGGGGGAGCGCGAGCAGGTCAGGCGCGGCCTGCCAGCCCGTCTGATCGAGGACGCGGCCCATACCGGCCCAGTCGAACCTCGGCCGCACCACGAAACCTGAGAAGACGCGCCCGGTCGTGGGGTGCCGGAGAGGCACGGCGCCAACGCGGGCCCCGGGCTGAAGGCGCAGCGTGACGCCACGCTGAGCCGGCTCCACCAGGGAGCGCACGTCGAGGCGGGCGAGAGCCGCCTCATTAAGCCGCACGAAGGCTTGCGCAGCGTCCGGCTCGCCCATGTCAGCCGGCCGCAGGAGCACAGGCTCACCGTGATCCACGGCCATGTGCAGACGGCGGGGAGCTGGCGCAGGCAGTGTGGGCCGCGACGTACGTCGCGGCACAGATGGTCGGCTGCGAGGCCTAGGATTCAAGGACGTCCGCCATCCAGTCGCGGGCGGCCTGCGCCTCAGGGGCGGCGCCGCCCAGCAGGCCGGCAGCCAGGTACTCCTCAAGCAGCGGTATGAGCTCGTAGCGCATTCGGTGGCGCAGCTCGGCCTCGCCGCTGGCCAGGTAGAACGCGTGGCCGGGCATCAGGGCAAAGGCGTCGTCGCCGGCGTGCTCGACGAACACGTGCGCAAGGCGATCGAACGCCTCGGTGGCAAGCGACAGGGGCTGGGCGGCGACGGGCGCGCGGTCGGGACGCAGCGTGGCGAAGGCAAAGCGCCGGCGGATGGCGAGGTCCATGCCGGCGATGCTGCGGTCCGCCGTGTTCATGGTCCCAAGGACATAGAGGTTCGGGGGAAGGCGCAGCGTCGGCCGCCCCTGCCACGCGTGGGGCAGGGTGATGGCGCGCGGGGCTGGTCCGCCAACCTCCCCCGGCTCGAAGAGGTAGATGGCCTCCCCGAGGACCTTCGCGAGATCGCCGCGGTTGATCTCGTCGATCTGGAGGAGGAAGGGGTCGGGTGCCGCCGCCTCGGCCCCTGCAACGGCCTGAAGGAGCCAACCGGCGCGCACATGAAAGCGGAGGCCTTCCGCGCTGGTGTCCGGCGAGAGGCCGATGACAAAGTCCTCGTAAGTCACGGCCGGGTGGAACTGGACGGCGAGGGCGCGGTCCTGGAAGATGGCGCCGCGGCGGATGCGGTCCGCGGCACGCGTTTTACCTGTCCCCGGGGGGCCCTGCAGGACGGCGAAGCGGCGCTCGAGCAGCAGGGCGGTGAGCTCGTCCTCGGACGGGCTGCGGAAGACCTCGGCGTCGAGGGCGGCCATGTATGCCTCGACGGTTGGGCGGTGCGCGGCGAGCGGCTGCCAGCGCCGCTCGTACGCATAGAGGTCAACGAAGGCCTGCAGGGTCGCGGCCGCCGCGCCTCCGGGGCCGGACACCTCCGCGCAGGCGTAGATGAACGACCCATAGCGATCGAGCACCTCGTCCCACCCTGGAAACGCCTCGCGGAGACTGCTGGGCGGGCGGATGTCGATCGATGCCGGGTCAGGCTTGGTCCAGGTGAGCACGCCAAGCCGGCGCAGGTGGGCGCGCATGGCCGCCACGTGCCGGCGATGACCTGGGCGGGCCAGGATCGCCTCGTCGGGCAGGAGGCCGAGCGTGCCGACGACGAGGGTCAGCAGGCTGCCGCCCGTCGGTCGGGGGAACCAGACCATGCTCATACCCCCGTAGGGGCCGGACGGGTTGCTGCCCTCGGCGATGACCCCGGCGAAGGGGACGTGGGCCGGGTCCGCGCTGCCGCGACCGTATGCGTCGCGGATCTCAGCCTGCTGAACCTGGCGCTGCGGGTAGCGCTCGCGCAGGCACGCCAGCAAGGCCTCCTTGGGACGGCCGTCGACGGGAGCGGGGTTCAGGCCCTGGGCCATCAGGTCGGCGAGGCTCGCGAGTGCGGGCGCGGTGGCTGGTGCGGTGGCGGGCACGGCGCACCTCCTCGGGTGCAACCTCTTCGGCAAAATCTGGGGTCCCGCCTGCTCGGCGTGCGGGGCACGCCGCTGGGCTCGTGCGGCGACGGCCGGCGATGCGCGACAATGGGCGCGGTGCCATGGTGACATGCTGCGGAGGGGGCGTTGCGCACGAAGCTGAAGGAAGGCCTGGTCACCGCGGAGGGCATCCAGGTCAACGTCGAGGGCCACCTGGTGCCCATCGTCGAGCTCAAGCTGGATGCCCAGCATGCTATCTACTTCGAGCACCACACGATTCTGGCCAAGAGCCCGGCCCTGGGCGTGGGCCTGATGCCCGTGCGCGGCCTGATCCGGCGCATGCTGGCCGGAATGCCGGTCCTGCTGACCAGGGCCGGCGGACCCGGAACGGTCTCGCTGTCGCGGGATGGGGTTGGCGAGATCATCGCCCTGGATCTGAAGGGCGAAGAGGTCGACGTCATGGAGCACCGCTTCCTGGCGGCCAGCGCCAATGTCGAGTACGCCGCCGTGCGGGTGAAGGGCATCAGGAACCTGCTGGGCTCGGGCACCGGCTTCTTCATGGACCGGTTCCGGGGCAACGGGCTGCTGCTCATCCACGGGTACGGCGACGTCATCGAGACGGAACTGGGGCCGGGCGACGCGCTGGACCTCGACCCGTACGCCTGGCTCTACAAGGATGCGAGCGTCACGATGAACACGCACATGGTCTCGTTGACCACGGGGCTTCTGGGCGGCAGCGGCTTCCTCATGTCGCGCTTCACGGGACCCGGCCGCCTGGCGTACCAGTCGCTGGATCCGCTGGCGATGATGCAGCCGACGCAGGAGTAGGCGACGGGCCCGCATGCGGTTCGGCGGGCCCG
>DAHVAF010000281.1 GCA_027314765.1 Clostridia bacterium | reverse complement strand
CCGTACGTGGAGCGGGTGGGTCCCGAGGTCGAGGTGCTGGGCACCTACGAGGGCAAGGTCGTGATGTGCGCGCAGGGCAGCCTTTTCGCCGCCGCCTTCCACCCGGAGCTGACCCGCGACCGCCGCGTCCACCAGCGCTTCATCGAGCTCGCTCGCGCGTGGAAGCGCCACGCGCTCCTTGAGCGCTGCCAGTGACCCCCGTCCGCTGGCGGGACGGCACGCTGGAGATCCTGGACCAGCGCCGGCTCCCCGCAGAAGAGATGTGGCTCGCCTGCACGACGTGGCAGGAGGTGGCCGGCGCCATCCGCACCCTGGCCGTGCGGGGGGCGCCGGCCATCGGCATCGCCGCCGCGTACGGCATGGCGCTCGCCAAGGGTGGCGAGCGCGATGATGCCGCCGCCGGCCTGAGGGCAGCACGCCCCACCGCCGTCAACCTCAGCTGGGCTGTCGAGCGGGCACTGGCCTCGCCAGATCCCCTGCGCGAGGCGACGGCCATCGCCGCCGAGGAGGCCGCCCGCTGCGACGCGATCGCGGCGGCCGGCGCAAGCCTGATCCCATCGGGGGCGCGGGCCATGACCATCTGCCACACAGGCGCCCTGGCAACGGGCGGCGCCGGCACGGCGCTCGGTGTCCTGGGCGAGGCGCACGCGCGGGGCCGGCTGGCCGAGGTCGTCGCGTGCGAGACCAGGCCGCTGCTGCAGGGGGCTCGCCTCACCATGTGGGAATGCATGCGCCGCGGCATTCCGGCCCGCCTGATCGTGGACGGGGCCGCGGGCCAGGCCATGCGCCGGGGCGAGGTCGACCTCGTCATCGCCGGCGCGGACCGCATCGCGGCCAACGGCGATACGGCGAACAAGGTCGGCACGTACGGGCTCGCGGTGCTCGCCCGCCACCACGGCCTGCCCTTCTATATCGCTGCGCCAAGCTCGACGGTCGACCGGGCCACGGGCGATGGCGGCGCCATCCCCATCGAGGAGCGCGACCCTGACGAGGTGCTGCGGATCGGGGCCCCGGCCGGGGCGCGGGCCAGCAACCCCGCCTTCGACGTGACGCCCGCCGAACTGATCTCGGCCTGGGTCACGGAGCGCGGCGTCCACCGGAGCGCGGCTGACCTCGTGCGTTAGGCGCGCGCGCGACTGCGCGCGCGCTCACGGATCCGTGCGGGGCGGGACCTGCTGCCGCAGGGCCTGCTTGTCGGCCTTGCCGGTCGCGTTGCGCGGCATCTCGTCCAGGAAGAGGATCCGGCGCGGGCACTTGTAGTTGGCCAGCAGGCGGCGGCAGTGCGCCACCAGCTCGCCGGCCGGCGGGCGCTCGCCCCGCGTCGTGACGAACGCCACGACCTCCTCGCCCCGCAGGCTGTCGGGGGCGCCCACCACGCAGGCCTCCGCCACCCCCGGGTGCTGGACCAGGGCGTCCTCCACCTCGCGCGGGTAAACGTTGAGGCCGCCGACCAGGATCAGGTCCTTGATGCGGTCGACGATGTAGATGTAGCCGTCGGTGTCGCGGCGGCCCATGTCGCCCGTGTGGAGCCAGCCGCCCCGCAGGGCCTCCGCCGTCAGCTCCGGCTGGCCGTGGTAGCCCTTCATCACGTTGCGGCCGCGGATCAGGATCTCGCCCGGCTCGTCCACCGCGACCTCGCCGCCGTCGGGGTCGGCGATGCGCACCTCGACGCCCGGCAGGGGCAGGCCGACCGACCCCGGCTTGCGCGCGCCGTGCTCCGGGTTCACGTAGGCCACGGGGCTGGCCTCCGTCGGCCCGGTGCCCTCCAGGACGGTGACGTGGAAGTCGTGCTCAAACGCGTGGAGCACCGGCAGCGGCATCGGCGCGCCGCCCGTGACAGCCAGGCGCAGGCTGGAGAGATCGTACGCCGCGGGGTCGCGGATGGCGGCCAGCATGGCGGCGTACATGGCGGGCACGGCCGGGAAGATGGTGATCCCCTCGCGGCCGATGGCCTCCAGCACCTCGGTCGGGCGGAAGCGCGGCAGCAGCACGAGCGCCGCGGCGGTGTGCGTCGCGGCGATCAGGCACGCCATCTGCGCGAACGAGTGAAAGAGGGGCAGCACGCAGAGGAAGCGGTCGCGGGGCGTGACGGTGAAGACCTGGACCGCCGCCTGGATGTCGAACGTGAGGTTGTCGTGGGTCAGCATGGTGCCCTTCGGCCGCCCCGTCGTGCCGGAGGTGTAGAGGCAGGTGGCGACGTCGTCGGGGCCGACGGCGGTGTCCGGCCGGATGGGCTCGGGCCGGCCGCTCGCCACTGCGGCCTGCCAGTCGAGGGCCCCGGCGGGCATGGCGCCCGGCGCGGCGCGGGCGGCGTCCGCCCCGCCGAGGATCACCGGCCGCAGTGCCCGGGCGGCCTCCCCCGCCGCCGCCAGCAGGCCGGGAAGCAGGGGCGCCGCGGTGATGGCGACGTCGATGCCCGCATCGGCGAGCAGGTAGGCAAGCTCGTCGGGCTTGTAGAGCGGGTTCATCGGGACGACCGTCGCCCCGAGGCGCTGCAGCGCGAAGAACGAGATCGGATAGGCCGCGATGTTGGGCAGGTGCAGGGCCACGTGGTCGCCGGCGCGGACCCCGTGCGCGCGGAGCGCGTGGGCAAGGCCGTTGGCGGCGGCGTCCGCGGCGGCGTATGTGAGGCGGGTGCCGCTCGCCAGATCGACGACGAACTCGCCGTCCGGGTTGGCGGCCGCGGCGCGGTCCAGCAGCTCTCCGACCAGCATGGGCGATCCCCCACTCCATCGGGCCGGATTCGGGTCTTGGCGGGCCAATCCTGCGGGCGGCGCCTCCGCGCGCAGGGCCGCGAGGTGTCCACCCGCCATGCGGCGGTCCCACATGTCCGATCCTGCCCCCAACGGCCGGTCCCTTGTCGGGCCGTGGCGTGAGCTGCGCCGCGGTGGCGCCGGCTGCGCGCAGAGCCGCCACGTGGGCGCCCGGGATGCGGGACTGGCCAATGTCCGGTTCTGCCCCTGCGGCCGGTCCCTTGTCGGGCCGCGGCGTGAGTTGCGCCGCCTGGGTGCGGCCCACCGAGCCGCGCCGCGATTGACACGCCCCCACGCACCCGCTACGATTTCCCCGTAAACCGGTCAGATTTATAGCCTATCCCCGAAGGAGTGAGCGCCCATGCCCGAGGCGTACGCGAACCCGAGCGCCGTCGTGGAGACGTCGTGGGTGGCGGATCACCTGGACGACCCCGCCATCGTGGTCGCCGAGGTCGACGAGGACACGAGCCTGTACGCGCAGAGCCACGTCGCGGGCGCGATCGCCTTCGACTGGTGGAAGGACCTCGAGGACAACCTCCGCCGCGACGTCATCACGGGCGAGGCCTTCGCCCAGCGCCTCGCCGAGGCCGGCATCGGCGACGACACCTCGGTGGTCTTCTACGGCGACAAGAACAACTGGTTCGCGACCTACGCATACTGGCTCTTCCGCTACAACGGCCACGACAACGTCAAGATCATGAACGGCGGCCGCGCCAAGTGGCTGGCCGAGGGCCGTCCCGTCACGACCGAGGCCCCGAGCCGCGCGGCGCGCACGCACCGGGCCGGCCAGCCCCGCGCCGAGATCCGCGCCCTGCGCGACCAGGTGCTCGCCGCCGTCGGCGGTGGCCGCACCGCCTTGGTGGACGTGCGCTCGCCGCGCGAGTTCGCAGGCGAGATCATCGCCCCCGACGGCTACCCGCAGGAGGGCGCCCAGCGTGGCGGCCACGTCCCGGGCGCGGCCAACATCCCGTGGGCCTCGGCCGTGCGCGAGGACGGCACCTTCAAGTCCGTCGAGGAGCTCAAGGCCCTTTACGGCGGCAAGGGCGTCACGCCGGACCGGGAGGTCATCGCCTACTGCCGCATCGGCGAGCGCAGCTCGCACACATGGTTCGTGCTGACCGAGCTGCTCGGCTACACGAACGTCAGGAACTATGACGGCTCCTGGACGGAGTACGGTTCCATCGTCGGGGCGCCCATCGAGCGTTAGGGGCTGCCGGAGCCAGGGACGGCGGCAGGTTTGCGTGACGTGGTCCCGGCTCTCAGAATGCTTCCGGGGCGGGCCAGGGCGCTTTAAGCGCCCTGGCCCGTTGTACGGAGGTGCCCCCCCACGCGGCGGCGTAGGAAGCGGGCGGTTCTGCGCACGCGAGCGGCTTCGACGGAGCGCACGGTTCTGCGCGCGCGAGCGGCTTCGACGGAGCGCGCGGTTCTCCGCGCGCGAGCGGCTTCACGGAGCGCACGGTTCTGCGCGCGCGAGCGGCTTTGACGGAGCGCGCGGTTCTGCGCGCGCGAGCGGCTTCACGGAGCGCACGGTTCTGCGCGCGCGAGCGGCTTTGACGGAGCGCGCGGTTCTGCGCACGCGAGCGGCTTCACGGAGCGCACGGTTCTGCGCGCGCGAGCGGGTTCCACGGAGCGCGCGGTTCTCCGCGCGCGAGCGGGTTCACGGAGCGCACGGTCATCGGGGCGTGAGCGGCTTCGACGGAGCGCGCACCATCGGCGCGCCAGCGACTCAAAGGTTACACTGGAGTGCATGCGGGGAGATGGCCGAGCGGTTGAAGGCGCCCGTCTTGAAAACGGGTGGGCGTGAGAGCGTCCCGTGGGTTCGAATCCCACTCTCCCCGCCATGAGTCCCCTGCTGCTCGCCCTCGCCGTCGGCAGCGGCGCCGCCGCCACCTTTAATCCCTGCGGCGTCGGCCTCCTGCCGTCCTACGTCGCCGTCCTGGTCGGCGCGCCGGGGGCACGGCGCATGTCCACCGCGATTGCCGAGGGCGTCACCGTCGGCGCCGCCATGACCTTCGGGCTGCTGCTCCTCTATCTCCCGGTGGCCGGCGCCTTCGGGCTCGTGGCCGTGTGGCTGGGCGCGCGCCTGCCCGCCTTCGGCGCCGCTGTCGGGGTGGCCGTGGCGCTCTGGGGCGCCGGCATCCTCCTCTGGCCCGACCGCCTGCTGCTCCATGTGCATGTGCCGCGGGGGCGCGCGGGCGGGGCCGTGGCCTACGGCGTCGCCTTCGGCCTGGGGTCGCTCGGCTGCACCTTCCCGCTCTTCATCTCGCTCCTCGTGCAGGCGAGCGCCGCGGGCAGCGCCGTCGGCGCGGGGCTGGTGATCGTTGCGTACGCGGCCGGCATGGGCGTGACGCTGACGGCGCTCGGCGTGGCCTCGCGCCTGGCTGGTGCAGGGCTCGCCAGCTTCCTGCGCGGCGCCGCCGGGCTTTTACCCCGCCTCAGCGGCGCCGTGGTCGCGCTCTCCGGCCTCTTCGTGGTGGTCTACTGGCTGCGGGCCGGCCTCTGATGCCCTCACGCCCGGCTGCCGTACAGGATGAGATAGACCCCGATGAAGATCAGGGCGATCTTGGCCGGCACGATGCGGCCGGCCACGCCCGCGACGCCGAGCAGGGTCACGGCGATGAGAATCGTCGGGCCGACCAGGCCCAGCAGTCCGTTGATGCGCAGGGCCGTGTCCACGCGGCCGTAGCGCAGGATCAGGATGGCGCCCGTGATCTCGATGCACGCCGAAAGCAGGCGGATCGCCGCCATGCCGCGGACGTACGGCAGCTCCCCCAGCGCGCTTGCCCCCCGCGGCATGCGTACGCTCCCCCGCCGCCGGCCAGAAGGTGGCGCGGCGCATAGGGTGGCGCCGGGGAATGCGGATGAGTTTGGCCGATGACCTTGCCCGGCGCTTCGGCATGACCCAGGCGGAGCGCGCCCTGCTCGACCTCGGCCCGGCGGCCATGGACCGGCGCCAGCGGCGCCTCTACCACAGCGCGCTCGAACCGCGCCTGGCGGACCTCCGCGACCACCTGGCGGCGGAGCTGCGGCGGTCGGGCCCGGACGCGGCCAAGCGCTGGGCGACGGCCACCGCCTTCGCCATCGTGGCCAAGGGGTACGCCGGCGTTTGTGACCAGCTGGTGATCGACCTCGTGGGACGGCGCGCCGTCAGCGCCGTCATGGATGCCGCCCGCGGTGCGCCCATGGGCGAGCGAGGAAGCGCGCGGTCGTCCACGCGCGGGTGAGCTCAAGCGAGCGTTGCGCGCGCGGCGCCGCCCATGGTAGCATCAAGTTCCGCAAGGAGAGGTGACCGAGCGGCTGAAGGTAGCTGCCTGCTAAGCAGTTGAGGGCGTAAGCCCTCCGCGGGTTCGAATCCCGCCCTCTCCGCCATGTGCGCCCATAGCTCAGCGGATTAGAGCGACTGACTACGGATCAGTAGGTCGGGGGTTCAAATCCTCCTGGGCGCACCACTACCCATAGGTTCCCAATCGCCTATGTCACAAGCGATGCTCGAGCGGTGTGGTAAGGCTGAGGGATCGACGCGAGCGGGCGGTCTCGGAGGTGGATCCGAGGCCGCTGTTGTATTTCCCGGCCGGACGCGACGATGCTGCCTGGGGAGACGCGGCACCGTTTTGCATTCATCGGTTCTTTACCACTGCCGCACATACTCGTGACGCTTATGGTCCCGCGGGCTGGAGCATTTGGGGAGGGCCGCCGACTTGCGACGGATCTGGGGCTGGGTGGCGTTCCTAGTGGTCCTGGTGCTGGTCGGCGTGGTGGTGAGCCGCAGCCACAATAGCAAGGCGGTATCCACGGCCGGGCGGCCGCCGGCGGCGGGTACGGCCCGCGGCAGCGGCGGCGCGGTGACATCCGTCACGGTGGCGAAGGCGATCTCCGGCGAGCTCACCGCCGCCCTGTCCCTCACCGGCACCGTCAACCCCGTCAATTCCGTGCAGATCAACCCGCAGACGAGCGGCGTGGTCTCCTCGCTCAACGCGGACGTGGGCACGCAGGTCAAGGCCGGCCAGGTCCTGGCCACCCTCGATGACAGCGGCGTGTCGGCCTCCAACCTCGCCTCGGCGCAGGCGGCGCTGGCCCAGGCCCAGCTGCAGTTGCAGCAGGAGGAGAACCCGGCCGCGTTCGCGACGGCGACCTCCATCACCCAGGCCAAGCTCGCCGTGGATAACGCCACGGCGAGTCTGCAGCAGCAGCAGGACGCGCTGATCAGCGCGCAGCAGGCGGTCAACATCACGGCTCCCGGCGCCGGCAACGTCGAAGTCGTCAACGTGACGCTCGGCGCCGCCGTGGCGCAGGGGGAGTCCCTCCTGCAGATCATCGCCCCGAACTCGCCCGTGCTCGTCATGGCGCAGGTGCCGCAGACGGTGACGGTGGCCACGGGGCAGACCGTCAGCGTCCTTGTGCCCGCCCTGAGCACGACCACGGCCGGCACGGTCACGGCGGTCGGCACAGGCTCCGCCGCCCAGGCGACGACCGGCGTGACGGGCACCTCCCTGACCGGCAAGGGCGCGACGCTCGTCAACCCGCCGGGGCAGGCCGGCTACCTCAACGTGCAGATCACCCTGGGCAACCCGCCGTCCGGCCTCCATGACGGGATGACGGCGCAGGTGGATATCAACATGCCCCAGCAGGGCGCCGCGACCCAGATCGTGCAGGCGGCCGGCACGGTCCAGTACCAGAACGACTGGACGGTGACGGCGCCATCCTCGGGGTCCCTGGCCACGCTCACCGTCAACCCGGGTGACAGCGTGACGCAGGGCGAGCTGCTCGGCACGCTCAGCGCACCGGCCCTGCAGACGGCGATCGATCGGGCGCAGGCAGCCGTGAGCCAGGCGCAGACGGCTCTTCAGCAGTCCGAGGCCAGCCTGCAGGCCCTGGAGTCGCCCTCCCCCTCGCCCCAGGCCACCATCGACACCCAGAAGCAGGTCGTGGCCGAGATGCAGGCCGCGTTGGCCCTGCGCCAGCAACAGGTGAACGAGCTGACGATCACGGCGCCGTTTGACGGGACGATCCAGGCCCGCGACGTTTCCGTGGGGGCGACGGTCAGCCCGGCGACGCCGCTCTTCACGCTCGTGGGAAGTGGCGTGAATGTGCAGGTCCCGGTCCCCCAGCAGCAGGCGGGCCAGGTGAAGGTCGGGGATGCGGCCACCATCGACCCGCTGGATGGCGGGCCAGCGCTATCCGCCCACGTGAGCTCGTTATCGCCGTCGGCCACGAGCCAGTCGCTCACGTTCACCGTGTACGTGACGCCGGATTCGGGGTCGAGCCGCCTGATGCCCGGCTCGGCCGTCAACGTGACGATCACGACCGCGCAGGTGCAGGGCGCGATCGGGGTGCCCGCTGGCACCATTCAGACGATCAACGGCCAGACCCAGGTCTACGTCGTGAAGAACAATGTCATCGCCCTCGTCCCGGTGCAGGTCGGCGTCAGCGGGCTGATGGGATCCTCGCCGACGGTGATGGCGCAGGTGACCTCTGGCGTCGGCCCCGGCGACGCGGTCGTCACCAGTGACACCACCTACCTGGCGCCGGGCGACCGCGTGGTCATCAGCGGGGCGGGCGCGCCCGCCGGCGGCGGCCGGCCCGCCACCGGATCCGGCACGGCGCGGCGGGCGACGGGCTCCGCCTCGGCCGGCCACTGACCCTTGACGCGCGGAGGGGGTAGCTCCAGGTGGGCCTGACGCGCCTTGCGATCCGGCGCCCGGTGACGCTCATCATGATCATCCTCGGGCTGCTCATCATGGGGGCGATCTCGTACACCCGGCTGCCTGTGCAGGAGCTGCCCAACGTCAGCTTCCCGTTCGTGCTGGTCTCCGTCCAGCTGCCGGGCGCCACGCCGGAGAACATGCTCCAGCAGGTCACCCTCCCCGTCGAGAACGCCGTCTCCGGCATCGCCGGCATCCAGCAGATGAGCGGCAACTCGTCGCCGGGCAGCTCCACCGTCGCCATCGAGTTCGTGCTGGGGACCGACGTGACCCAGGCCGCCAACAGCGTGTCGCAGGTCGTGAACCGCATCGAGCGGAGCTTCCCGCCCGGCACGCTCACGCCGACGGTGCTGTCGGCCAACCCCAACGCCTCCCCCATCATGAACCTGGCGATCGCCGGCGCGTTGCGGCCCGACCAGCTCTATGCCCTGGCCAACAATGTCATGGAGCCGGAACTGTCGCAGGTGCCGGGCGTCGCCTCGGTGAGCGTTCAGGGCGGCCTGATCCCCCAGGTCAACGTCACCGTGAACCCGCAGGCCATGGCCGCGTACGGCGTCTCGCTGGCACAGATCAACGGCGCCATCTCGGCGCAGAACGTCTCGGTTCCGGGTGGCAGCACGACGGTCAACGGCGTGACCAGCAGCATGCAGACCAACGCCTACTATCAGAACGCGAGCCAGCTGGATAACCTCGTGGTGGCGAGCCGCTCGCAGGGCAACGTGCTGCTGTCGCAGGTCGCGACCGTCGACCAGGGCTACGCGCCGCCCAACCAGGAGACGCTGCTGGACGGCCAGCAGGCCGTCGGCCTGTCCATCCAGGCCCAGAGCGGCGCCAACATCGTCGCCGTCGACGCCGCGGTGAGGCAGACGATCAGCCGCCTGCAGGCCTCACTCCCCCAGGGCGTGCACATGACCATCGTCAACGACGCGACGACCTACACCTTCGCGTCGATGCGCGCCGTGGAGGATGACCTGATCCTGGCCATCATCCTGCCGGCCATCGTGCTCCTGCTGTTCCTGCACCGGCCGCGCAACATGCTGATCGTCATCCTCGCGATCCCGACCTCGCTGATCTCGACCTTCACGCTGATGTACTTCCTCGGCTTCAGCCTCGACGGGGTCTCGCTCGTGGCCCTCTCCCTGATCACAGGCATCCTGGTCGACGACTCCATCGTCGTGCTGGAGAACATCAACCGCCACCTGGCCATGAAGAAATCGCCCGAGCAGGCGGCCTTGGACGGCCGGACCGAGATCGGCCAGGCGGCCATCGCCATCACCATGACGGACGTCGTGGTGTATGCGCCCATCGCGTTCACCAGCGGCTTGGTCGGGCAGTTCTTCCGCGAGTTCGGGCTCACGATCGTGATCGCCACGCTCTTCTCGCTCTTTGTGTCCTTCACGCTGACGCCCATGCTGTCCGCGCGCTGGCTGAAGGAGCCCCTCGATGAAGAGGTGCTGGTCCGCATGGTCGGGCGCATGGGTCTGTGGACGCGCTTCTCGGCCGCGTGGGAGCGCGGTTACGGCCACCTGCGCGACTGGTACGGCCACGCCATCGCGGGCGCCATGCGCCGCCGGGGCCTGGTCATCGCGGGCGGTGTGCTGGCATTGCTGGTGAGCATCGCGTTCATTCCCCTGGGCTGGGTCGGGACCGCGTTCACACCCACGGAGGACAACTCGCAGTTCCAGGTCCACATCCAGATGCCCGTGGGGACCGCGCTCGCGCCCACCGAAGCCGTCGTCAACCGCCTCGACACCGAGATCCGGGCCATGCGCGGCGTTCAGGACACCTATGTCACCGCCGGCTCCCGCGGCGGGCCCTTCGGGGGCGCGGGCGCCAACTCGGGCTCGATCAGCGTCGACCTGCTGCCCGTGGGGCAGCGGCCAGCCATCCAGGCCTACCTGACCCAGGTGCGCGGGCTCGGCCGCCAGTTCCCGGGCGCTGTGATCGTGCCGACCCTTTCCGGCGGTCTCGGCCCCGGCGGGGGCGGCCAGGCCATCGGCGTCGTGCTGCAGGGCCCGGATATCAACACGCTCAACGCCCTCGCGGGGCGCGCGGCGACGCAGATGCAGGGCCTGCCGGGCGTCGTCGGCGTCCGCAGCCTGGCGGCGCAGCAGACCCCCGAGCTCGACGTGACGATCAACCGTAACCAGGCCGCATACTTCGGCGTCACCGCGACGCAGATCGGCCAGGCCGTGCAGACAGCGGTGGCGGGCACCACGGCCAGCAACCTGATCCCGAACGGGAGCACGATCGAGACACCGATCGTGGTCAGCGTGGCGGGCGGGAGCACGATGACCCCGCAGCAGCTGGAGACCCTGCCCCTGACGGCCGCATCGGGGGCCGTGATCCGGCTGGGCCAGGTCGCGACCGTCACGCAGACGAACGCGCCGGCGCAGATCAGCGACCTGAACCGCCAGCTGCAGGTTTCGTTGGACGCCGCCACCAGCGGCATCCCGCTCGGGCAGGCCACCCAGGAAGTCACGAACCTGATGAACAGCCTCGGCCTGCCGCCCGGCTACACGTGGTCGCTCGGCGGCCAGTCCCAGCAGCAGCAGCAGGTCTTCGGCCCGCTGTTCCAGGCCTTCGGGCTCTCGATCCTGCTCGTCTACATGCTGACGTCGGCCCTGTACGAGTCGCTGCTCTACCCGCTCGCCGTCCTGTTCAGCCTGCCCCTGGCGACCGTCGGCGCGTTCAGCGCCCTTGCCGTCTCCGGCAACACCCTGAACCTGTACTCCTTCATGGGGCTCATCATGTTGATGGGCCTGGTGGCCAAGAACGCGATCCTGCTGGTCGACTTCACGCAGATCCTGCGCACTCGCGGTCTGGCGCGCGCCGAGGCCATCATCGAGGCGGGCCGCGCGCGGCTGCGCCCCATCCTGATGACGACGTGCACGATGGTGTTCGCCATGCTGCCCCTGGCCCTGAAGCTCGGCGCGGGGTCGGAGGAGCGTTCGCCGATGGCGACCGTGCTCATCGGCGGCCTGATCACCTCGACCCTGCTGACGCTGTTCTTCGTCCCGTGCGTCTACACGTACCTCGACGACTTCGGCGAGTTCCTGGCCCGCCTCGGGCTCGTGCGCAAGCGTCCCGCGCCCGCCCCGAGCGAGCTGGCGGCCTCAAACGACTAGCTGCGTTTGACCGTCCCCGCCGGCGATGTTAGTCTGGCCCTGCGGATGCGCCCGTAGCTCAGTTGGACAGAGCAGGGGTTTCCTAAACCCTTGGCCGGGGGTTCAAATCCCTCCGGGCGCACCAAGTGCAGCGCATGGGGCCAGCGGCCGGCAGGACCGCGGGCCCTTTTCCGTCCGCGTTGCCGCCCGATGTGGCGCATGATACGCTGAAGCGCGCGGCGCAGGTGAGGTACGGATGCCGGTGGCTTCGACACAGTGACCTCGCCCGAGATGTTCTCCGATGACGACCGCTGGATGGGCGTCGCGCTGGCCGAGGCCGCCGCCGCCGGGCGGGCCGGTGAGGTGCCGGTGGGCTGCGTGGTGGTGCGGGCGGGCATCCAGCTGGCGAGCGGCCGAAACCGCCGCCAGGAGCTGGCCGACCCGACGGCGCACGCTGAGATCCTCGCGCTGCGGGCCGCGGCCGCCGCGGCCGGCACCTGGCACCTGGACGAGGCCACGCTCTATGTGACGCTGGAGCCCTGCCCCATGTGCGCGGGCGCGCTCGTGCTGGCGCGGGTGCAACGGCTGGTGATCGGCGCCGAGGATCCCAAGGCCGGCGCGGCCGGCTCGCTCATGGATATCGTGCGCGATCCGCGGCTGAACCACCGCCTCGAGGTGGCGGCGGGGGTGCGTGCGGCGGAGTGCGCCGAGATCCTGCGCGCGTTCTTTCGCGACCGACGGTGACGGGAATTTCGGAGGGGTGTCCGAGCGGTTGAAGGTGCGGCTCTCGAAAAGCCGTGTGCCTGAGAGGGCACCGTGGGTTCGAATCCCACCCCCTCCGCCATCTTTTCGCCTCGGGAACCGGGTCCCGTGAACGCGCCGCGCATTCGCGGCGCGCCCAAGGCAAAGGCTTCGGAAGGGTACGCAAGTGGATTAAGCGGCACGCCTGGAGAGCGTGTGTGGGCGAAAGCCCACCGCGGGTTCGAATCCCGCCCCTTCCGCCACTTTTTGAGCGCTTGGCCGTGCTAGACGGGGAGGCAGCGGTGCCCTGAACCCGCAATCCGCTACAGCGGGGTCGATGGGCCGCCCGAGGCCCCGGCGCGCAGGGTCGGGTGCGGCAGGCAGGCGTTGACGGTCGGGTCCCGCGCAACGCGCGTCCGTGAACCCCGCCAGGTCCGGAAGGAAGCAACGGTAAGCGGGTGCGCGCGTGTGCCGCGGGGTTGCCGGGCCCGAGCCGAGCGTGTCGCGTGCCGCCTGAGCGTTCGCGGTCGACGGCGGACGCACGGCCATTTTTGTTATTATGCTGTAAAGGCGTCGCGAAGGCGACGCCTTTACAGTTCCCGGGCTGGCGGGAGGGGTTTGGGCCTGGACGCCTACCGCGCGCTTTACCGCACCTGGCGGCCGCGCCGCTTCTCGGAGATGGTCGGCCAGGAGCACGTGACCCGCACGCTTCGCAACGCGCTGGCGACCGGGCGCCTGCACCACGCCTACCTCTTCTGCGGCCCGCGCGGCACCGGCAAGACCACCGTGGCCCGCATCCTGGCCCAGGCCGCCAACTGCCTGCAGCCGCGGCAGGGCGAGCCGTGCGGGAGCTGCGCCAACTGCGAGGCCATCGCGGCCGACCGCTTCCTCGACCTGCAGGAGATCGACGGGGCCAGCAACCGCGGCATCGACGAGGTGCGGGGCCTGCGCGAGGATACGCGCTACGCGGCCATCGCCGGCCGCGCCAAGGTCTACATCATCGATGAGGTCCACATGCTGACCGAGCAGGCGTGGAACGCCCTGCTGAAGACGCTGGAGGAGCCGCCGGCGGGCACGGTCTTCATCCTCGCCACCACCGACCCCCGCAAGATTCCGCTCACGGCGCTCTCGCGCTGCCAGCGCTTCGACTTTCGCCGCTTTACGGAGGAAGAGATCGCCGGCCGGCTGCGGGAGATCTGCGTGGCCGAGGGCCTGGACATCGACGGCGCGGCCCTCGGCGCGATCGCGCGGCGCGCGGAGGGCGGCATGCGCGATGCCCTCAGCCTGCTCGACCAGGGCATCGCCTACGCCGGCGAAGGGCTGACCGCCGACGACGTGGCGGCCATCGCGGGCGCCGCCGACGAGGCGGGGATCCTGCGCACGCTGGCCGCTGTCGCCGTGGGGGATGCGGCGGGCGCCATGGCCGAGGTCGAGCGGTTCTACGTCGACGGGCGCGACTTCTCCCAGGTGGCCCGCGATCTGGCCGGGGTCCTCCGCGACCGCCTGGTGGCCCTGCTGGCGGGGGGCGCGCCCGGTGGCGGCCCCTTGGAAGGCTGGTCGGACCGGGGCCGGCTGCTGGGGGCGATCGACACCCTGGCGGCGGCCGAAGCGGACATGCGCCGCAGCGGCCAGCCGC
>DAHVAF010000279.1 GCA_027314765.1 Clostridia bacterium | reverse complement strand
CCGTACGTGGAGCGGGTGGGTCCCGAGGTCGAGGTGCTGGGCACCTACGAGGGCAAGGTCGTGATGTGCGCGCAGGGCAGCCTTTTCGCCGCCGCCTTCCACCCGGAGCTGACCCGCGACCGCCGCGTCCACCAGCGCTTCGTGCAGCGCTGCCAGCGCTGACCCTCGACCAGTTTCCGTTTGCGCGTCTACTTGAACGCAGGTACAGTAGATGCCGGCAGGTGATGTGGGTGGCGATGACCCCTGAGCACGCCCTCGCCGAGATCGGCCGCATGCAGCGGCACGTCGGCCCGCGGGGCCGCTGGCCGGCCTGGGTATGGCTGGCCGGTGGCCTACTGACGTCCGCCTGCGGCACCTTCGCGCCGCCCGTCACCGGCGGCCTCGCCGGCAGCGTCGTCGCCTTCGGCTTCGCCGCGTTCGCCGTGGCCGTGCTGGCCTACGCCCTCACCCAGCGCGTCGTCGGCCGCACCCCGGCCCGCCTCGAGACCCGGCTGACGTCGGCATTCGTCGGCCTGGTGGCCGCGGACGTGGTCTTTCGCGTGACGGCCTCGCCCACCCATCCCGCGCCGGCCGTCATGCTCTTCGGCTGCCTGCCCGCCCTGCCCATGCTCTATGGAGCCTGGCGCGTATGGCGGGCCTGACCGCCGTGAGCACCCACCCCCGCCACCGCCTGGACGGGGCGATCCATGCCCCTGTGCGCCTGTCGATCATGGCGGCGCTGGCCAGCGCGGGCCGGGTGGAGTTCGGTTTCCTGCGCGACCTCGTCGAGGTCAGCGACTCGCTGCTCTCCAAGCACCTCGGCGTGCTCGAGGCGGCAGGATACATCGAGGTGATCAAGGGCTTCGTGGGCAAGCGCCCGCGCACGTGGCTCGCCCTGACGCCGGCCGGCCGCGCCGCCTTCGACGCGTACGCCGCCGCCCTGCGCGCCCTGGTGGACGCGCCGACCCGCGCCCCGGAATAGTAGGGAACCCAGGCCCGTCTGTGGAAGCGCCCCGCCAGAAGGCCCACGAGGAGTGATCGCGTGGAGGTCTACCTGAACGGCGAGTTCGTGCCCTATGAGCGGGCCACCGTGTCCATCGAGGACCGGGGCCTGCTCTTCGCCGACGGCATCTACGAGGTCGTGCGCACGTACAACGGGAAGCTCTTTGCGATGTCACCCCACCTGGACCGCCTGGTGCGGAGCGCCGCCATCATGCGCCTGCCGCTGCCGCCGGTCGAGGAGATCCGCGCCGCGATCGAGGAGTGTGTGCGCCGCAGCCCGTACCCGGAGACCTCCGTCTACCTGCAGGTCACCCGCGGCAACCCCGGCCCCCGCAAGCACGCCATGCCCAAGGAGTCCCGCCCCACGATCTTCATGATCGCGCGCGAGGCGCCGCCGCTCGACCCGAGCCCCGTCACGAAGGCCGTCGCCGCCATCACCGTCCCCGACCTGCGCTGGCACATGTGCAACGTGAAGTCCGTCGGCCTGTTCCTCAACACCCTGGCCAAGACCCAGGCCGAGGAGGCCGGCGCCGCCGAGGCCATCTTTGTCCGCGACGGCATCGTCACCGAGGGCTCCTCGACCAACCTCTTCGCCGTGATCGACGGCGTCCTGCGCACCCACCCCGAGGGCCCGCACATCCTCTCGGGCATCACGCGCATGCACATCATCGAGGCGGCCAAGCACCTCGGCATCCCCGTGCGCGAGGAGGCGTTCGGCGTCAGCGCGATGCTGGCGGCATCCGAGGTCTTCTTCACCGGCACGGGCAGCGAGGCGATGCCGGTGGGGCTGATCGACGGCCACGTCATCGGCGAGGGCACCCCTGGCCCCATCGCGGGCCGGGTCCGCGAAGGCATGCTGCGCACGGCCGGCGCGATCTGATGGCATTTGGGACGGGGCCGCGCGTACGCGCGGCCCCACCAACATCGCCGCTCAGTCCGCCAGCGGTTTGACGGCGACCCCCGCCGCCTCCAGGGCCCCGCGCACCGCGGCGGCGATGGCCGGCGCCCCCGGCGTGTCGCTGTGCACGCAGATCGTGTCGGCGCGGCAGGGGATCGGCTCGCCGCCGTCGGCCGGCACCACGACGCGCTCGCGGGCGATGCGCACGGCACGGGCCGCCGCCGCCTCGGGGTCCGTGATCATCGCATCGGCACTGCCGCGGGGCACCAGCGTCCCGTCGCGGCGCACGGCGCGGTCCGCGAACGCCTCCCAGGCCACGCGCAGCCCGGCGGCCTGGCCCGCCTCGCCCAGGAGGGTGCCGGGCAGGGCGAAGAACCACAGCGTCCTGTCGAAGGCAGCCACCGCCTCGGCCATCGCGCGGGCCGTCGCCGCGTCCTTCACCGCCACGTTGTAGATCGCGCCGTGGCCCTTGACGTGGCGCATGCGCACCCCGGCGGCGCGGCAGAACGCGTCCAGCGCGCCCAGCTGATAGAGGACGTCCGTGCGCACCTCCTCGGGCGTGGCGGCCATGGCGCGGCGGCCGAAGCCCACCAGGTCCGGGTAGGACGGGTGCGCGCCCACGTTGCGGCCGAGGCGGCGGCAGAGGTCGACGGTGCGCGCCATGGTGCGGGGGTCGCCGGCATGGAAGCCGCAGGCGACATTGGCGGACGTGGCGGCCTGCAGCATGGCCTCGTCGGGGCCGCCGGTCCAGGCGCCGAACGCCTCGCCCATGTCGACGTTGATGTCCATCGAGATGACCTCCTCTATAGTCGGATCAGGACGGTGATCCAGCGCGGGGCGCCGCATCGAGCCAAAGCTCACATACGAACACCTCCGGCAGATGCCCGACGACGGCCGTCGCTACGAGTTGCTGGAGGGGCGGATCGTCATGAGCCCGGCACCCAAGTGGCGCCACCAGCGGATCGTCACGAAGCTGCTTGCCTTTCTCGTCCGTGGGGAGACCGCTGGCTTCGGGGTGACGGTGACCGCCCCGACCGACGTCGTCTTCGACCCCGAGGACTCTGCCGCCGAGCCCGACCTCCTCTTCATCGCCAGCGACCGTATGGGGATCATCACGGAGGACAACGTGCAGGGCGCCCCCGACCTGCTTGTCGAGGTGCTCTCACCCTCGACCGCGCATCGCGACTTCGGTGTCAAGATGCGGACCTACGCCCGCTTTGGCGTGCGCTGGTACTGGATCGCCGACCCGGACGAGGACGCCCTCCACGTCTTCGAGCTCCGAGACGGGGCCCACGTCGAGACCGCCATCCTCCGCGAGGGTGACAGGCTCGCCTGCCCGCTCTTCCCGGGCGTGACGGCGCCCGTCGGCGACATCTTCCTTTCATTCCGCTGACTCCGCTGACTCCGCGTGCGCGCGGGAGGACCCGCGCTTACCATCAGTAGATCGCGCCCTCCAGCGCCGCCAGGGCCGCGCGGTAGCGGGCGTGCGCCTCGGTCAGGCCCACGGGCACAAAGCGCACCCGCGTCGTGCCGGGGCGGATCTGCGCCAGGCGCCAGGTGTCGGGCGTGCAGACCACACCGATCTTCGCGTAGCCGCCCACGGTCTGCCGGCCCGCCAGCAGCACGATGGGGCGGCCGTCCGAGGGCACCTGGATCGAGCCCAGCGGCGTCGCCTCCGACAGCAGCTCACCCGGCTTCGGCTCGACGGCTGCCCCGTCCAGCCGGAGCCCAGTCCGATCCGAGGCTGGCAGCACGCCGTAGCTTCCCGCGTAGAAGCGCTCCGCGGCCGGGAACCAGTCCTCCTGGGGGCCGGGTACGACCGCGACCTCGAGCTCAGCACCGGACGGTAGCGCATAGGCCCCGGGGCGCAGCCGGCGGCCCGCGACATCCCGCGCCGGCGCCGGCCCGGCGAGGAGCTGGTCGCCTGCCTGCAACGGGCGGGGTCCGATTCGCCCCAGCAGGTCGGCCGAGGCGCTGCCGAGGGTGCGCGGTGCCAGGAGACCGCCCGCGACGGCCAGATACGCCCGGCAGCCGGCGATCGGGCCGCGGAAGCGCAGCTCCTGGCCGCGACGGACGATCACGGCGCATCCAGGCGCCACCGGCTAGCCATCCAGGCTCGCGCCAAGGTCGCCGCCGCAGATGGCGACGGCCGTTTCGCGCAGGGCCGTGAGCTGAGGGCCCATCACCGTGATCTCAAGCGCCGTCGCGCCGTCGGCGTTGCCCACAAGACGGTTGGCAAGGCGCAGCGCGACAGTGTCGGCGGCACCGGCGACAGGCACGCCGGCCGCCTGGTGGCCGGCGCGGCCGAGGTCCTGGAAGGTCGTCAGCGGACCGGGGCGCACGACGTGGAAGACGGGATCGCCCGCCTGCGGGGGCGGCGCCGGCGCTCGCTCCGCGCTCGCCATCTCCGCGAACCGTGCCGCACCGATGGGCTCGAACGTGACCTCGTCCCCCTGCTGAAAGAGGGTGGGCTGCGCCCGCCCCGGATCGTAGACGGTGAGCGGGGTGCGGCCGAGCAGCCGCCAGCCGCCCGGCGTGGCGGCCGGGTACACGCCCGTCATGCTGGCCGCCATGGCCACCGACCCGGCCGGCACCCGGGTCCGCGGCGGCGCGCGGCGCGGGGTGGCGATCGCGGCGTCGACCTCGCCCATGTAGGCGAAGCCAGGGCTGAAGCCGAGGAAGTAGACGAGGTAGGTTGCGGCCGCGTGGCGCTCGATGACCTCGGCCTCGGAGATGCCATGCAGCGCCGCGAC
>DAHVAF010000150.1 GCA_027314765.1 Clostridia bacterium | reverse complement strand
GCTTCTTCTAGGTCCGGGATGCTGTAGCGAGGGGCACAGGCCCCGATGACCGAGAGCCCGGAAGCGGAGACGGTGCGCAGGTTACCAGATGTCATACAATAACCTGACCCGATCCGATCAGATTATTGTTTGCCGGGCTCTTAGAGTGGGTCCGTCCACTCGGAGGGAGGGGCGTCATTGCGCACCTGCAGAGGGCTGCTGGCGGGCGCGGCGCTGCTGCTGGCGGCCTGCGGACCGGCGGCACCCGGCGGGCCCTCTGTCACGGTCGGAATCGCCAGCGCCGCGCAGGGCAAGATCCTGGTCGACGCCCAGGGGTTGACGCTGTATACGTACACGGCGGACAGCCCAGGCAATCCTGACTGTGACCAGGCCTGCCTGGCGCTGTGGCCGCCGCTGCTGGCCAGGGGCACGCCGACCAAGGCCGCGGGGGTGCCGGGCGCGCTTGGCGTCGCAACCAACTTGGCGGGGCGGAAGCAGGTCACTTACAGGGGCCTGCCGCTCTATACCTTCGTCAACGACAAGAAGCCGGGGGAGGTGACCGGCCAGGGCGTCAAGGATTCCCTCGGCGTCTGGATCGTCGCGACGCCCTGAGCGGCGCGCTACACTTTTCTTGGGGGGGACCGCGCCCGTGGCCACCGTGACCAGAAAGCCCTGGACCGCCGACGAGCTCTGCCGGCTCCCCAAAGGTTGGGGTTATGAGATCGACAGCGGGGAACTGGTCACCATGGGCCCGGCTGGGGGACGGCACAGCTACGTCGCCATGAACATCGGCTCCGTTCTGCGCGAGTTTGTGCGCTCGCACCGGCTTGGCACGGTCCTGGGGGTCGAGACAGGCGTATACACGCAACGGGAGCCGCTTGAAACCCTGCGCGGCATGGACGTCGCCTTCTGTGCGGGCGATCGCGGGCGGCGCGCCGCCCGGACGCCGGGATGCTTGGGATTCCCGCCGGACCTCGCCGTGGAGGTCCACGGCCCGTCGGAGCCAGATCTGCAGCGCAAAGTCGCCGAGTACCTCGCCGTCGGCGTGCGGGCAGCCTGGGTCGTGGATCCTGAGGCTGAGTCGCTCACCCGTCATGCCCCCGGCGAGTCCGCGCGCACATGGTCCCACCCCGACGACGTCATCGAGGAGCCCGTCGTCCCCGGCTTCACCTGCCGCCTGCGCGACCTGTTTTGAGTAGCGCCCCATTCGCGAAGGTGGTGCTGACCGTATGGGCGGGCCGCTGACGGGCCGCGTCGCCGTCGTCGCGGGGGCCACGCGCGGGGCGGGCCGCGCCATCGCAGTCAGCCTGGGCGAGGCGGGCGCCACCGTCTACTGCACGGGGCGCAGTGTGCGGGGGAAGCCCGCCACCAGAGGCCGGCCCGAAACCATCGACGAGACGGCGGCGATGGTGACGGCGGCGGGCGGCGCCGGCGTCGCCGTCCGCGTCGACCACACCGTCGAGGCCGAGGTGGAGGCGCTCTTCGCGCGGGTGGCGGCCGAGCAGGGCGGCCGCCTCGACGTGCTGGTCAACGACGTCTGGGGCGGCGACGAGCTGGCGCAGTGGGGCACGCCGTTCTGGAAGATGGCCATGGCTCCGGGCCTATTGATGCAGCAGCGGGCCGTCCATGCCCACATCCTCGCGGTGCGCCATGGCGTGCCGCTGATGGTCGCCCGCGGCGCCGGCCTCGTGGTCGAGGTTACGGACGGCGTCGGCTATGGCTACCGCGGCGAGCTTTTCTATAGCCTGGCCAAGATCTCGGCCATCCACCTGGCCGAGGCGATGGCCGCCGACCTCGCCGGCACCGGGGTCGCCGCCGTGGCCGTCACGCCTGGGTTTCTGCGCTCGGAGGCCATGCTGGAGGGATTCGGTGTCACCGAGCCCACGTGGCGGGACGCCGTCGCTGCCCACCCCGACTTCGCCGCCTCGGAGACCCCGTACTTCGTGGGCCGCGCCATCGCGGCCCTGGCGGCCGATCCGGCCGTTCTGGCCAAGACCGGCCGCACGCTCTCCTCCTGGGGGCTGGCGCCGGAGTACGGGATCGTCGACGCCGACGGCCGCCGTCCGGACTGGGGCGCCTTCTTCGCCGTCTGGCAGCGGGCCCTGGACGAAATGCAGCGCGCGCACGGCATCTCCGAGGGCGAGGTCCGGGCCCGGTTCGCGCGCGGCGACCGCCCCGCCTACCTCACCACCGCAATGGAAAGCGCACAGGCTCGCCCGTAGCCTGGGCGGCCAGCGCCTTCATGGACACGAACTCGACGCCCTCGGCCTGGAAGCGGCGGACCAGGTCCCGGAGGGCCAGCACGCGGGCGGCGCGGCCGCTGATCTGCGGATGGCACGTGAGCACCGGCTGGCCGCCGTACTGGAGGATGCCGCTCGCCTCCTCGTACCAGAGGCCCATCAGCTCGCTCGGGGCCACGGGCCGGTTCCCGCGCCCGGCCCCGGGGATGAAGCCGTAGTACGGCCAGTCGTCCAGGCTCCAGTGCACCGGCACCTCGGGCAGCGTGCGGCCGCTCGGCGTCTGCACCAGGTAGGTGGTGTCCTTCTGCATGAGGCTGGAGTCGTACGCCACGCCGAGGTCGAGGAGGATGTCGAGGCTTCTGTCGTTGAGCGCCCAGGCCGGCGAGCGGAAGCCGTAGGGGCCTGGCGCGATCCGCTCCATCGATGCGATGGAGCGGCGCATCACGTCCAGCTCCTCCTGCTCCGACAGCTCGCCCCAGCGCTCATGGTCGTAGCCATGCAGGGCGATCTCGCTCCCGGCGGCGACGATCCGGCGGCAGTTGTCGGGATACTTGTCCACGATGCGCCCCGGCACGTACACGGTGACCGGGATGCCGACCTGTCCGGCCATGTCGAGGATGCGGTCCATCCCGACGAGCGGCCCGAACTCGCGCAGGCCCGTGTCCAGGGCCGGCGCCTGGTTCTCAAACTCCGTCCGCCGGTAGTACACGCTGGATTCGCCATCGAAGTCGAACGTCAGGGCGATCTGCCTGGCCACGCGGCACCCCTCCCGGGGTTGCGCGTTCCCCGTTCGCGGGCTCGATCCTGCCGACCATGCTACACCTGGGCCGGTCCGCGCAACCCACGGTCGTGAGGCGGCAATGCCCGAGATATCGCGCTTCTTCAGGCATCGTCATCGCCACGTACTATCGTGACCACCAGCCACCGCAGTTTCACGCCCGGTATGGCGGCGACGTGGTGGAGGTCGCGCCGGACACACTCGCCGTGATGAGCGGCGACCTTCCTCCGCGGGCGCTGGACTCGGTCATGGAGTGGGCCGCCTTGCACCGCGACGAACTCCTCGCCAACTGGGAACGAGCCCGCAAGAGCGAGCCCCTGGCGGCCGTTCCCCCGCTGCAGTGAGCCGGAGGGACACCTTCTGCGGGGTCGATGTGGTTTCGGCGGAGCCACTGGAGCCGCGGCTGCTGCGGTTACTCTTCTCGGACGGGTGCAGGGCGACCATCGATCTTGACGGCATCGTGATCGACTACTGCGGTGTCTTTGCCCGCCTGCTGGATCGCAGCTTCTTTCGGAGAGTGCGCGTCGGCCGCGACCTTGGCACCATCGTCTGGCCGAACGGCGCTGACATCGCCCCGGAGACGCTCCGGGCAGCCGCTGTGCCCCCAGCAGTGCCTCCCAGCAAGTGAGGCGAACTGACGCCGCCGCATTCGAGGGGCGGCCACCCCC
>DAHVAF010000268.1 GCA_027314765.1 Clostridia bacterium | reverse complement strand
CCCCGGCACTTCAGACGTGATGTCCACCCCATCGCGGCGTGCGCGTGTGGTCAGCCCGTTCACGGCGCAGACCATCCGTCAGCAGCCGCCCGCGAACTCCTCCGTGACGTAAACGCCATACGGTCCGTCGGCCACGACGCCGATGCCGGTGACCGTGTAGGTCGGGTAGAGGATGTTCGCCATGTGGGGCGGGCTGCTCTCGAAGTAGAAGATCGCCAGGCCGATGTTGGCGGCCGCGGCGATGTTCTCCCCGCCCATGACCTGGCAGCTGAGGCCCGCGTTCTGCTGCATCTGCAGGGGCGTGCCGAGGTCGGGCGAGGTGTGGCTGAAGTAGTTGTTCGTGATCATGTCCTGGCTCTTCTCGCGGGCGAGCTGCACCAGGGTGGCGTTCAGGGCCAGGGGGGCCAGGCCGTGGCTTGTGCGCAGCTGGTTGACCGTGTTGAAGAGCTGCTGCTCGTCGGCCGTGAGGGTGACCCCGCCGGTGGTGGAGCCGGCCGTCGTGCCGCCGGAGGTTCCGGTCCCGCCGGTGCTGGTGCCTGTGGCGCCTGTGCTCGTCCCGGTGCCGCCGCTGCCCGATGTCGTGCTGGGGGTGCAGTTCTGGTACCAGCCGTCCCCGATGCAGGTCGTCCCCGTGGTCGTGGTGGTTCCGCCACCCGTGCCCCCGGTGGCGCCCGTGGCCGTCCCGCTCCCGCCCGCGCTCGTCCCGCCGCTCGTGGACCCGGCGCTGCTGCCACTGCTCGTGCCGTTTGTGCCGGCCCCGGCCCCTCCGCTGCTGGCGGCGCCCGGGTATTGATACCATGAGGTCCCGCCGCCGGCCGGCGTCACCACCTGCCACGCCGCAAGCGCGCTGGTGCTTGGCACGATCATCACGGCGGCGGCCAGGAGCAGCGGCGGCAGCAACCGATGGGTACGGTGCATGGAAGCACCTCCTGTGGTAGGACTAGGTGCAGCTTACAGGCCGCACCTCCGATGCCACAAAGCGGCTCGCCCATGCTCCAGATTGCTGTAATGCCAGGAGCCGCCGCCCACCCCCGTTCGGTCCTGAGGTCAGCCAATCTCGCCGCCATACCTGGATCTGCCTGACGACGGGCGGGGGACGCCGCGCGCGGACCCGCGCGCGACGCCCTACACCTTCTTCAGTACGGCCTCCAGCCGGTTCATGCCCTCCGTCAGCACCGCCCGCGACGCGGCGTACGAGATGCGCAAGTGGCGGGTCGAGCCAAAGGCCGTCCCCGGCACGATGGCGAGGCCGCCCTCGTCCAGCACGCGCCCCACGAGCCGGGTCACGTCGGCCGCGCCGCCCCCGCCCAGGCAGTCCGACACGTCGGGGAAGACGTAGAAGGCGCCCTGGGGCGGCGGACACACGATACGCGGCATCGTGGACAGCCGCTCCAGCACGTAGCCGCGCCGGGCCGCGAACTCCTCCACCATGGCGCGCACGGGCGCCTGGGGGCCGTCCAGGGCCGCGATCGCGGCCTTCTGCGAGACGGACGTGATGTTGGAGGTCGTCTGGCTCTGCAGGGCGACCATGGCGCGGATCACGGCGGGGTCGCCCGCCGCGTAGCCCACGCGCCAGCCGGTCATGGCGTAGGCCTTGCTCATGCCGTTGACCAGCACCGTCCGCTCCGGGCAGAGCCCGGCGATGCTGTGGTGCTCGGCGCCGTCGTAGACCATCGCCTCGTAGATCTCGTCGCTGATGACCCAGAGGCCCCTGCGGCGGGCCAGCTCGGCGATCTCGCGCAGGTCGGCCAGCGGGTAGACGGCACCGGTGGGGTTGTTCGGGCTGTTGAGGATCAGGCCGCGGGTGCGGGGCGTGCAGCACGCTTCCAGGTCGGCGGCGCGGCAGCGGAAGCCGTCGCCGGCGTCGGTGGGCACCGTCACGGGCACCCCGCCCGCCAGGCGGATCTGCTCGGTGTAGGAGACCCAGTAGGGCGAGGGCACAAGCACCTCGTCGCCGGGGTTGCAGAGCACGAGCAGGGCGTTGTGGATCGCCTGCTTGGCGCCGACGGTGACCACGACCTGCTCCGGCCGGTACTCCAGGCCGTTCTCCCGCTTCAGCTTGCGGCAGATCGCCTCGCGCAGCTCGCGGATGCCCTCCGAGGGCGTGTAGTGGGTGAACCCGCCGCGGATGGCGGCGATGGCGGCCTCCTGCACGTGCGCGGGTGTGTCGAAGTCGGGCTCGCCGGCGCTGAGGTTGACGATGTCACGCCCCGCCGCCGCCAGCTCCTTGGCGCGGGTGTCGATGGCGATGGTGGGCGATGGCGAGAGGGCCTGCGCCCGCTCCGAGATGTTCACACGGAACCCTCCTCATGATGCTTGGGCGGTGTGTCGGCCGGTGGATCCTGTGCCGCTTCCGCGTCCTCCCTGAGCAGCGCGAACGTCAGATCACCCTCCGCGGCCAGCTCGCCGTCCACGCGCGCCGTGCCCCTGCCCTTGCCAAGCCCGCGCATCATGCGCACGATCTCGACCTCCAGGCGGACCACGTCGCCCGGGCGAACCTGCCGGCGGAAGCGCACCCCGTCGACCCCGCCGAAGAGGGGGATGCGCCCCTGCCAGCGCGGATCGCTGAGCAGCGCCACGGCGCCGACCTGCGCCATGGCCTCGATCAGGATCACCCCCGGCACAATCGGCCGGCCCGGAAAGTGGCCCGCCAGGTAGGGCTCCCCCGCGCTGACGGCCTTGATGCCGACCGCCCGTTTGCCGGGCTCGCACTCCAGCACGCGGTCGACGAAGAGGAACGGCGGGCGGTGCGGGATCAGGCGCTGGATGGCTTCGCTGTCCATCATGAGCCGTGGCGTTCGCGCCTGGTGCCGCCATTCCTTTTATTCGTGACCGCCGCCGCCTGCGCGGCGCCGGATGCCGTGGTTCCGGCGGCGTACGTGCCGAGTCCCCTGAGGATGATGTCGAGCCCGAACTCGAAGCGCTGGTCTGGGTCGCCGGCGAAGATGTCGTCGATCGCGCGCCTGGGGCGCTTCCGCGTCACGGGCCTCGACATGAGCCACACGATGGTCGAGCTTGCACGCGAGCGGGCACGGGAGGCGGGTGTGGAGGTCGTGCTGCGCCAGGGGGATGCCGCGCGCATGCCGCTGCCGGATGGGGCGTTCGACCTGATCGTCTGCCAGGCTGCGTTCAAGAACTTCGGCGAGCCGCTGCGCGCCCGGGATGAGATGCACCGCGTGCTGCGGCCGGGCGGGCTCGCCATCGTCCAGGACATGAACCGGGACTGCACGGACGCGGACATCGCGGCGGAGGTGCGGGTGGCGGCGCTGCGGGGCTGGAGCGGCTTCATGATGGGGCGGGCCCTGCGGAGCCTGCGCCGCCGCGCCTACTCGGTGGCCGAGTTCGACCGCCTCGCGGCCGTCAGCGCCTTTGGCGCCTGCCAGATCACCGCGGCTGGGATTGGGATGGAGGTCCGGCTGCGGCGGGCTGGCTGAGCCGCGCCACGCCCTCCTCAGCTTGGGTGGCCCGCCAGGTCCCGCTCCCGGAGCCACGGCCGCGGGCCCAGCAGAAGCGGGCTGTACGAGAGGGAGGCGACGCTCGGCAGCGGATCCCAGCTGAGCTGAATGCCGGCCTGGCCAAAGGCCCATGCCACCAGGGCCGAGGAGACAAGGTCGTGGGGATCCAGGCGCTTATATAGGGGGACCCGCGCCCCCTCGGCCATCACGGCGCGGTAGCCGTACGGCTGGCCCACGCGGCTGCGTGCGGCCGTCACCGCGGCGCGCCGCTGCTCGTCCGAAGCCCCGGCGACCTCGAAGCGCCAGCCGACGGGCCCGTACTCGTCGAGGGGAACTGCGCCCACCGCGTCAAGCCCCTCCAGCAACTCGCCGTCGCCGACCAGGACCGCGTGCTGGAACGGGTTGTCGCTGGCCCAGACGAACAGCAGGCCGAGCGGGTCCCGCACATCCAGCGCGCCCGTGCAGAGGATGATGTCGCCTGGCCGGAGCTCGTCGGCTCGGTACACGGGTGATCCACCTCGCCCGGAGTGTGGGTCCATCCGTCAACCCCGCAGTCGCACGGGAGAAACCCGTGCGACCCATCCCGATGATCGTGCCCCGGGGGCGGTCCGTGCAGTCCCCTGGGGCGCCGGCACCGGCGGGGGCCGCCGACTCCGCGCCCGTCGCCCGGATGCCACGCCCTGTGCGTGCCGGCCGCCCTCATGACCATGAGGTGGGGCGGCCCGCTCAGCCGCAGGCAATC
>DAHVAF010000267.1 GCA_027314765.1 Clostridia bacterium | reverse complement strand
GGGGCTACACCTCCCACAACGGAACAATCATGCTGACCGCCGACGAGGCGGCCAACCTGCTGCAACTCGACCCCTTCTACACCGGCGGCGGTCAATCCGCGACCCTGGACAGCCGGCGCTTCACTCCCGTCGCCGGCAACGGCGCCACCTTCAACTACGGCGCCGACGCGTCCTCGGATGCGGCGGACGGAAACGTGGCGCCGCTGCCCAAGTCCGAGAAGTTCGCCCTGCAGAGCTCCAGCCAGGTGACCCAGGGCGGCTCGACGACGTTCACCAGCGCCGTCACCGACACCGTCGCCAGCCAGTTCACGGTGGGCGGCCAGCTCAACGTCGGCAGCTGCAGCACCGGCAACTGCGGCTCGCTGGGGGTCTCCTACACCAGCGGCGAGTCGCAGAAGAGCCAGCAGCAGCTCCAGGTCACCTACCAGGACTCGACCGCCGTCTCCCAGCAGAGCGCGACGCAGACCTCGGCGACGCTGAACGATGTCGACAGCATCGACCTCGGTACCAACGGCAGCCCCACGTGCGCGAAGACCTGCCATGCCCCCCTGCTGCACCAGCCGACCGTGGCGGTCTATCTGGACAACCTGTTCGGCGGCTACGCCTTCCAGGACCCGACCGCGCCCGTGCACACCCTGCTGCACGTCACACCCACGACGGGCGACCTCGCCAACATCGAGACCGTGCTGCGGCAGGCCCTCGGCCAGGGCAGCGGGACAGGCCAGGTCCAACCCCCTGGGGGATTCGCGGACGTGCCAACCGGGTACTGGGCGGCGGCGGCCATCCAGACGCTCGTCAGCAAGGGCATTGCGACGGGCTATCCGGACGGTACGTTCCAGCCTGACGCCACCCTGACCCGCGCCCAGTTCCTCAAGCTGCTGGTGCTGACCCTGGGCCTGAAGCCGTCCGCCAGCGCCACGCCTTTCGCCGACGTCGCGCCGTCCGACTGGTTTGCGCCCTACGTGGCCGCCACTCGTGAACCTGGCCATCGACCTGAGTCCGCTACCACATGATGTGGGGGCGCAGTTGGCGTCGACGGCCGCTGTGAGCGATTCGTGAATGCCCCACGCCAGGAGCAGGGGCGCCGCCCAAAAAGTCCCCGCCAAGCTCGCCGCAGACGGCCACGGGCTTGCCCGTCCGGCGCTCCGCTTCAAGCTCACGCTGGTACGGGCCGGGGACGGTCCCATGGGCCGAGCGGGCGCAGCCCAGGAGCCGGAGGGCGCCGGCTGGTTGTCCATATCGCCTGACAGGCCGGGCGGGGGGCGAACGCGGCATAGACCTGCCCCGTGAAGACCCCGCGCGTCGAGATCGTGCGCACGGAGCACGGGGATTCGCGCGCGCTGAGGCGCGCGCACCAACACCTGCTGCTGTGGCTGCGGCGGACGCTGCCGCCCCGCCCCGAGGCCCCTCCTGGGCAGCCTCCGGCCTCCCTGCCTGCGGCGGAGCCGGCCGGCGCCCCGCCCGAGCCTTGGTAGCGGCCGTCTACGCCCGCGTATCCACCGAGGAGCAGGCCCGCCGCGGGTTCAGCCTGGGCGAGCAGCTGGCCCGCTGCCGCGCGCGCGCCCGCGAGCTCGGCGCCGCGTCCGTCGTGGAGTTCGTGGACGACGGGGTCTCCGGCGAGCTGTGGGAGCGACCCGCGCTTTCCGCGCTGCGGGCGGCGGTGCGGACCGGGGACGTCGGGCTCTTCGTGTGCCTGGACCCCGACCGGCTGGCGCGGCGGCTGGTGTACCAACTGCTGGCCACGGACGAGCTGGAGCGGCGCGGCGTGCGCATCGAGTTCGTGGACTTCGAGTGGCGGGCCACGGCCGAGGGGCAGCTCTTCGCCCAGCTGCGCGGGGCCATCGCCGAGTACGAGAAGGCCAAGATCCGCGCGCGCACGGCCCTTGGGCGGCACGGCAAGGCCCTGCGCGGTGGGCTGCCGCACTACACCTGCCCCTACGGGTACCGGTGGCGCGACGGCTCGCTGGCGGTCGCGCCTCGCGAGGCGGCCGGAGTGATCGCGGCGTTCACGTGGTTCGCGGCCGAGCCCGACCTCGGCTACCGGGCCCTGGCCCGGCGCATGCAGGACGCCTTCCCCCCGCGGCGCGGGAGCTGGGACGGCACCTCGATGCGGCGGATCCTGGGCAACCCCACCTACCTCGGCCGCATGCGGGTGGAGCGGTACGACGCGGGCGGGGCCCACCTGAACCGGCACCTGGCGCGCGAGCAGCGGGTGCCGTACCGGCGCCCCCGGCCGCCGGGATCGGGGGTGGACGTGGCGGTGCCGCCGATCGTGGACGCCGGGCTGTGGGAGGCCGCCCAGGCCAAGCGGGCGCGGGTGCGGCGCCCGGCCGCGTCGGCGTTTCTGCTCTCGGGCTTGGTCCGGTGCGGGGGCTGCGGCGGGGCGATGGCCGGCAAGACGCAGCGCGCCCGCGGGCGCACCTACCGCTACTACGCCTGCCGGTCGGGCTGCGGCGCGGCCCAGGTGCGCGCGGACGACCTGGAGGCCGCGGTTTGGGGGGCGGTGGCGGGCGCGGTCGTGGACGCCGAGGCGCTGGCTGCGGGGCTGGGGCAGGCCCCGCCGGTCGAGGACACGCTCGCACGGGCGCTGGCGGGCTTGGCGGAGGAGGAGGAGCGCGTCTGGACCGCCTGGCGGCGGGGGCTGGTGGACGCGGGCCGCTTCGAGGGGGCGGTCGCGGACCTGGCTGGCCGGCGGGCGCGCCTGCTGGCGGCCGTCGCGCCCGCTCCGGCCTCCGTGGCCGCGCCCGACCCGGGGGCCGTGACGGCGGCCCTGGCGGTCGTGGACGGAGACACCCGCCGCAAGGTCATCGCCGAGGTGGTGGGCTCGGTGGCGGTTTCCGCCGCCCACTGGCGGATCGAGCTCCGCGTGTAGGCGGGGCGGCCACCTTCCTGGAGGTGGCCGTGGTCCAAAACCGGGGGCGCGACTTCCTGCGGCGGGCATACGACCTTGGCTTCCGCCACATCGAGATCTCCGACGGCACGATCCAGATGTCGGCCCGCACGCGCAACCGGCTGATCGAGCTGGCGCAGCAGATGGGCATGCGGGTGCTGACCGAGGTGGGCAAAAAGCACCCGGCCGACCGCGTGCCGCGGAGCAACATCCGCGAGCAGATCGCCGCCGACCTGGGCCACGGCGCCTGGAAGGTCATCGTCGAGGGGCGCGAGTCCGGCAAGGGCGTCGTGATCTACCGCGACGACGGGTCCATCGATGAGGATGAGCTGGAGGGGCTGGCGACCGCCGCCGACCCCGGCCACCTGATCTGGGAGGCGCCCATGAAGGCGCAGCAGCAGGACCTGATCCTCCGCTTCGGGCCGAACGTCAACCTCGGCAACATCGAGCCCCAGGACGCCCTGTCCGTGGAGTCGCTCCGGGTCGGCCTGCGCGGCGACACCCTGCGGGCCGCGATCCTCGGCAGCGCGATTCCGGCCGCCAACGGCGTGGGGGAGGAAGGGAAGGCGCCCTGAGGCGCCCTCCCTTCCCGGTTCCTCACCGTCCCGCCATCTGCGGCACGCGGTCCCCGCCCAGCGCCTCCAGCACACCCTCCACGACCCGCAGGCACGCGGTGCGCTGCGACTCCGCCGACAGACCCGCGATGTGGGGGGTCAGCAGCACATTGGGCGCGGCCGCCAAGGGGTCGGGCAGGGGTGGGGGCTCCACCTCCCGCACATCCAGCGCCGCCCCCGCGATCCAACCATCGGCCAGGGCCTCGGCCAGGGCGTCCTCATCCACGAGCCCACCGCGGGCGGTGTTGACGAGGAATGCACCCGGCTTCATCAGGGCCAGCTCGCGCCGGCCGAGGATATGGCGTGTGGCCGGCTCCAGGGGCAGGTGCAGGCTGATGAGGTCGACGGCGCGCAGCATGGAGTCCAGGGGCATCAGGCGGAGCCCCGCCTCCCGCAGCTCGGGGTCGTCCTCACGCCGGCGGGGATGCGCCGCCAGGACCTCCATGCCCATCGCCCGTGCGCGCCGTGCGACAAGGCTGCCCACGTGGCCGAGGCCCAGAATGCCGATGGCCGCCCCGGCAAGGTCGTGCCCGATCAGCTCGGTGCGCGTCCAGGCGCCGACCGCCGCGGCCCGCGCCGCCGCCGGCAGGCGCCGGGCCAGCGCCAGGGCCAGCATCAGCGTGAACTCGGCCGTCGCCACCGCATTGACGCCCGGTGCGTGTACCAGCTGGATCCGGCGGGAGGTCAGCGCCCGGCGGTCGACATTGTCGAGGCCGCTGCCCAGCCGGCCGAGCACGCGCAGCCCGGGCGCCGCCGCGACGAGGCTCAGGTCGACCTGCGTCTGGTTTCGCACAATCAGGGCGTGAGCGCCCGCGAGGGCGGCGACCAGGCCACCCGGGTCGCTCCAGAGATCCGGGGCGTAGCGCACATCCGCCGCCTGGCCGAGACGGTCGACCGCCTCCTCCGACATCCACTCGCTCACCACCACCCGCAAGCAGGCCACCCCCAAGCGCAGCGGGATAGCGTATGAGGCGGCTGTGCGGTGCGCTTCTCGTCCCGCAGGGGAGACCGGCCGGCGGGTGGAACACTGGCTGCCGAGGGGTGAAGCGGCAGCATGTGGAACTCGTTTCGGACCGACGCGCAGGTGTCCATCGCGACGCAGATCATCACCTACCCCGGCGGCAAGGGCGACCAGATCCACGCGTACGTGGCGCGCCCCCAGGGCGGCGGGCGCCACCCCGGCGTGGTCGTCGTGCACCACATGCCGGGCTGGGACGAATTCTACCAGGAGTTCACGGAGCGGCTCGCGCGCCACGGGTATGTGGCCATCTGCCCCGACCTGTACTGCCGCTTCGGCCACGGGACGCCGGACGACGTGACCGCGAAGGTGCGGGCGGAGGGCGGGGTCCCCGACGCGACCGTTGTGGCGGACTGCGGCGCCGCCCTGGCGTGGCTGCAGGCGCAGCCTGACTGCACCGGCAAGATGGGCATCATCGGCTCCTGCTCGGGCGGCCGCCACGCGATGCTGGTCGCCTCCCGCGTTCCGGGCTTCGCCGCGGTGGCCGACCTCTGGGGCGGCGGCGTGATCGCCTCGCCGGACCAGCTGAGCCCAGCCCGGCCGGTCGCCCCGATCGACCTCACCAAGGACCTCACGGCGCCCGTGCTGGGGATCTTCGGGAACGACGACCGCTCCCCGACCGCGGAGCAGGTCAACGCGCACGAGGCGGAGCTGAAGCGGCTCGGCAAGGCGTACGAGTTCCACCGCTACGATGGCGCCGGGCACGGCTTCTTCTACTACCACACCCAGGCCTACCGCCCCGAGCAGGCGATGGACGGCTGGAACAAGATCTTCGCGTTCTTCGCGGAGCACCTGAAGGGCTAGGGGGGCTTGGCCAATGTGCACCATGATCTCCAACACCGTCGGCATTCGCGGGGCCGCCAAGGGCCGGCCGGGCTGGTTCGGCGTCACGCAGGCGACGGTCGCCTTCGACCACCCCGTCAACGGCGGCCTTGAGCACGCGGTGCTGCTGGACTTCTCGAACTACGACCTCGACCCGGGCGCCCGGATCGCCGTCGAGCTCGACCTGGCGTCGGCACGCGCCCTCGTCGAGAAGCTGACGGCGGCGATGGCCGCGGCGGAGGCCGGCGGCTACGCCCCAGACTCGGAGACGTGGCACTGACGCACTGGCGTTAGAGCGCCTTGCCCTGCCCCATGAGGCGTGGCGAGGCCTCGACTGCCCGGCTGAGGCGGAGTGTCGGGGCCTCGCCTCTGCTGTTGACGCCGCGGCCACCCGCCTCCCGGCCCGCGGTGGGCGGGGCCGGGCTCCGGCAGCGGCAGGCTCGCGTGCCTGTGCCGCGAAGAGCGCGGCTACGGCGCGCCACTGGCGCAGCGTGCTACCCTTGGCCAAGGGGGTCGGCGCACGGGGCCCGACGCGCTGCAGCGGCTGGCGGATGCGATGCGGCGGGAGAGCCCGTGGCCGGGCTTTCACGTGGCGGATTGGCCGGTGATCCTGATCACGCCGGATGGCGCCTACAGCCACGGCCACCCCGACCCGGGACCGGGGGAGCCCGTGGGCGCAGGGACCATCCGCCTCGCGGCGACACCGGCCGCTGGCGGCGACGCCTTTCGCGGGGTGCCGGCGGCGTGGGTGCACGACGGACCCGACCTGGCGGGTCAGTTGTGGGAGGCCGCGTTCCGCCTCCACCTCCGGCACCGGCTTGGGCAGGAGCCGCCGGCCGGCATGCCGGATCCGGACCCCTCTCCCGTGGCCGCCGCCATGGCGGAGCTCGAGGAGCTGGTGCGCGCGGAGGCGGTGGCCGCGGGCCCCGACCAGCTGGCGCGGGCGCTGCGGACGCTGTGCCTGGTGCGGCGCGAGCGGCGCGGCCCGCTGTCCGACGAGGAGGTCGCCTGGGAGGACGCCGCCGAGGTGTGGGGCGGACTCCCCGCGTACGTGGCCGGCACGGCGCCCGGGAACCGCGTGGCGCGCGCCGGCGCTGCCGGCGCGCTCCTGCTCGACCGGCTCAGCCCGGGCTGGCAGTCGGCCTGGGAGGCGCGCCCCATGGCGCTGACCCCGCTGCTGGAGCGCCATGTCCTCCTTGACGGCGGCGAAGGCGACGAGGCCCTGCTGCTCGGCGCCCTGGGCCGCCACGGCTACCCGCAGCTGCTCTCGGCCGCCCGCAACCGCATCTCGACGGCGCGGAAGGCCCGCGAGGCGCTGGTCAGCCAGATCCTGACGGGCGAGGGCGCCCTGCTCGTGGTGGACACCTCGGCGCTGGGCGAGGGCTTTGTGGAGGCCGCCCAGGCCGGCCAGCGGGTGAACGCGGGCATGTCGGTCTACGCGGGGGATGTGGCCTTCCGCTTCCGCGGGGCCGAGGTCTTCTTCCATGACATGCCCGTGGTCCAGGACCGCCGCGCCGGCCTGCTGCAGGCGCGCATCCGCGGCCAGCTGCGCATGAGCGGGGACGGCCAGCCTCTCGACGGCCGGGCGGCGTTCACTGAGCGGCTGGACCTGGACCTGCCCGGCGTCACGCTGCGGGCGCGCGCCGGGACGGTGCGGCCACTGGACGAGGGGCTCTACGTCAAGCTCCAGCCTGAAACCGCCCAGGCTGGCTGAACGGGCCTGGCCCGTGGCGCGGGCCGACAGCGACTTCAGGCCGTACCTCGGTGAAGTGCCGGCCACCACCGCCACCCTGTTGCTCCGCTTCGGATGCATCACGCACGGGCCCCCCGCCATCCGTGGCCGCGAACGACTCGCGCATCTTCACCAGGGTGCGGCCGCCGCGGGTGGAGCCGCGGCCCTCGGACCTGCTGACGCGCAGTCCGGCGCCTGGGTGGCGGAGGCACGGTCGGTAGCAGGCTGAGCTGACAGAGGCGTGGGCAACCCCACCGAACCACCGCTGCAGGGACCGCATCCCGGATGACGGCGCAGTCGACCGTTCGCCGCCGTCCTCGCGTCGTGGGGCGTGGCTTGCATCGGAACATCCACCATCGCCAAGCCTCACGCGCGCCTTCCTGGGCAGGTTCGGGGTGTCCTTCATCGGTCTTCCACAAACCATACGCAGAGTTGTAATGTCCGCCTGCAGGAGCGCCGCGCCCGCTCGCGAACGACTGCCGTCATTGTGCATCGCTCCCAGTGGCTGCCGCGGATGCGATCGACGTGGCTCCTGGCCCTGGCGCTCGCGGTGGCGCTCGGCGCGGCGGGTCTCGCCCTACTCCGGCGTCCGGCCCTGCTGCTCGTGCCGGGGCTGTGCCTGGGCTTCAACTGCGACGGGACCGCCTACCTCACGCCGTTTGCGACCGGCGGCGCGCAGTACATCACCCTGATCTACGAGCAGCGCGGGTCTCAGTACGCCAGCGCGGCCGAGGACCTGCCCCTGGTGGCGCACCTCTCGCGGACGGGCCAGATTCTGGGCCCGTTTTTGCGGAGCTTCCTCTTCCTCAGCGCGCCGGCACCCAGCGGCGCCACGTACGCCGACCCGCACGGCCGGCAGCGCGGCAGCAACATGGCCGATTGGTCGGCCTTTCTGAACACGACCTTCCAGGTTGGCCTGCCCGCGCTGGAGCGAGCCCTCCTCGCGGCGCAGCCATCTTTCCCCGCGCCGGTCCGCCCAGTGAGCATCTTCCTCATGGTTCCGTTCCCCGCCCGGACGGTGACGGACTTTGGCACGCTGGGCGGCCGGCCGATCGACCTCGCCCGTCAGGCTGACCGCGAGGTCGCCCTGCACTGGTACGTGCAGACCGCGGAGGCCGACTGGCGCGCCGCGCATCTGACCAACCTGCGGCTCGCGGGCTTTTACTGGATGCAGGAGGACGCCCTGCCGTACCAGGCGCCCGAGATCCAGAGGCTGGCGGCCGACATCCACCCGGCCGGCCTGCGGCTGCTCTGGATCCCGTGCAAGAGCGCCACGTACGCGGGGAATTGGGCCAGCTACGGGTTCGATGCGGCCGTGCTGCAGCCGAACTACTACGAGGACGGCAACAGGAGCGTGTATGGGCGGCCGACCAGCCTCGCCTGGACGGCCAGCTTCGCCCAGCGGTACCACATGGGGATCGAATTGGAGCTCAACCCCGCGGTGACCTCGAGCCCAGAGCGGGAACAGCGCTTTTACGCGTACCTGCAGCAGGGTGCGACCCTCGGCTACGAGCGCAACGCCCTGGTCGCCATCTACCAAGGCGGCGGCGCCATCTCCGACCTCGCCGGCGACCCGGCGAAGTACTGGCTGTACAACGACCTCTACCTCTTCACGCAGGGGAAGCCCATCCCCGGGCACGCGTTTATGAGCGCGGCGAAGCAGACGGCGCGGACCGGCGCGTAGCCGGGTGCGGCCGGCCCAGGTTGAGCCGCAACCTCAGA
>DAHVAF010000265.1 GCA_027314765.1 Clostridia bacterium | reverse complement strand
GGCCGCTGCTGTACTTGGCCTGCACCTGCTCGGCCTCGACCGGCACGCCGAACTCAAACGTGCGCAGGAACTGCCCGACCGGGAGCTCCGCACGCACCACCGCGGCGCCCTGCGGCAGCTGCGGCTGCGGGCGCTGCGCTTTGATGATCAGCTGCTGGCCCACCAACTGGACGTCGATGTCCTTCATCTCCAGGCCCGCCAGCTCCGCACGGACCCAGAAGGCCTCCCCGGTCTCGTACACGTCGACCGGGAATGCGATCGCGCGCCGCTCCCCCTGGCGGCCACGCATGCCGTCCGCCCATGTGGTCAGGGAGCGCTCGAAGTCCGCCAGTTCCGGGAACGCCAACTCCAGTGCCGTCATCTCGGGCGACCTCCTCTCGGGGATTTCCAGGCACGATTTTAGCCAGGCTCTGGCGTACGTCAAGGAAGGTCAGAGCGCGTGCGAGCCAGCGCGAGCGAGAAAATGCGTCCTCGCCGGCCGCCGCGCGGCTGGACGCACCCCGTCCGCGTGCCAAGATAAAGCCGAGGTGACCGTGCTGTGGACCCCAACCGACTGACGGAGAAGGCGCAGGCCGCCCTGGCCGCGGCCCAGGGCCTGGCGGAGGAGCGGCGCCATACCCAGGTGGAGCCCGAGCACCTGCTGCGGGCCCTGTGCGACCAGAAGGACGGCGTCGTGCCGGCCGTCCTCGGCAAGCTGGGCGTGGACATGGCCCGCCTGGACGCCGGCCTGGAGCGGGCCATGGGGACGCTGGCGCGCGCCACGGAGGCCGGGCAAGCTTACGGCTCGCCGCGGCTCGGCCGCGCGCTGGAGGTGGCCGAGCGCGAGGCGGGGCGCATGCGCGACGACTACGTGTCCACCGAGCACCTGCTCCTGGGGGTTGCGCAGGCCGGCGGGGCGACAGCCGAGCTGCTGCCGGACTCGCCCACCCTGTACCGGGGGCTCGAGCAGGTCCGCGGCAGCCAGCGCGTGAGCAGCCCGAACCCCGAGGCCACCTACCAGGCCCTGGAGCGCTACGGCCGCGACCTGACCGCGGAGGCCGGGGCGGGGCGCCTGGACCCCGTCATCGGCCGCGACGACGAGATCCGGCGCGCTGTGCAGATCCTCTCGCGCCGCACCAAGAACAACCCGGTGCTGATCGGCGAGCCCGGCGTCGGCAAGACGGCCATCGTCGAGGGGCTGGCGCAGCGCATCGTTCGCGGCGACGTGCCGGAGGGGCTGAAGCTGAAGCGCCTGTGGCAGCTGGACATGGGGGCGCTGCTGGCCGGCGCGAAGTACCGCGGCGAGTTCGAGGAGCGGCTGAAGGCCGTGCTGAAGGAGATCCACGACGCGGCGGGGTCGGTGATCCTCTTCATCGACGAGATCCACACGGTGGTGGGGAGCGGGCGGGCAGAGGGCGCGCCGGCGGACGCGGCCAACCTGCTGAAGCCCATGCTGGCCCGGGGGGAGCTGCGCTGCATCGGCGCCACCACCCTGGACGAGTACCGCCGCTACATCGAGAAGGACGCGGCGCTCGAGCGCCGCTTCCAGCCGATCCAGGTCGGCGAGCCATCGGTCGAGGACACGATCTCCATCCTGCGGGGGCTGAAGGGGCGCTATGAGGTCCACCACGGGGTCCGCATCAAGGACGCGGCCCTGGTGGCGGCGGCGACGCTGTCCGAGCGCTACCTGCCGGACCGCTTCCTGCCGGACAAGGCCATCGACCTGATGGACGAGGCGGCGGCGCGCCTGCGCACGGAGATCGACAGCCTGCCGGCCGGGTTGGACGAGCGGCGCCGGCGCACCATGCAGCTGGAGATCGAGCGCGAGGCCCTGCGCCGCGAGACGGACGCGGCATCGCAGCAGCGGCTGCAGCGCCTGGAGAAGGAGCTGGCCGACCAGCGCGAGCAGGAGCAGGCCCTGCGCGCCCGCTGGGACCAGCAGAAGGGCGATGTCGCCGAGCTCCGGCGGCTGAAGGGCGACCTGGAGGCCAAGCGCCATGAGCTGGAGGGGGCGGAGCGCGCGTACGACCTGGACCGGGCCAGCCGGCTCCGCTACGGCGACATCCCCGAGCTGGAGCGGGCCATTGCCAAGGCGGACGCCGCCTTGGCGGACCGGCGGTCGGCGGGCGACCTCCTGCTGAAGGAGGAGGTCGATGAGGACGACATCGCCGCCGTAATCGCCAAGTGGACGGGCATCCCGGTGAGCCGCCTGCTGCAGGCCGAGGCCGGCCGGCTGGTGGACATGGAGGCGGCGCTCCGGCGGCGGGTCCTGGGCCAGGACGACGCGCTGGCGACTGTGGCCAACGCGGTGCGCGCAGCTCGGGCCGGACTCTCCGACCCGCGGCGGCCCCTGGCCAGCTTCCTGTTCCTTGGGCCCACGGGCGTCGGCAAGACGGAGACGGCGCGTGCCCTGGCGGAGTTTTTGTTCGACGACGAGCGGGCCATGGTCAGGATCGACATGTCCGAGTACCAGGAAAAGCACACGGTCGCCCGGCTGCTCGGCGCGCCGCCCGGATACGTGGGGTACGAGGACGCGGGCCAGTTGACCGAGGCCGTGCGCCGCCGCCCGTACTGCGTCGTGCTGCTGGACGAGGTCGAGAAGGCCCATCCGGATGTCACCAACACGCTGCTCCAGGTGCTGGACGACGGGCGCCTCACCGACGCCCAGGGCCGCACCGTCGACTTCCGCCACAGCATCGTGATCATGACCAGCAACCTCGGCAGCCAGGAGATCGTGGGCGGCGGGGGTCTGCCGCGCGCGGACGCGGAGGTCGCGGAGTTCGCGGAGTTCAACGAGGGCGGCGGGGCCTGGCCGTCCGTGCGCGCCCGCGTGCTGGCCGCCGTGCGGGCCCACTTCCGGCCCGAGTTCCTCAACCGCATCGACGAGATCGTGGTCTTCCGGCCATTGCAGCGCGAGCAGGTCGAGGGCATCGTCGACATGCAGCTCGATGACCTCCGGGCGCGGCTGGCGGCGCGGCGGGTGAGACTGGATCTGACGCCGCAGGCGCGTGCGCTGCTGGCCGAAGAGGGGTTCGACCCGACCTACGGCGCCCGCCCCCTGCGCCGGGCCGTTCAGCGCCTGGTCATCCAGCCCCTGGCCCTGCGCCTGCTGCAGGGCGAGCTGCCCGAAGGCGAGACGGTGACCGTCGGCTCCGAGGACGGGCGGGTCGCCCTGCGCGTGGGGGAGGCGGCGGAGCCCCTCTCATGACGGGAAATCGTATGGGTGCGGCTCTTTTGAAGGGACGGGCAGGGGCGGCCGGTGTCCCTCGGCGCAGTGGCGATGCAGTCGGACCTTACGGGGTTGAGGCAGGCGGGTGCGTGCTCGCCATTCCGGGCGAATGCAAGCGACCAGTGGGCACATTCGGCCAAGCCGCTTCCGCAGCCTGCTCACCGCCGGCCGGCTGGCTGCCGGCGATCCCCGGGCTCCGTTCATCCCAGCATCTGATCCTTCGGCCCGGAGTCGGCGCGGGTGACGACTTCGCCCGTCCCCACGGCGGTGCCAGAGCCCGACACCGCCTCCCGCGCCCAGTTCGAAGCGATCCCGGGCTACCTGGACGGCGCCGAAGCGGCTGGGCTTGAACACTTCGAGCTGGAGACCCGGCTGCGGGGTGATGGCCAGGATCGCCTGCGCACGTTGATGCAGGAGCACTTCGGCCTCCGGGCGCTGCGGGAAGTCGGCCTGCAGGGTATCGTCGACACCCAAGGGGTGCCGCATGTCCGCGTGGAGCCCGACCACGCGCGCAATCTGACGACGACCTTCGGCGACGCAGCCGTTCGTCGTCTTGCCTATCGGCATCGCGGCCAGAGCAACCTCCACCCCGCCGACGCTGCCCTCAACCTGCCCCGGGAGCAGTATTCGCACTGCCTGCGCCAACTGGCCGCCATCGAAGCCATCCTCAATCTGCGGGCCCTGCGCGCCAACGGCGACTTCGCCGCCTACCGGGACTACCATCGCGCTCAGGAACGCCACCGCCGGCACAAGGTTCGCTAAGCCGATGGCCGGCTGCCCCTGAGCGCCTGAGCCCCGAGCCGCACTGCGCCTACCCCTTGGCCCCGCCGGCACGCGCCTGCTTCGCTCGCTCCGCCAGCGCCGCCCGCCACCGTTCCTCGTCGGATCTGCGCGGCATCGCGTCGAAGACCGACATCATCTCTTCCACTGCGGGCCGGTCCCGTTCCGCCGGCCCAGCCAGCCACTCCTACTCGTCGAAGTCCCCCTCGGCGCCCACACGCCTGCGTGCCGCCATACCCTCGCCCTGCCCTGGATTTGGCGAAATTCGCCTGCATGCGCCAAGCCCACTCGCAAGTCTGACCACTTGCCGCCAGTTCCCTGCCTCAAAACGTCCCTTCAGAAGAGCCGCACCCAAATCGCATTGTGCGAGGAGTACGCCCGTCGTGAGCGGGCGGTCAGGCAGGGAGGGCGGGGGTGGACCGCGCGTTCGTACGGCGACTGCAAAAAGTGGTCAACTACCGGAGCACCGGCCAGTGCGACGTAACGCTGGGGCCATTCACGTTGGTCGTAGATCCCAACGGCCCGATCGCCCAATCCGAGCAGCCTGGGGCGGCGGCCTCCGGTGCGGCCCTGTCGGCGAGCCCGTCCTCGCCGACAACCCAACCTGATCCGGCCATCTGTGCGCGGCCAGATCGGCGCCGGGGTGCTCGGCGCGGCCATCGCGGCACGGGCCGGCACATCACCGCGGATTTGCGCCATGTGGACCAGATCAGCACTTTGCCCGACGGGCAGCGTACCTGCCCGCGCTGCGGGAAGGTCTACGCCCCAAGCGCGGGCGCCTCCAGGGTGTCCAGGGAGCGGGACTGGACGGTGTGTTCTACCGCCGCCCCCGTCCGCGAACTGAGCTGGCAGGGCAGGGGGAAAGCCCGCCTGTCCCGGCTGGTGGACATGGTGCTTTGTCGCTTCTGACGCTGTCGCCTCTGTACCGGACCCACACCGCAGCGCGGCCGGGGGGAGGAGGCAGCGACCGCCGTCTCAGCCTATCGTCCCGGTGCTCGTCTTCACTGCCGCAGGTGCGCGGCGAATTCGACGTGTCTGGACACCACCGACGACGCCGGCCACCGTCCCGCTCCCCGTCCTCTGTTTTCGTGCCAAAGCCGCTACCTTCTGCGCAAAGGAGGGCACTCACCGGTGATCTGCTACCGGTTTGTCGGCGCGGCGAAAGTCCATCACAGCGTTGCGATGGTCGGTCGTGGTGCTGTCCATCGCGACTTGGCGACTCACCTCCAGCCCGGCGCCGCACCCGACCGACGGGGCGGGGCCGCACCGTCAGTTGGTAAGGGCCGTCAAGCGGGCTCAGGCACCCGCCGGGCCAAGGCACACCACCGCGCACGAATGCGCCGCGCGACCCGATAAGGAACGGGAAGGGCCCACCAAGCGCACGGATGAGAGAGAGGGTTTCAGCGGGATGATGAAGCGATCTGCCCGGCGCCGGCTGCGGACGGGTCTTCTGGCGGCGGCCTGCCTGCTCTCTTGGAGCGGACTTCTGGGGCTGCTGAGCGCGGTGCCGGCGGCCGCCGCGGGCTCCCGGCTGGTCTGGGCGCCGGCCGCCGCCGCCGATTCATCGGGAGGCGGGATCCAAGCCATCTCCTGCCCCAGCACCGGCCTCTGCGTGGGCGTTGACTTCAACGGCGGCATCGTCACCAGCACCAACCCGACGGGCGGCGCCGCGGCTTGGTCGGTCGCCGCCAACGTCGATTCCGGCTTCATGAGTACCCCGGAGGGCATCTCATGTCCCAGCACCGGCCTCTGCATCGGCGTGGATGCGATGAGCAACGTCCTGACCTCCACCAACCCCACGGGCGGCGCCTCCGCCTGGACGGTGGGCAGCGTCAGCGGCGCGGGCGGCTTCGCCGCGGTCTCCTGCCCCAGCACCACGCTGTGCGTGGCCGTCAGCGGCAATCAGGACTATGTGCTCACGTCCACCAGTCCCGCCAGCGGCGCCGGGTCCTGGTCGTCCCCCGTAACCGCCGACAGCGGCAACGTTCCGACCGGCCTCTCGTGTCCCACCACCGGTTTTTGCGTCGCCGTGGATAGAAGCGGGAATGTCCTGACATCGACGAACCCGGCGGGCGGCGCGTCCGCCTGGTCGGCGTTCAACGTGGATGGCAACATCCTCCTGGGGGTGTCGTGCACCAGCAGCAGCTTCTGCGCGGCGGTCGACTCCGCCGGCAACGTCCTCACCTCCACCGATCCGGCAGGCGGCGCCACCAGGTGGCATGCGACCAGCATCGACGGCAGTGCCGCGCTCTACAGCATCGCTTGCCCCAGCACCACCCTGTGCGTGGCGGGGGATCAGAACGGCAACGTGCTCGTCTCCAACGACCCGACGGGCGGCGCGTCCGCCTGGTCGGTGGCGGCGACCGACAGCGGTCAACGGGTGAACGGTATTTCGTGCCCCAACGCCGGCCTCTGCGTGGCGGGGGATTTGGCCGGCGACGTTCTCGTCGGTAAGGCCTCCGCGGTCGCTTCCGCCAGCGTCGCCGCCAACCCGGCCACGGCCGGCGCCGCCTCCACCTGGACCGTCGGCTTCACCACCAGCTCCGCCGGCGCGCTGACCGGCGGCGGCGGCACCATCACCCTGACCGCACCCAGCGGCACGGTCTTCTCCTCCGTCTACGGCAACTACACCGTCAACGGCCAGAGCCTCACGGGCGGTGTCTCGGGGGGCGGCACCAGCGGCGTCACCCTGACCGTGCCGGCCAACGTGAACGCCTCGACGGCCGTGACGGTC
>DAHVAF010000258.1 GCA_027314765.1 Clostridia bacterium | reverse complement strand
CTGCGGGGCGGCGCCGGGGCGGAGGTGCACGTGCGCAGCGCGGCGGCGGACGCGCACTCCGGCCGCATGGGCGGCCTGCTGCCGAACGCGGCCCTGGCCCTTGCCCGCATTCTCGCCGGGCTGACCAGCCCGGACGGGCGGATCCTCGTGGCGGGCTTCTACGACGACGTGCGGCCGGTGGCGGATGGGGAGAGGGCGGCGATGGCCGCCCTCCCCGACGACAGCGAGGACCTGCGCCGGGCGGTCGGGGCCAAGGCCCTTTGCGGCGAGCCCGGCTTCACCCCGCGCGAGCGCAACTGGATCCGGCCCACCCTGGATGTCAGCGGCATGTGGTCGGGCTACATCGGGCCGGGCAGCCGGACGATCGTGCCGGCGGAGGCGCACGCGCGGATCACCTGCCGCCTCGTGCCCGACCAGGAGCCGGAGCGGATCGCCGAGCTGCTCCGCGCGCACATCCTGCGCCAGGCGCCGCCGGAGGTCGAGGTCACCGTGACGCCGAGCGGCCGGCGTTCGGGCCGGCCGTACCTCGTGCCGGAGGGGCACCCCGGCCTGGCCGCGGCGGAGCGCGCCCTGGCGCGGGTGTACGGGCGGCCGCCGCACCGCACCCGCATGGGCAGCACGGTGCCCGCCCTGACGATCCTGCGCGACGGCCTGGGGGTGTGGACGATCCCCTTCGGTTTCTCGCTGCCGGACGAAAACGCCCACGGGCCGGGCGAGTTCTTCCGCGTCGCGAGCCTGGCGCGCGGACAGCGGGCGTTCGAGGCGCTGATGGACGAGCTGGCGCGATGAGCGGCGCGCCACATGGCCGCCCGCCCGCGGTATGCTGCACGCATGCAGACCTTGCCGCGGCTGGCTGAGGCCCCCCCGCGCCCCTGGACGGCGCCGCGCCTGCTGGGCGCCATGCGCACCGTGCTGGCGGGGGTGGACGGCGAGCTCGGCCGCTGGACGGCCTGGGCGGAGGTCATCCCCGACCCGGAGCTGCGCCGGCAGGCGCTGGCCAGCCTGCGCCTCAAGCGCTTCCACTGCGAGGGCGGCAGCGTGTTTGTGGCCGCGGCGGACCCCGCGCACAGCAGCGATGTGCTGCGGGCCATCGTGGCCCTGCAGACGATCAGCGACTACCTGGACAACCTGAGCGACCGGAGCCCCGCCGGTGGCGAGGCCGACCTCCGCCAGATGCATCTCGCGTTCACGGATGCTGTCGAGCCGCACTCGCCGGCGGCAGCCGGCGCGTATTACGCCTTTCATCCCCACACGGACGACGGCGGCTACCTCGACGGCCTTGTCGGGTGCTGCCGCGAGGCGCTTGGGCGGCTGCCCGCGTACGGGGTCGTGGCCGGGCCGGCGCTGCGCCTCGCGCGCTACTACGCCAGCCTGCAGTCGCTGAAGCACCTGGACCCTGCCGTGCGCGAGGGGCGGCTGCGCGCCTGGGCGGAGGCGCTGCCCGCGCCGGGGCTGCGCTGGTATGAGGCGGCGGCGGCGTGCGGCTCGACCCTGGGCGTCTTCGCGCTGATGGCGGCCGCCAGCCGCGGCTGCGGGGACGGGGAGGCGGCGGCCGTCGCGTCGGCCTACTTCCCCTGGCCGTGCGCCCTGCACATCCTGCTGGACTACCTGATCGACCTCGCCGAGGATCGGGCGGGCGGCGACTTTAACTTCGTGGCCTGCTACCCGTCGCTGGCGGAGGCCGCGGCGCGCCTGCGGGTGGTGCAGGATGGCGCGCGGGCGGCGGTGGCCGGCCTCGACGACTCGAGCTTCAACCGCCTGGTGGTCGCCGGCCTTCCGGCCATCTATCTGGTGGACCGCAAGGTGGCGGCCCAGGGCCTGCGCCTGCGCACGGGCCGGCTGCTGCGGGCCGCGGGACCGGCGGGGTGGCTGTTCGCGGCCGCGCTGCGCATGCCGGTGTGGCGGCGGTCGCCGTAGCCCCGGACCCCTGCTGTCAGGCGGTCGCGCCGCCGCGGCGCAGGATCTCCGCCACCTCCGGGTGTCCAGCCGCCTCGGCCGCGGCCAGCGGCGTCTTCCCCTCAGGGTCGACAGCCCGTGGGTCGGCCCCGCGCCCGACCAGCCAGGCCGCGCGCCTCCCCCTCACAGCCGCGCCGCCGACGCGTAGAGCGACACCAGCGCGGCCACCGCGCAGAACGCCACCACAGCGACCAGCAGGGCCGGGAACCGGTCCGGGTGCACCCGCGCGCTCACCCGCGTCCCCAGCCAGGAGCCGCCGATCGCCGTCGGCAGCCACGCGGCGGCGGTCAGGAAGGTCGCGCCCGGCGCCACGTGGGTCAGGAGCGCGGCGACGAGCCCAAGGGCGAAGGTCGTCAGGCTGAACATGGCCAGCAGGCTACGCGCCATGCCCTTGTCCCAGCGCTGGGTGGCCGCCAGCAGGGCCAGGACGGGCCCACCCATCCCCGTGGCACCGTTGACGATGCCGGAGCCAAGGGCCACAGGCCCCGTCAGCCAGACCTCGTTCCGGGCCGAAGCCGCTCGCGGCCGTGCCACCAGCCAACCTGCCGCGCCGACCAGGGCCAGCGCGGGGATGGCCGCCCGCAGATCGTGGACCGGCAGGTGCGCCAGCAGCCAGATGCCGAGGGGGACGCCCGCCAGGCCGCCCACGATGACGATCGGCGACAGTACCCGCGACCAGGCGTGGCGCGCATGCAGCGCGACCGCGAGGTTGATGGGGATGCCGAGGACAAAGGTCGCCACCACCACGAGCCGCGGCGCCGCGACCCAGAGCATGGCGGGGCCGAAGGCCAGCCCGAACCCGAACCCGGCGAGCCCCTGGATGAAGCCGGCGGCGGCGCTGACCGCCCAGCCCGCGGCGAGGGGTCCCAACGCGGATGAGCCACCTCCCTGCCGACCATACCCCGTTCCGGACCGGCGGTGTCGTGCCGGCGCCGCCGTCGCGGCGCCGGGTCCCCCGGTCCGCGGGCGACGGCACGGTTCATCATGCGCTCACCCACCTCGACCCGACCGCAAGCGCCAGCCACGGCGGGAGCAGCAGCAGGTACGCAGCCGGTCCCATGCGGCCGAGCAGGGCGCCGAAGAGCGGGAACAGCGGGATCATCAGCGCGCTGAACAGGGCGGACTTGGCGGACAGCACGCTGGCGCGCAACGACTCGGGAGCATGCCGCTGGATGCTGGTCTCCATCTGCGGCCAGAAGGCGCCCTCGACGAAGAACCCGGGCAGGATGGCGAGCAGGGCGAGGGTGGCGGTGGCCGCGAGCGCAGCCCCGGCCCAGCAGGCCGCCAGCACGAGCGGCGCCCAGGTGAAGGCCGCGACGCCGAGCCGGATCCGGGGCGCAAGCAACCCCCCGGCGCTGGATGCGAGCTGCGTGGCGGCCAGGGCGGCCCCGACGGCGGCGAGGCCTGCGCCCTTATCCGCCAGCAGCACCTGCGCCCAGAGGTGGGACGTGGTCGCGATGGCTTCGTAAGCCGCGAAGTACAGCGTCAGCCGGCGCAACGGCCAAGCCAGGGCGGATCTCCCGCGACGCCTCGGCGATCGGATCGCGGGCCCGTCGCCGTCGAGGGCGTGCCGCATCCCAGCGGCCAACCAGGGCGCGGCCGGATCGCGGCCGGCGGCTGGCGAACATGCGCGCCTGGCTGCCGTGGCGGCCGATCCGCGAGGTCGTGCCGCACAACGGGAACCCCAAGGGTCCGGCCAACGGCTCGACCTTCGCCGCCGGCGCCTTCTGCGCCACGAGCTTCAAGGTCCACTGCGTCGGCGGTCGCGACCGCTGCCAGCTTGGATCCCCGCAGTCGGGGTGGCGGCTGTCGATGCGCCCATCGTGACCCACCCGGCGCGCAGTGGAAGGATCGGCAGCGATCGCTTACACTGGTGTTATCCGTAACTCACGGGGAGGCCGCGATCGTGTCCAAGGTCGTAAGCATGCGACTCCGGCCTGACCAGTGGGAGCGCCTGCAGCGCATGGCGCGCCGGCTCGGGCGTACTCCAAGCGAGGCTTCGGCGCTTCTGCTCGAAGAGTCACTTCGTGCGGCCGAGTTTGGCTTTATCCAATTCCGTGACTCACCCGTCGGGCGCCAGGCCTACGTCATGGGCACCAGCCTTGCGGTTTGGGAGGTCGCCTTCTTGGCGCGGTCTCTGGGGGATGAGCCAGACCGGTTGGCTCAGTACCTCGACTGGCCCTCCGTCAAGGTGAGGGCGGCTCTCCAGTACGCGGCGGCGTACCCCGATGAGATCGAGACGGCGCTGTCCGACAATGATCGAGGGCCCGAAGCGCTCCGGGCCGCGCTCCCGGGTTTGGAGATCGTCACGATCGATGATCGATGACGCTGCTTCTCGATGAGCACGTAAGCCCGGCGGTTGTCCACGGACTCCGGCGGTCGGGCATTGAGGCCGTCGCGATGCGCGAATGGCGCGAGGGGCGGTTTCGCGAGGCGGCAGACGAGGCAATTCTCGTACAGGCGGCCGCAGAAGGCCTCGTGCTGGTCACCTACGACCAACGCACCATTCCGGCCCTCCTGAAGATCTGGGCGGAAACCGGGCGCAGCCACGGCGGCGTGGTGTTCGTCGACCATCGCACGATTCAGCAGCGCGATGTCGGTGGGCTGGTTCGCGCGCTTGCCGAACTCCACGAAAGGTCGCGCGGCGTCGCATGGGTTGATCGAGCAGTGTACCTGCGCCGCGCGCAGCAGTAGAGGCGTACCGGCGACCGCCCCCTGCGGGCGCGGCCCCTCAGTTCCCGGCCGCCTCTGCCCCCGCCGCCGCCACGCGCAGCCGCTCGGCCAGCGCCGTCCCTCGCGGTGCCACCGTCCGGTTCTTCAGGGCGATCGCCAGGGCCCGCCGGCTCCCCACCAGCACCACCAGCCGCCTGCCGCGCGTCACCGCCGTGTACAGCAGCCGCCGCTGCAGCAGGACGTAGTGCTGGGTGTGCAGCGGGATCACCACGGCCGGGTATTCGCTGCCCTGCGCCTTGTGCACCGAGCAGGCGTAGGCGAGGGCCAGCTCGTCGAGGTCGCGCAGGTCGTACGCTATATCGCGCGCGCCGAAGCGCACCGCCAGGCTGCCCTCGTCCTCGTCCAGGGCGGCGATCCGGCCGAGGTCGCCGTTGAAGACGTCGCGGCCGTAGTCGTTCTCGACCTGCATCACCTTGTCGCCCACGCGCAGCCCGCGCGGCCCGCGCGCCCCGCCGGCGTTCAGCAGCACCTGCAGTTCCTGGTTCAGGCTGTCGGCGCCCAGGAGCCCCCGGCGCATGGGAGTCAGCACCTGCACGTCGGCCACGGGGTCAAGGCCGAACCGGCGCGGGATGTCGCTGGCGACCAGGCGCTTGACCATGGCCAGGATGGCCTCCGGCTCCTCGCGCCGGATCCAGAAGAAGTCGTCGCGGCCGCCCTCCAGCAGGGGGAACTCCCCCGCGTCGATCCGGTGGGCGTTCACCACGATGCGGCTCTCGCCGGCCTGGCGGAAGATCTCCGTCAGCCGGACCACCCCGACCGCGCCCGAAGCGATCAGATCGCCCAGCACATTGCCCGGCCCGACCGACGGCAGCTGGTCGGCGTCGCCGACGAGGATCAGTTGCGCCGCGGACGGGACGGCCTTCAACAGGCTGTTCATCAGCACGGTGTCGATCATCGAGCACTCGTCGGCGATCACCAGGTCGGCATCCAGCGGATGTTGCTCGTCGTGCTGAAAGGCGCCGCGGCCGGGGTCGAACCCCAGCAGGCGGTGGATGGTGCGGGCGCCTTGGCCGGCCGACTCCCCCAGCCGCTGCGCTGCCCGGCCCGTCGGGGCGCAGAGCTCGATCCGGCGGCCCTTGCGCCGGTGGATCTCCACGATGCCGCGCACCAGGGTCGTCTTGCCGGTGCCGGGGCCGCCCGTGACGATCAGGACCTTGGCGTCGAGCGAGGCGCCGATCGCCTGCCGCTGCAGCGGCGCCAGCTCGATCCCGCCGAGCTGCTCATACCAGGCGAGGGCAGCCTCCAGGTCCACGCTCAGCGGCCGCATGGCCGATCGCATCAGCCGCAGCAGGCCTGAGACGACGCCGCGCTCGGCGGCATCCAGCGCCGGCAGCGCCACACGGGCGCCGTACACCGCCAGCCGGCCCTCCGCCACCAGGCCGTCCAGCTCGGCCGCCACCGGCATCTCCCCGCCCAGCACCTCCTTCGCCGCCGCCAGCAGCGCCTCCCGCGCCGCCCACACATGGCCCTCGTCCGCCAGCCGGTTCAGGCTGTACACGAGGGCGGCCCGGATCCGGGCCGGCGCCGCGGGGTCCATGCCCAGGTTGGCGGCGATGCGGTCGGCCGAGCGGAAGCCGATGCCCGGAACGTCCTCCGCGAGCCGGAAGGGGTTCTCGCGCACCGTCGCCACGGCCAGCGGGCCGTAGCGGCGGTAGATGCGGATGGCGAAGGCCGGGGAGATGCCGTGGCCCTGCAGGAAGATCATCACGTCGCGGACGGACTTCTGCTCGGCCCAGGCGGCCTGGATGCGGGCGGCGCGCACGGGGCCGATGCCCTCGACCTCCTGCAGGCGCTCGGGGGCGCGCTCCACGACGTCCAGCGTCTCCAGGCCGAAGCGAGTCACCAGGCGGGCGGCCATCTTCGGCCCGAGGCCGCGCACAAGGCCCGAGCCGAGGTACTTCTCGATGCCGGCGGCCGTGGACGGCAGCAGCTGGATGACGCCTTCGGCCCGGAACTGCTCGCCGTACTTGGGGTCGACGGTCCAGTGGCCGGTGATGCGCAGCTCCTCGCCCGGCTGGGCGCCGGCCAGGTGGCCGACGACCGTGACGGGCTCGCGCCGGCCGCTGACCCGCAGCCGCGCCACGGTCCAGCCCGTGCCCTCGTTCGCGAAGACGATGTGGTCCAGCGACCCCTGCAGCGCCTCGGGCGTCGTCACGGCGACCGGTCCACGACGGCCCCCTCGCCCAGCGTCGCCCGCGGGTCCCAGGCGGCGCGCCGCACCTCCACGCAGCGGCCGGGCAGCGGCAGGACCTTGCCGGGCGTGGCCAGATCCGCGGGGTCGAGGGCATCGTGCGCGGCCCGCATCATGGCCAGGTCGGCGTCGCTGAACAGGGCCCGCATGTCGTCGCGCTTCTCCAGACCGATCCCGTGCTCGCCGCTGATCGTGCCGCCGGCCTCCACGCAGGCGCGCAGCATCTCCGAGCCGGCGGCCATCACGCGCTCGGCCTCGCCGGGGTGGCGGTCGTCGTAGGCCAGCAGCGGGTGGAGGTTGCCGTCGCCGGCGTGGAAGACGTTGGCCACCAGCAGGCCGTACTCGTCGGCGATGCGGCCGACCTCGGCCAGCACCGACGTCAGGCGCGAGCGCGGGATCACCCCGTCCTGCACGTAATACGAGGGGGCCAGCTTGCCCATGGCCCCGAAGGCCGTCTTGCGGTTGTTCCACCAGAGGGTGCGCTCCGCGGATGACGACGGCGTGCGCACCTCGCGGACGCCGGCCTGCCGGCAGATGGCCAGCACGGACTCCGCCTCGTCGTCGAGGCCGGCTTCCGGCC
>DAHVAF010000256.1 GCA_027314765.1 Clostridia bacterium | reverse complement strand
CCCAAGCAGTTCCTGAAGCGCATCGAGCGCACGGGGTTCGGGCCGTTCCTCTTCTATGAGTGGGCGCGGCGGCCGGAGTTCGTCATGAACCAGCCGCGGTATGCCGGCGCCTCCGTTCTGCTGGCGCGCGCCAACTTCGGCTGCGGCAGCTCGCGCGAGCACGCCCCCTGGGCGCTGATGGACCACGGCTTTCGCGCCGTCATCGCGCCCTCGTACGCCGACATCTTCTACGGCAACTGCTTTCAGAACGGGCTGCTGCCCGTGCGGCTGACGGAGGCCGAGGTCGGGGAGCTCTTCCGGCGCGCGGAGGCCCAGCCGGGCTACCGCCTGACGGTCGACCTCGGCGCCTGCACCGTCACCGATGAGGACGGCTTCCGCGCCGACTTCACGGTGGAGCCGCACCGGCGCGAGGCCCTGCTGGACGGGCTGGACGACATCGGGCGGACCCTGGCGCGGGCGGACGCCATCGCGGCCTATGAGGCGGCGCAAGGGGTCCACGCGGCGGGCGGGTGAACGCGCCGTCGGCGGAGATGGCCGGCCGCCGTACGGCACGCTCGCGGTCGGGCGGGTCACGGCCCGCAGCCGGCGGGGTGGCCCGTTCGGCCCGTCCAGCCGCCGGATGACGCGCCGTGGGCCGCGCGGTAGGTTGGCGGCGGGGATGCGCCCATGCGCCTCGCCGCCGGGCTGGAGATCTGCCTCGGGGTCGGCGCCGTCGCTGGCGGCCTCGGCCGTGTCCTGGCCCCGGGACGGGCGCAGCTTCGGGTTCAGCGTCGCCTGGCTCGCCGGGACCCCGTTTCACAACTACCTGCTGCCGGGGATCGTGCTGCTGGTGGTCATCGGCGTCTGGCCCCTCATCGCGGGCGTCCTGACGCTGCGGGGGAGCCCCCACGCGCGCTGGCTCGCGGCCGCAATCGGCGTGCCGCTCGTGGTCTGGATCCTGGTCGAGATGGTGGTGCTGGCCGGCGTGGCGAGCCTGCTGCGGGCCTTCTGCCTGCCGCTCGGCGGCGCCCTTGTCGCCCGGGCCCGGCGGTCGCTTCGCGCCGGTCCTTGGAGTTGCTCCAAGGTCACTCACGTCGCCACGGGCACCCGCGCCCAGATCCTCAGATCAGCTTCAGGCTGATGTCGAGGGCCGGCGCCGAGTGCGTCAGGGCACCCATGGATGCGAAGTCGACGCCCGTGGCGGCGATCTCGGCCAGGTTGGCCAGGGTGATGCCGCCCGAGGCCTCGGTCCGCGCGCGGCCACCGATGGCGTCCACCGCCTGCCGCATCTGTGCGGGGGTCATGTTGTCGAGCAGGATGATGTCGGCCCCCGCGGCGACGGCCTCCTCGACCTCGGCCAGGGTCCCCGCCTCCACCTCGATCTTCAGGCCGGGCGCCACGCCGGCCCGCGCCCGCCGCACGGCCTCGCCGAGCCCGCCGGCCGCGCGGATGTGGTTGTCCTTGATCAGCACGCCGTCAAAGAGCGCGAAGCGGTGGTTGCTGGCCCCGCCGAGGCGCACGGCCCACTTCTCCAGCATGCGGAGCCCCGGCGTCGTCTTGCGGGTGTCCAGCACGGTGAGCCGGCCGCCCGCGGCCTCCACCGCGCGGTGGGCTGCCGTCGCGATGCCCGACAGCCGCTGCAGCAGGTTGAGGGCCACCCGCTCGCCCGAGAGCAGGGCGCGCGCGCTGCCGGCGACCTCCGCCGCGTCGCGCGGGACATCGCCGATCCAGTCGCCGTCGGCGGCGTGTGCGCGCCAGGTGCTCTCGGGGTCGAGGAGCGCGAACACGCGGGCCGCCACCGCCAGTCCGGCGACGACGCCCGCCTCCTTGACCCGCACGACACCGCGCGCCGTGGCCCCGGGCGGCACGATCGCCTCGGTCGTCACGTCGCCGTGGCCGATGTCCTCGCGCAGGGCCCGCCGCAGGAACGCATCCAGCTCCAGGTCGTTCATGTTGCCCCCACCGTATCACAGGCCCGCGCCGCCTGGCCGTTGCGCGCCGGCCGCGCGCGCGGGATGCTCTGCTGGGGGGATGAGCCCGGATGGCCCTGTTGCGGAAGGTCCTGCTCGCCACGGACGGCTCGACGAACGCCCAGGCCGCCGCGGCGTGGGTCGGGCGCCTGCTGGCCGACGACTCGGTGGCCACGGTGACGGTGCTGAACGTCTTTCCGATCTATCCGACATACGACGTGAACGGCTTTGGCAGCGTGCCGATCCCGTCGGACGCGGAGATCGCGGAGGCGACCGGCCCGATCCTGCAGGATGCCGTGCGCGCCATGGGCGAGGTGGCAGCCCACGTGGAGACGCGGTCCGAGGTCGGCGCGCCCGCCGAGCGCATCGTCGACATCGCGGACGGCGAGGGCTACGACCTGATCGTCCTGGGCCGGCGCGGCCACAACCCGCTCGTGAGCCTGCTCATCGGCAGCGTGAGCGACCGCGTGGTCCACCTCGCCCGCCGTCCAGTCGTCGTGGTCAACGGATGACGGATTGGCGCGCGCGGCGACCGCCGCGCGCTCGCAATGGATCTGCGGTATCCTCGCCTGGGGAGGGCGGGGTGCGCTGAATCCCTGGCTGCTGTTCGTGCTCACGTGCCTGCTCATGGCGGCCGTGCTGGGGATCATCGCCCTGCTCTGGACCGAGGGGTTCGCCCGCCTGGCGCGCTTCGCCGCGTCTCGCGCCCGGGCCGGGCGTGGCGCACGCCCGCCGCGCCAGGTAGAATGATGGCGGGCCGGCCCCGTCGTCTATCGGTTAGGACGCGGCCCTTTCAAGGCTGAAAGGCGGGTTCGACTCCCGCCGGGGCCACCAAGCAGCTCAGCCCGCCACCATCTGCACCAACTGCCCGCAGGGCAGCGTGCCCGGCCGGCCGCCGGTCGGGTCGGCCTTCACGGCTCTTCCCTGGCTCGCATCTCCCGCATACGCAGCGTGGTGGTCAGGGCATCCAGCAAAACCTCCAGCCTGACTGGCTTGTGTAGGACGGGCACATCCGCCACGCGGGCGTTGGCGGCCGTGATGACCAGCACCGGGATGTCCGCCCAGCGCGAATCGTCTCGGAGACGGCCGAGCAACTCCTGCCCGTTCATGAGAGGCATCATCAGGTCGACCAGCATCAGATCGGGCGGCCCGTTGGCCTCAAGCCACCCGAGCGCCGCCGCGCCATGCGGGGCGTGACCGCCGCTGTACCCGGCGTCCTCGAGGACCATCAGGAGCGCTTGCGCGACCCCGGGATCGTCGTCGACGACAAGGATCCTTGGCCTGGCCATCACGCTTGCAGGGGCGCTTGCAGGGGCAGCCGGACCGTGAAGACGCTACCCTCGCCCTGCCTGGAGCGCACTGAGACTTCTCCGCCGTGCGCCGCCACCACGGCGTGCACGATGTAGAGCCCGAGTCCGAGGCCGCCCCCGCGGCGGCGGCCGTCGTCCGTGGCGTGGTAAAAGCGGGTGAAAAGACGCGGCAGTTCCACTTCGGGGATGCCGGGGCCGTGGTCCTCGACCTCAATCTGCGCCCACTGCCCCAGGACGCGCAGGCGCACCTCGACCCGCGGCGATGCCGAGGCGTAGCGCAAGGCGTTGTCCAGGAGGTTCGACAGAACCTGTTCAATGCGGCTTGGGTCGGCGCAGACCCTGACGGGCGCCTCAGGCAGATCGGCCACGAGGACCTGGCCCTTGGCCATCTGCTGGCTTATCGCCACCGTGGCTGCGATGATCTCGCCGAGGTCGATGTGCTGGCGGTGCAGGGTCAGGCGCCCGTTTTGGAGCCGGACCGAATCTGTCAGGTCGTTGACGAGAAGGCTCAGCCGCCTCATGTTCGCGTCAAGACCTTCCACGATGCCGCTCAACCCGGGGTCGGTGTTCCGTCGCGTCAGGGTGTCGACATATAGCCGCATGGCCGCAAGCGGCGTGCGCAGCTCATGACTCGCAGTGGCCACAAACTCCTCCTGCAGTTGGCGCCGGGCCGTGTCGGTGACATCCTGGATGGCGACGACTCCGGCCGGCGACCCCTGGTCAAGGAAGGGGTTGCCGATGGCTTGATACCACGCTGTGTCCCCTTCGGGCTGCACCAGGGTGAACTCCATCCGGAATGGCTCGCCGCGGCTGGCGCGCCGCACTGGCAGGTCTTCGGGTCCCAGGACAGCCCCGGTCAGGTCGGCCGCTTGCGCGGTCGCGGCCCGCTGCATAAAGCTCTCCCCGGCTGCATTCGACCTCACGACCCCGCCGTCGCCGTCCACGACCAGCACCGCCACGGGGATGCTGGCCAGCACGACCTCGAGCCGGTCGCGGGCCAGCTCGGTTGTCTGGCGTGCGACCACGCCGGCGGTCACGGCCTCCTGCATCTGCCCGTGGCGTGCCTGCATATCCTCGTAGGAGGCGTTCAACTCCTCTACGGTCGCCTGCAGCTCCTCGTTGAGCGTCTCCAGCTCCTCGTTGGTGGCCTGCAGCTCCTCGTTGAGGGTCTCGACCTCGTCGCTTGCTGCCTGGACTTCCTCGTGACCGGCCGCGATGGTGGCGTTGGCCGCGCGCAGTGTCGCGTTCTCCGACACCAACTGCTCGTTGGCGGCCTTGAGCGCGGCGACCGCCCCCTTCATCCGCGCCATCCGCGGCTGCACCCGCTGCAGGCGCTGGCGCAGCTTGTCGTTGCGGTCAGCGTACCTGGTCACATCGGTGACGGCCACACTCGCCAAATGCGGAGGGAGATCAGGCTCCGCCGGCAGAGGCTGGCACGCGATATCAACGACGCGGCGCGGCGATGTGCCGCTCTCCGGCAGGACCACGCCGGAGGCGTATCGCGCCTGGCCTCGCCGCGTCGCGTCCTCGATCATGGACAGCAGCACGTTCTGGGCGATGGCGGGCGCCAGGTGCACCAGGTCCTCGCCGATCGCCGGGGTGTGGATGCCCAGCAGCGCTCTGGCAGCGGCATTGACGTGCAGGATGTCGTAGTGGGCATCCACGATCGCGATCCCGACGGGAACCTGGAAGGCGATCGCCGCCAGCTTCTCAATGGCGTCGCTGGCCATCGTGGCCGCGACCTCGGGCACGGATTCGCTCTGCGCCTTCGCCCCGTGGGACGCGGACGCCGCCCGCAGCCCGGCGGCCGGTTGCCTGCGCGCCGGTGGGATCAGCACGCTTCCGCCCATCCGCCGGTATACTTTCAGCGCCTGGCTGTCCGCCTGAAAGAACTCGGATGCGGGCGACACGGTCTCCGCCTTGCCGAGGACCAGGTACCCCCCGGCCCGCAACGAAAAGGCGAACAGCTGCAGCGCCCGCTGCTGCATCTCCGGCGTGAAGTAGATCAGGACATTCCTGCACAGGATGAGGTCCGTACGCGGAAAGGGTGGCCGGTTGCCCAGGTCGTGCTGACCGAAGACAATGAGGCCGCGCAGGCGGTTGCCGGCGACGAACTGGCCGCCCTCGCGGCGAAAGTAGCGCGCCACCACCTCCGGGTCGACGCTGGCGAGCGCGCTTGCCGGATAGACCCCTCGCCGGGCGAAGGCCACGGCGTCGTTGTCGACGTCGGTGGCGAACAGCCGAATGTGAAAGCGCTCCACCTCGTCGCCCAATGCCTCGCAGAGCAGGATGGCCAACGAGTAGGCCTCCTCGCCCGTCGCGCAGCCGGCCGACCAGACCCGAATCTCGTTGCCAAAGGCTCGCGCCCGCGCCACGACCTCGGGCAGGATGGCCTCCCCCAGGTGGCCATAGATGACGGGGTCCCGAAAGAAGTTGGTGACCTTGATGAGAAAGCTGGCCACCAGGCGCTGGTACTCCTCTGGGTTGGACTCGAGGTACACGAGGTAGTCCCTGAGCGAATGCGTGTCGGTGGCCGCCATCCGCTGCCGCAGGCGGCGCTCGATGGTGGGGCGTCTATAGCCGTTGAAGTCGATCCCGCTACGTGCGTAAACGCGGTCGAGCAACCCACTGAGGTCACGCTCAGCGCCGTGGCCTGTGGGGGCGCTCGAATCGACAAGCGTGGTAAGAATGGGGCCGATGCGGTCGAGGTCGGCCACGATGTCGACGGTCGAATGGGCAAGGGATTGGGGCATGCCGGGGTAGCGGGCGGTGGCGGGGTCCTCAATGATCACAAGCCCGCCATGGCTGCTGATCATCCGCGCGCCGTCGGCCCCATCCGAGCCCGTGCCGGACAGGATGACCGCAACGAGACCCTCGCCGTAGACTACGGCCGCCTTGGAAAACAGCCGGTCGATCGAGGGCGTGGGGCCGGGGCTGCGATCCGGGTGCACGGTCACCGCCGACTCGGTCATGTCGAGGCCATAGCCCGGCGGAAGCACGTACACTGTCGCAGGCTGGAGGACCTGGGTACCCTCAAGGGCGTGGGCGGCCAGAGCCCCGTGGCGGCCCAGAATCTCGGCCAGCCGGCTTGCCCGGTTGCGGTTTGAGTGCTGAGCCAGGATGATGGGTACCGGAAAGTCGGCGGGCAGCTGCCCGAGGAGCCGCTCGAAGGTCTCGATCCCGCCGGCGGAGGCCCCGACCACGACCAGCTGCGCTGGCCCTGTGCGCGGTTCCATCGTCGACCGCCCCCAGCCCCGCGACTCGTATCGGCGGATTCGCCAAGACCAGCCACAGTTCCCGTGCGTTTCGGTGGGCGTTCAACCACCCAGCCAGGTCATGGGCGAGAACCTGGTCGGCGGCCTCATGGGCTTGCTTCGACACCACGTCGGCGCGGTGGGGCTGGTCATGGCGGAGCCGCTTCCCTCGGTGGCGCGTGCTCCCCGGCTCATGCATTGTTACAGGCGCCTGAATATTCTCAGCGGCGTCACTACCCGTCCGATTGGTTCAGTTCCTGCCCGTGGCCGCGCTGTGGGAATTCGCAAGTTCTGACAAGATTCGAAGTCACTCGCGGATACGATGTGACCACGCGTGGTCGTCGTGGAGGACGAGCCACCGTCCGATTCGCTCTCGGCGAGCTTTTGATGGAGGAGGGCTTCGCGGTCGACGCCGTGGCAGGCGGGGCGGATGCCCTGCGGCTGCTGGCGACCGGTGCCCCGGTCGGCGCCATGCTGATCGACCTGTTCATGCCCGGCATGACGGGACGCGACCTCGTCCATGCGATCCGCGCGGGCGGTCGCCACGCCGATGTGCCGATCCTGCTGCTCACGGGCGCCGTCTACC
>DAHVAF010000255.1 GCA_027314765.1 Clostridia bacterium | reverse complement strand
GGCCGCGGCCCTGGCGGCGGCCCGCGCCCAGGGCGGGGCTGCCGCGGCACCGGCCACACCCGCGGCAGGCGCTGCATCACGTCCGGCCGCACCCGCGGGTCCGGCGGCCGGAGCGGCCCGGCCGGCGCCCGCACCCGCCGCGCCCAAGGCGCCGCCGCCCCCGCCGCCCCTGGACCCCGCGCTTGCGCCGCTGAAGGCCAAGCTGCGCGAGACCCTCGCTGACGTGAAGTTCGACGAGCGGACGTTCCGCGTGATCGGTATGGAGGTCGACCGCGACCACCTGCTGGACGTGGCGCGCCGCCTGCACGACATGCCCGAGACCCGGATGGATTACCTGGCATGCCTCTCCGGTGTGGACTACCCGGACGGCATCGAGGTGGTCTACCACCTGGCCAGCACCACCACGGCCGCCGAGGTGGCGCTGCGCGTGAGGGTGCCCAAGGACGAGGCGCAGTGCCACGTGCCGAGCGTGACGGGGATCTGGCCCGGTGCGAACTGGCACGAGCGCGAGGTCTTCGACCTGCTCGGCGTCCGCTTCGAGGGCCACCCGGATCTGCGCCGCATCCTGCTGCCGGAGGGATTTGCCGGCGGCTACCCGCTGCGCAAGGACTTCAAGGATGTCCGCGAGCCGCGGGAGCGGAAGGTCCGCGCCCGGTAGCAGCTGGGCCGCCGCCAGCGGCGGCAGCGAAGCGAGGGAGAGGGAAGCGCCCATGGCGACCACGACACCTGGCCTGCAAAGCCAGCTGATGACCCTGAACCTCGGCCCCCAGCACCCGAGCACGCACGGCGTGCTGCGCGTGGTCGTGACGCTGGACGGCGAGGAGGTCGTCGAGGCCCAGCCGGATATCGGCTACCTCCACCGCAACTTCGAGAAGATCGTGGAGGCCTGGGCGCTGCCCGGCGTCATCCCCTTCTCGGACCGGAACGACTACCTCGCGGCCATCGCCAACGAGGTCTGCGTCTGCGACGCGATCGAGACCCTCGGCCAGGTCGAGCTGCCGGACCGAGCGAGGTGGCTGCGCGTGCTCTTCGCGGAGCTGCAGCGCATCATCAGCCACGAGCTCTGGTACGGCGCCTTTGGCATGGACCTCGGCGCCTTCACGCCATTCCTCTATGGCTTCCGGGACCGCGAGAGCGGCTACCTCCTCATGGAGAAGGCGACGGGCGCCCGCATGCTGTATGGCTTCAACCGCGTCGGCGGCCTGCGCAACGACGTGACCGACGCCTGGCTGAAGGAGCTTGAGGCCTACCTGGACTTTCTGGACAAAGAGGCCTGGCCCGAGTACATGAAGCTGCTGATCGACAACGAGATCTTCGTCCTGCGCACCAAGGGCACGGGTGTCCTGACCCAGGAGCAGGCCATCGCCTGGGGCGCGAGCGGGCCGGTGCTGCGCAGCACGGGCCTGTCCTGGGACCTGCGCAAGAAGCGTCCGTACCTGGTCTACGACCAGCTGGACTTCGCCGTGCCGACCGGTACCCACGGCGACAACTACGACCGCGCCATGGTCCGGATGCTCGAGATCAAGGAGAGCATCAAGATCATCCGCCAGGTCATGAAGCGGCTGCCGGACGGCCCCGTGCTGGGCAAGGCCCGCGCCTCCGTGCGGCTCCCCACCGCCGACTACTACGCCCGCCAGGAGTCGCCGCGCGGCGAGGTCGGCGTGTACCTCGTGGGGAATGGCCGTCCCAACGCCTACCGCCTGAAGTGGCGGGCGCCGACGTTCAGCCATCTGCAGCTGGTGCCGCTTCTCTGCCGCGGCGTCAAGGTGGCGGACATGATCGCCAACCTTGGCAGCCTGGACGTCGTGATGGGCGAGGTCGATCGATGAGGGCTCTGGTCACCCGCTCCGTAACCATGGAGCCGGAGCCAGGGATGGCGGCAGGTCTGCGGGATGCAGCCGGTCTGCGGGATGCAGCCGGTCTGCGGGCTGCGGCAGGTCTGCGGGATGCAGCCGGTCTGCGGGCTGCAGCCGGTCTGCGGGCTGCAGTCGGTCTGCGGGCTGCAGCCGGTCTGCGGGCTGCAGTCGGCCATGCGGGATGCATTAAGGGGGCGGCCCTGTGAACGACGTCCTGGCGGCGGTGCTTGAGGCGATCGCGGTCCTCTGCTACGTCGCCCTGAACGCCTTCGTCCTCATCTGGCTCGAGCGCAAGATCGCCGGGCACATCCAGCGCCGCGTCGGCCCGCTGCGCGTCGGCGGCCCCGGCGGGGCGCTGCAGTCGCTGGCCGACGGCATCAAGCTTTTCTCGAAAGAGGACTTCCGCCCGGGCGGCAGGGACAGCCTCGTCTGGTGGCTGGCGCCCCTGGTCTCGATGACGCCGGCCGTGATGGTCTTCATCGCCATCCCCTTCGGCCAGCACCTGATCGTGCACGACATGAACATCGGCCTGATCTTCATCGCCTCGATCAGCTCATTCGGGCTCCTCGGCGTGTTCATGGCCGGCTGGGGGAGCAATAACAAGTATTCGCTGCTTGGCGCCATGCGCGCCGGCGCGCAGCTCTTCTCCTACGAGATCCCGGCGATCCTGTCCACGATCGGCGTCGTCCTCGCCGCCGGCTCGCTCTCCCTGGAGACGATCGTGGCCAAGCAGTCCGCGCACTGGTTCCTCTTCCCGCAGATCCTCGGCTTCATCGTCTTCTACATCGCCGTCCTGGCCGAGACGAACCGCACGCCGTTCGACCTCGCCGAGGCCGAGTCGGAGCTGGTCGCCGGCTACTTCACCGAGTACAGCGGCATCCGCTGGGCGATGTTCCCGTTCGCCGAGTACGGCAGCCTCTTCACCGGCTGCGCCCTGGCGACGACGCTGTTCCTCGGCGGCTGGCACGGCCCGCTGTTTCTGCCCGGCTGGATCTGGTTCCTGATCAAGACCTACATTCTCGTGTTCATCGCGATGTGGATCCGCTGGACCCTGCCCCGCGTCCGCATCGACCAGCTGATGGACCTGGGCTGGAAGTTCCTGATCCCGCTCAGCCTGGTCAACATCCTGGGCACGGGCGCCTACATCGCGCTGGTGAGGTGATTTGCGCATGAGCCTTCCCAGGACCGTCTGGAACACCATCAAGAGCGTCGTGATCGGCCACTCGGTGACCGCCCGCGAGATCGCCACGCGCCCGATCACGGTCTTCTACCCGGAGGAGAAGCCGGAGTTCCCCACCGGCTCGCGCAGCGTGCCCGTGCTGAAGGTCAACGAGGAGAGCGGCTACATCAACTGCACCTCCTGCGGCCTCTGCGAGCGCACCTGCCCGCCCGGCTGCATCGATATCGAGCAGGCGGTGGACCCGGCCACCAACAAGAAGAAGCCGTGGCCGCACTCCTACACGCTCGACCTCTCGCACTGCATGGTCTGCAACCTCTGCATCGAGGCCTGTCCCTTCGACGCGCTCGAGATGCTGGATGTCCCCGAGCTGGCCACCTACCAGGTGCAGGATCTGAAGTTCAACAAGGAGCAATTGCTCGATCTCTGGAAGACGGGCAAGGCCATCCGTATCGCCGAGGGGCAGCCGATGCCGTCGAATTAAGCGGCCGGCGGAATCGCCGGCCGCACCGAAGCCGCGCCTCTGTTTCCGGTCCCGTCCCGCGGGAGGTGAGATCGCATCATGGACTGGCCCCTCGTGATCTTCGTGGCCCTGGCGGCCGGCATCCTGTTCGGCGCCTATCGCGTGGCCACCGCCCAGGCCGTCACGCACGCCGCCCTCTACCTGGCGTTCGTGCTGAGCCTGGTCGCCGGCATGTTCTACCTCCTGCAGGCGGACTTCGTGGCCGCCGTGCAGCTGCTGGTCTACGCCGGCGGCATCATGACCGTCATCATCTTCGCGATCATGCTGTCGGATCTGTCGGAGATCAGGGCCCAGGTGCCCCAGAGCATCCTGCAGCGCCTCGCCTCGCCGTACTTCGGCCTTCTGCCGCTGCTGGTCGGTCTGCTGGTTTTCGCCGTCATCATGGTGGCGGTGCTGCGCGTGCCCTGGCCCGTGGCCCCGCAGGCCGCGCCCGCCGACACCGTCACCCTGATCGGCAACGGCCTCTTCCGGACCTACGCGCTGCCCTTCGAGGTCGTCTCCGTGCTGCTGCTCGGCGCCATGGTGGGCGCGATCGTGCTGACGCGGCGGGAGGGGAGCGAGCGATGAGCGGCGTGCCGCTGACCTACTTCCTCGTCGTGTCGGGGCTGCTGTTCGCGATCGGCCTCTGGACGGCGCTGCGCCGCACCAACGCGATCCTGGTGCTGATGGGCATCGAGTTGATGCTGAACGCCGTGAACCTGAACCTGGTGGCCTTTTCGCGCTACATCCCGGGGGATGCGATGCGCGGCATGGTGTTCGCGCTGTTCGTGCTGACCGTGGCCGCGGCCGAGGCGGCCGTGGGCCTGGCGATCATCATCATGGTCGTGCGCCGCCGCGGCGTCGTCGACGTGAACAAGGTGAACCTGATGAGAGGTTGAGCGGGGTCGCGCTTGCGCGCGCCCCCTTCGAGCGGCTTCCGTTGCGGCTTGTGGCGGATTGAGAGGTGGTCTCGCGGGTGGTCGGATACGCCTGGATCGTGCCGGCGCTGCCGCTTCTGGCGTACATCCTGCACGTGTTCGTGGGCAGGCGTCTGAAGGAGCGCGCCGCCTACTTCGGCGTCGTGGCCATGGGCATCGCCACGGTGCTGGGCTTCACCATCCTGATTCAGGCGATCGGCGGGGCGCGTGCCCACGTCAGCGTGCCGTGGCTGCAGATCGGCACCCACAACGTGCCGATGGGCTTCACGGTCGACCCGCTGTCGGCCGTGACCATGGCGATGGTGACCGTGGTCTCCTGGATGATCGAGATCTACTCGATGGGCTACATGCACAAGGACCCGGACTTCAACCGCTTCTTCGCCAATGTGAACCTGTTCGTGGCCGGCATGCTGACCGCGGTCATCGCGGACAACTTCCTCCTCTTCTTCATGGCGTGGGAGATCATGGGCCTCTGCAGCTACCTGCTGATCGGCCACTGGTACCGCGACAGCAACAACGCCCGCGCCGCCACGAAGGCGTTCATCGTCACCCGGATCGGCGACGTCGGCCTGCTGGCCGGCATATGGTGGATCTTCTCCATCACCCACACGTTCCAGTTCAGCCAGCTGGCGCCCGCCCTGCACGCGGCAGCGCTGGCGCCGGCGGTCATCACCGTCATCGTCCTGCTGATCTTCCTCGGCCCCGTCGGCAAGTCGGCGCAGGTCCCCCTCCAAATCTGGCTGCCGGACGCCATGGCCGGCCCCACGCCCATCAGCGCGCTGATCCATGCCGCGACCATGGTGGCCGTCGGCGTGTACCTGGTGGCGCGGACCTTCCCCGTCTTTCAGCTCGCGCCCGGCGCCCTGGTCTGGGTGGGCTACATCGGCGCCATCACCGCCTTCATGGCGGCGACCATCGCCTGCGTGCAGACGGACATCAAGAAGGTGCTGGCCTACTCCACGGTCAGCCAGCTCGGCTACATGATGCTGGGCATGGGCGTGGCCGGCTCCATGGCCGTCGGCATGTTCCACCTGGTCTCGCACGCCTTCTTCAAGGGCCTGCTCTTTCTCGGCGCCGGCTCGATCATCCACGCCGTGGAGACGCAGGAGATGCACAAGCTGGGCGGCCTCTTCCGCAAGATGAAGGCCACCTCGATCACGTTCATCATCGCGGCGCTGGCCCTGGCCGGCATCCCGCCGTTCTCGGGCTACTTCAGCAAGGACCCGATCCTGAGCGCCGCCGCCGCCTCGCCCTACCCGCTGTTGTTCTGGCTCGGCGTGCTCGGCGCGTTCCTCACGGCCTACTACATGACGCGGGCCTGCTTCCTCACCTTCTTCGGCAAGCCGCGCGACCAGCACGTGTATGAGCACGCGCACGAGTCCCCGGCCGTGATGACGGTGCCGCTCTGGGTGCTGTCCATACCGGCGGCGCTGCTCGGCCTGTTCGTCACGGGCGGCTTTCGCAGCTTCCTGGCGCCCGGGTATGTGCCGCCGAACGGAGGGGCGATGGCCAGCGCCCTCACGCTGGCGCTGCCGCTGCTCGGCGTGCTGGTGGGCGCCCTGATCTACGCCAGCGGCCGCACCGAGTTCCGGGTGGCCGCGATCCGCGCCCTGAAGCCCCTGTACGCTTTCCTGAAGCAGAAGTGGTACTTCGACCACCTGGGTCTCGGCCTGATGTACATCGCCCTGGGGGTCGCCTGGATCGTGGCCGCCGTCGACCGCTACGTGGTCGACGGCATCGTGAACGGGCTCGGCGCCCTGGCGCGGCTGCTCGGCCGCGCCGGGCGGACGCTGGCCGACGGCAGCGCCCAGGCCTACATGCTCACGCTCCTGCTGGCCGTGGCGGTCGGCCTGATCGCGCTGCAGCTGATCGGAGTTGGAGGGTAGCCCATGCTTTCGGTCGCGGTCTTCCTGCCGCTGCTCGGGGCGCTTGTGCTCCTGTTCGTCCCCGAGGCGCAGACCCGGGCCATCCGGGCGATCGCGATGGTCTTTCTGTCGCTGTCGGCGCTGGCGATCCTCATCATCGCCTTCGGCTTCCACGCCGGCCGGGGTCTGCAGTTCGTGGTGGACGTGCCGTGGATGCCCGCCCTGCACGTGAATTACTACCTGGCCGTCGACGGGCTGTCGCTCGTGATGCTCGGCCTGACGGCCCTGCTCGGCCTGATCGCCGCCATCGCGTCCGGCGGCATCACGGAGCGGGTCAAGCTCTTCTTCATCCTCTTCCTGCTGCTGCAGACGGCCATGCTCGGCCTCTTCTGCGCCGAGGACCTGATCCTGTTCGTCTTCTTCTTCGACGTGATGCTGATCCCGATGTACTTCATGGTCGGCATCTGGGGCTCCGGCCGGCGCGAGTACTCGGCCGTGAAGTTCCTGATCTACACGATCATCGGCAGCGTCGTGATGCTGATCGGCATTCTGGCGCTGTACTTCCAGACCGGCCAGCACACGTTCTCCATTCCGGCCCTGGCGCAGCTGGTGACGAGCCACAACCTGGCGGTCTCCTGGCAGGACTGGGTGTTCCTCGCCATCGTCGCCGGCTTCCTCATCAAGCTCGGGATCGTGCCGCTGCACACCTGGCTGCCGGATGCCTACGTGGATGCGCCCATCCCCGCCTCGATCCTCCTGGCCGGCGTCATGGCCAAGGTCGGCGCGTACGGGCTGCTGCGCGTCTCGCAGTATCTGCTGCCCGTCGCGGCGCACAACTTTGCGACCCTGCTGGCCGTGCTCGGCGTGATCAGCATCGTGTACGGCGCGCTCGCGGCCACGGCCCAGCACGACTTCAAGAAGCTGATCGCGTACTCGTCCGTGAGCCACATGGGCTTTGTGCTCCTCGGCATCGCGGCCGGCACGCAGCTCGCCGTGACGGGCGCCATCTTCGAGATGGTCTCGCACGGCATCGTCATCGGCATGCTGTTCCTCATGGCCGGCGTGCTGTACGACCGCACGCACACCCGCGAGATGGCCCGCTTCGGCGGCATGTACGCGAGCCTCGGCAGCGCCGGCGGCATCCTCGGCTTCGCCGGCATGGCCAACCTCGGCCTGCCGACCCTGTCCGGCTTCATCGGCGAGTTCTTCGTCCTGGCCGGGGCGTTCACGGTCTTCCGCACGGAGGTCTTCTGGGCGATCCTCGGCATCGTGCTGATCGCGGGCTTCAACCTCTGGATGATGCAGAAGATCCTGATGGGCCCGGAGCGCGAGGAGTGGAAGGGCCTGCCCCACCTGAACGGCCGCGAGCTGCTCACGCTGGTGCCGCTCATGGCCGTGTGCATCCTGCTGGGCGTCTTCCCGAACTCGATCATCCACGTCCTGCACCTGCCCGTGCAGCAGCTTGTGGCGCACCTGGGAGGCCAATAGCCCATGCCGGTTGATTTCGGTTCCGTCGGGCCGGAGATCGTCCTCGCGGGCACCGGGATGCTGCTGATCCTGCTGTCGGCCTTCGTGGCCAAGGAGCGGCAGCGCCCGCTCGGCTATCTCGGCATCCTCGGCATCCTGGTCGCCCTGGCCCTGACCTGGGCCGATTCCGGCGCCAGCGGCACGGCGCTCGCGGGCATGGTCCGCCTTGACCCCATCAGCACCTTCTTCCGCGTGACCTTCCTGTCCGCCGCCCTGGTCGTGGCCCTGACCGGCCTCGACTTCGTGCAGTCGCGCGGCGTCAGCGTCGGCGAGTTTTACGGCCTGCTGCTGCTGGCGACGACGGGCGCGATCTTCATGGCCCTGGCCTGGGATGTCGTCATGCTGTACATCGGCCTGGAGCTGCTCTCAATCCTCTCGTACGTGCTGGCCGGGTTCTTCCGCGAGGACCCGAAGAGCAACGAGGCCGGCATCAAGTACTTCCTGAACGGCGCCCTGGCCTCCGCCGTCCTGCTCTTCGGCCTGTCGCTGGTCTACGGCCTGACCGGCACCACCAGCATCCCCGGCATCGCCGCCGGCCTCGGCAAGGCCCTGCAGGGCCCGATGGCGCCCGTGGCGCTGCTGGCCCTGGGCTTCGTGCTGGGCGCGCTGGCCTTCAAGGTCGCCGCGGTGCCGTTCCACCTCTGGGCGCCGGATACGTACGAGGGCGCCCCGACCCCGTTCGCGGGCTTTCTCGCCGCCGTGTCGGAGGGCGCCGGCATGGCCGCCATCATCCGCATCGTCTTCACGGGCATGGCCCCGCTCTCGTCGAGCTTTGGCGTCTGGATCGCGGTGCTGGCGGCCCTGACCATGACCGTGGGCAACGTGACGGCCCTCTGGCAGACCAACTTCAAGCGCCTGATGGCATACTCGTCCGTGGCCCAGGTCGGCTACATCCTGGTCGGGCTGGCGGTCGTGACGCAGCAGGGCATCTCGTCCGTCCTCTTCTACCTCTTCGCCTACCTGTTCATGACGCTTGGCGTCTTCGCCGTGATCGCCACGCTCTCCGTGCAGGGCCAGGGCGAGGACATCGCCGACTATGCCGGCCTCGGCCAGCGCAACCCGTGGCTGGCGGGCCTGCTGACGCTCTTCCTGGCCTCGCTGGTCGGCATCCCGACGACGGCCGGCTTCATGGCGAAGCTGGGCCTGATCTCGGCGTCGGTCAGCGGTGGCTACACGTGGCTGGCCCTGTTCCTGGCCGTGAACTCGGCCATCTCGGTCGGCTACTACTGGAACGTGGTGCGGAACATGTGGCTGCGGCCGAGCCCGGACGGCGCGGTGCCGGCGCGGCGGGCCCCGAGCGCGGCGGTGGGCCTCGGCCTGGCGGTGGCCGCCGTGGGCGTCCTGGTGATCGGGCTGCTGCCGAACTCGTTCTTCGTCTTCGCGCGCTGGGCCAGCTTCATCCCCGGCCACTGACGGACCGCCCAACCTGCGATGCCGTGAAGGACGGCGCATACGCGCCGTCCTATTTATTTGGCCCCGAGCGCGGCGGCTGGCCTGGGCCTGGCGGTGGCTGCCGTGGGCGTCCTGGTGATCGGGCGGCTGCCGAACACGGTCTGCGTCTTCGCGCACTGGGAAAGCTTCATCCCCGGCCACTGACGGACCGTCCAAACTGCGATGTCGTGGAGGACGGCGCATACGCGCCGTCCTAATCATGTGCGTTCCCGGGCCGGTCCTCATGCGTGTGAGCGCTCGCACCGGTCGGATCGCGCCGTCGTGCGCGCCCGCTGTGCGGATCCCTGTCGCGGATGCACGAAAACGTTCGTCTTTTCACGGCTTTCGTTCGACAGGGGCAGGAGTGGTGCGGGTCCGGGGTGTACCACCGGTAGTGGTCAAGCCATCGACCAGGGGCCATATCTGGGGATAAGCTGGGGATAAGTGTGTGAATCCCCCTGATCGCAAGGGCCGGCGGGAGGTGAGCTGACGTGCGCTGCCCCGAGTGCGGGCATTCGGAGAGCAAGGTGCTGGACTCGCGGCCGACCGAGGACGGCGCCGTCATCCGCCGCCGCCGGGAGTGCCTGCGCTGCGAGGCGCGCTTCACGACCTACGAGAAGATCGAGGTGCGGCCGCTCGTGGTTGTGAAGAAGGACGGCCGGCGCGAGGCGTTCGCGGGCGACAAGGTCCTGCGCGGGCTGATGGTCGCCTGCGAGAAGCGGCCGGTGCCCACCGACCAGCTGGAGCAGATGGCCGGCGAGGTCGAGCGCGACCTGCGCGCCCGCTTTGAGCGCGAGGTGCCGAGCCGCGAGATCGGCGAGGCCGTGATGGCCCGGCTGCGGACCATCGACCAGGTCGCCTACGTCCGCTTCGCGTCCGTGTACCGCCAGTTCCAGGACATCGAGCGCTTCCGCGAGGAGTTGGAGCGGCTCCTCGATCACGGGCGGTCCGATCCGCCCGCCAATTGACCGGCGAACTGCTGTTCGCCTACAATTAGCTCCCACACCCGGACCGCTGGCGCAAGGGATGGCGTCGGCGGCGCGGGGGAGGCGGCGCCGCGGGCAGGACGCCCTTTCTGAGAAGGGGGTTCAGCGCGATGACACTTTCCGGCATCCGCAGGGACGTCTTCCTGGACCGCTACGCGCGCAAGGACGATGACGGCAAGGCGATCGAAGCCTCGCCGGAGCAGATGTGGGACCGCGTGGCGGCGGCCATCGCCGAGGTCGAGGCCCCGGAGGCGCGGGCCGAGTGGACGGCGCGCTTCCGCCAGGCCCTCGACGGCTTCAAGTTCGTCCCCGGCGGGCGGATCCTGGCGGGCGCCGGAACGGGCCAGAAGGTCACGTTCTACAACTGCCTGCCGCCCGACCAGCCGGTGCTGACGCCGGAAGGGTATGTGCCCATCGCGGAGGTCGATGCGCGGGCGCTGGTCATCACGGGCCACGGGCGGGCGCGCATGGTGACGCAGGTCTTCGCGCGCGAGGCGGACGAGCCCCTGTACGCGATGCGGCTGGCGGGCGGCGCCGGGCTGCTGCGGCTGACGGGCAACCACCCCGTGCTGGTGCGGCGGGGCGGCGGCGCGGGGGCGGCCTGGGTGCGGGCCAGCGAGCTGGCGGCCGGCGACCTGGTGGGCGGCCTGGACGCGGCGGGCGGCGGTGTGCGGCGCGGCGCCGGCGACGGGCAGGCGTGGCACGTGCGGCGGGACGAGCCCGTGGGCTGGTCGCCGTGGGGCGGAGCTCAGGTCATGGTGCGGGAGCGGCGCGAGACGTACGTGGGCGTGGCGTGGCGGGCCATCGAGGCCTTGGAGCGGGTCGCCTACTGCGGCACGGTCTACGACCGCGAGGTGGAGGAGGACCACTCCTTCGTCACGGCGGGCGCCATCGTGTCCAACTGCTACGTGATCCCGTCGCCGGAGGACAGCCGGCGCGGCATCATGGACAGCGTCGGCCTGATGGTGGAGATCATGAGCCGCGGCGGCGGGGTGGGCGTCAACCTCTCCAGCCTGCGCCCGCGCGGCAGCTACGTGCGCGGCGTCAACGGCACGGCCAGCGGGCCGGTGTCGTGGGGTGAGGTATACAGTACAGCGACTGGGGCTGTAATCCAGGGTGGCTGTTTCGGGCCCTCCGTGCGCATCGCGACGGACAAGGGCCTGGTGCCGGCGGCGGAGCTCGCCGACCGCCTGGAGCGGGGGGAGCGCATCGAGGCCCTGACCCACGAGGGTCCGCAGCCGATCACCTGGGCCTTCCGCAACGGCGTGAAGCCGCTGCTGCGGGTCACGACGGCGCGCGGCTTCCAGGTGGAGGTCACCCCGGACCACCGCATGGGCGTGCTGCGCGACGGTGCGCTGCAGACGGTGCCCATGCGCGAGCTGGCCGTGGGCGACGAGGTGCTCACGTTCCTGGGGGATGGGGCCGAGGGACACGAAGTGGCCCTTGCGCGCCCGGCCCATGAGCGGTCGGTCATGAGCACGACCCTGAACGAGGCCGTCTTGCTGCCGGAGCACCTTGGCGAGGAGCTTGCCTACCTCGTCGGCTATCTCCACGGCGACGGGTCCGTCCATCACGGCCGCAAGGTAAACTGGTCGGCACCCAAGGCGGTCAAGATGGCCACCGCCGACGACCGGCCAGAGATTCGCCAGCGCCTGGTCGCTTACGCGGGCCGGCTGTTTGGCATCCAGGCAACGATCGAGCCCGGCACGGGCTGCTGCCAGAACGTCGCCCTCGATTCGCGCGTGCTCGTGCATTGGCTCGAGGCCAACGGGCTGCTGAAGGCCAAGGCGGGCGACGTGCGGGTACCGGAGGCCGTGATGCGCTCGCCGTCTCGCGTGCAGGGCGCATTCGTCGCCGGCTACTTCGATGCCGATGGCTGCGACCGCGGCCGCAAGGGCGGCTACGGGATCGACAGCATCAGCCTGGGCATGCTGCGCGACCTGCAGGCGATCCTGGCCTCGAACGGCATTCTTTCGCACATCTCGACGACGGATCGGTCGGCGCAGGGCTGGCAGACCATCCACCGGCTGGTCGTCGTCGGCGCCGAGTTCAAGGCGCGGGCGGAGCGCTTCGCCGACATGTCGCTGAAGATGCGGGGACAGCCGGGTTTGCGCAACCACCGCAACAGCTATCCGCGGGCCGTGTGGCGGTCCCTTGGCGTGCCGGGCCGGTACGATCAGGGGCTGTGGGACAGCACCAAGCCAAGGATCTCGTACCGGGCGCTGAGCCGCGTGCGCGACCGGCTGATTGAGGACGGCCAGTTGACCATGGCTACCGCCGTGCAAACTGTGTTGTCGTATGTGCCGGATCGGATCACGACGGTCGAGTTCTTGGGCATGAGCGAAGCGTATGATTTCGAAGTTGCTGAAACCCACATGCTTAGCGGATCTGGGTTCTACACTTCGAACTCGAGGCGCGGGGCTCTTATGCTTATGATTGACGATGATCACCCTGATGTAGAGGAATTCGTCACTGTAAAAAAGGACCTCAGTCGCATCAACAATGCGAATCTGTCAGTCTGCGTGAGCGATCGGTTCATGGAGGCCGTGAAGAACGACGGGAACTGGGAGCTGCAGTGGGAAGGCAAGGTCTATAAAACCATCCGCGCCCGGGATCTGTGGAACCTGATCTGCGAGTCGGCGTGGGCGTCGGGTGAGCCGGGTGTCGTCTTCATGGAGCGGTACCAGAAGTGGTCGAACACCTGGTATTGCGAGCAGATTCGGTGCGTGAACCCGTGCTTTGTGGGCAGCACGCGCATTGCGACCTCGCGTGGTCTCGTCACTGCGGAGGAGCTCTATCAGACACAGGAGCGGCTTTCGGTGGTGACGGATCTGCGGGCAGTCGATGAGGTGCACGAAGTCGTGGGCGGAGTCCGTCACAGCCGTTTTGGCGTCACAACAAGATCGGCGACACCGGTGTTCAAGACGCGTGAGAACGCGCCTGTCATGAAGCTCGTCACCAGCCATGGGCTCGAGGTGACGGCGACGCCGGACCACCGCTTCCTGACGCCGACTGGCTACGTGCGCCTCGATGACCTGCAAGCAGGCGATGTTGTCTACCTGCAGTCTGGAGAGGGCGGCTGGGCAACCGACCGCAGGCTGCCTGTGGTCGACTGGGGCCTGACCGATCGCGGTCTCGCCCGTCTGAGGGCCAAGGTTGCGCGTGGCGAGGCGCAGCCGCCGACGGAGTGGTCGGCGGATCTTGGCCGGTTCCTCGGCTGGGTTGTGGCGGATGGCTACACATACAACCATCACGGCAAGCCGTCGCTGGGCATGGTCTTTGGCGAGCAGGAGCAGTACCTGATGCCCTACTTCCGTGACATGCTGCAGCGGTGGTTCGGCGTGGCGGGTACCGTTGCAACCCGGAATCACACGACTGCGCTCATGTACGACGCCAACGTGGCGCGCTTTGCCCTGGACTTGGGCCTGAGTCCCAATGGTGGTCTCGCGAATATCGTCCCGTCCTCGATCTGGAACGCGCCGCGGGACACGGTCATCGGTTTCCTTCAGGGACTCTTCACGGCAGACGGCACCGTCAACGTCGTGCGCAAGTCGCGGTACTGCTCGGTCCGGCTTGCTTCCAGCTCGCGGGCGCTGCTGGCCGACGTTCAGAGCCTGTTGCTGAACCTGGGCATTGTCAGCAACGTCTACCTGCGTCGGGCCGGCGGCAGCAAGATGATGCCCGACTCCGAGCGCCAGGAACGTGAATACGCGATTGCGGCGCAATACGAGCTCGTGATCACGCGTACCAACAAGGACCGCTTCCTACAGGAGATCGGCTTCCTCAGCGAGGCGAAGCAGACTAAGCTGACCGCCTTCCTTGAGGAGGGTTCTCGGGGCTCGTACGGGGAGACCTTCACGACAAAGGTGAAGGCCGTTGAGCCTGCAGGCTCGGCCACCGTCTATGACGTCACTGTCAAAACGATTCATAGCGTGATTATTTCAGGACTCTTAAGTCATAACTGTGGCGAACAGGGCCTCGGTCCGTGGGGTGTCTGCAATCTGGGTGCAATCAATATAGCCGCATTCGTGAAGCATAAGAAGTTCGACTGGGATGCGCTTCGCGAGACTGTCGCAACGGCGACCCGGTTCCTGGACAACGTGATCGAGGCGACCGAGTACTACTTCGAGGAGAACGAGCAGCAGCAGCGCTACGGGATCCGCCGGACAGGCCTCGGCAGCATGGGTCTGGCCGACGCCCTGATCCAGTTGGAGCTGCGCTACGGCAGCCCTGAAGCCATCGAGTTCTGCGATAGGCTGTACGCCACGGTGCGCGACGTGGCGTATCGCACCTCCGCGGAGATCGCCGCCGTGAAGGGGCCGTTCCCCGCCTACGACCGGGATCAGTACCAGGAAGGCCACTTCATCAAGCAGCTGCCGGCGGACGTCCGTGAGCTCATCGCCAAGAACGGCATCCGCAACGGCGTCCTGCTGACCCAGGCGCCCACCGGAACCACGAGCCTACTGGCCGGCGTCAGCTCGGGCATCGAGCCGGTGTACGCCTTCTCGTTCAAGCGCGTGGACCGTACGGGCACGCACGTGGTCTACCACGAACTGTACCAGCAGTGGGTGGAGCAGCACCCCGACGAGCCGGCGCCGCCGTACTTCGTGTCAGCGGATCAGCTCACGCCGGAGGAGCACGTCCGGATGCAGGCGGCGATTCAGAGCTACGTCGACGCCAGCATCAGCAAGACGGTGAATGCGCCAAACTCGCACACGATTGACGAGGTCAAGACGCTCTACACGCTGGCCTACGAGCTCGGGTGCAAGGGCGTCACGTACTTCCGCGATGGGTGCCGCGCCGGCGTGCTGACCAAGCTGGAGGACGACAAGCCCAAGGCGAAGGCGCAGGCAGCGGCTGAGGACGACGACGTGTTTCCTCTCGGCCACAAGGTGAACGGCCGCTGGGGGCACATCCGCCCGATCGAACGGCCGGAGCGGCTCGTCGGCTTCACGGACCGGAAGCAGACGCCCCTGGGGACACTGTTCCTCACCCTCAACACCCTGGATGGGCACCCTGTCGAGCTGTTCGCGACCATCGGCAAGGCCGGATCGGACGTGTCCGCCTTCACCGAGGGCATCGCCAGGCTCGTGTCCGTGGCGCTCCGCTCCGGCGTCGATCCCGCGGAGGTCGCGAATCAGCTGAAGGGCATTGGCGGAAGCCGCTCGGTGGGCTTCGGGCCCGGCCGCGTCCGGTCGGTCCCGGACGCCATGGGCCAGTTCATCGACGAGATCCTGCAGGAGGGCGACGGCGGCGAGCGGCCGGCGGAGGGCAAGCCCCCCCAGAACGGGCACGGCCGCCGGGGCACGCGTGCCGTGAAGCCTGTCGCGGGGGTCGTCGCGCCAGAGGTGGTGGCCGCGCCGCTCGGCGAGGGGCAGCTCCCCGTGGAAGCCGCTGGCGCGGAGCACGTGAGCACGTTCAACCTCTGCCCGGCGTGTGGCCTGCACACGCTGGCCTACATCGAGGGCTGCGCGCTCTGCTTCTCCTGCGGATACAGCGAGTGCTAGACAGGGAATCGCGCTGAGAGCGAAGGCGGGGGGCCGAGCCCCCCGCCTAGGCCGGAGTTCCGGCCATCTCCGCCTCCGCCCGCAGCGGCGTCTCCACCGCCTCGTCTCCGACGACGCGGCCGTCGCTCAGGCGCACGATCCGGCGGCAGTGGCGCGCGATACGCTCGTCGTGCGTCACCATGATCACGGTGATGCCCGTGTCGTTCAGGTGCTGCACGAGGGCCATGATCTCCGTGCCGGAGTGGCTGTCGAGGTTGCCCGTCGGCTCGTCCGCCAGGAGCACCTGGGGCTGCGTGACCAGGGCGCGCGCGATGGCCACGCGCTGCTGCTGGCCGCCCGATAGCTCCACCGGCTGGTGGTGCACCCGGTCGGCCAGGCCGACGGCGGTCAGCGCGGACTGCGCCGCCTCCCGGCGGGTGCGCCCGCCGGCGCCCCGGTAGATCAACGGCAGCTCCACGTTCTCCAGGGCGGTCATGCGCGGCAGCAGGTTGTAGTTCTGGAAGATGAACCCCACGAAGCGGTTGCGCACCTCGGCCAGGGCGTCGTCCGAGAGGCGGGCGACGTCCCGTCCGGCCAACTCATACACGCCGCCCGACGGCCGGTCCAGACAGCCCAGGATGTTCATCAGGGTGGACTTGCCGGAGCCGGAGGGGCCCATGATGGCCACCATCTCGCCGCCCGTCACGCGAAGGTCGATCCCGTCCAGGGCGCGGACCTCGATGGCCGCCGCGGCGTAGACTTTTGTGATCCCCCGCAGCGACACGACGGCGCCGGCCTCAACCTGCCCGCCCACCGCCGCCACCTCCCCTGGGATTGGCACAGGCCGCCACCGGCAGGCCTGAGCCTCCGTCCCCATCGTGGTCCCACGGAGGGCGCCCGTCACCGCCCGATCGGGCCAAGCCCTCCGCTCCCGCGGACCCGCATCACGGTCCGCCCAGACCGCTCAGCGCAGCCGCGCCCGCAGCACGTTTTTCTGGATCTTGCCGCTTGCGGTGCGGGGCAGCTCGTCGACGAAGAGCACGCGCGTCGGCGCCTTGAAGTGGGGCAGCCGCTCCCGGCAGAACGCGATCAGCTCGGCGGCCTCGGCGGCGGCACCCCGGCGCAGGACCACCACGGCCACCGGCGTCTCGCCCCAGAGGGGGTGGGGACCGGCGACCACCGCGACCTGCGCGATGGCAGGGTGCTTATAAAGCACACCCTCCACCTCCAGCGACGGGATGTTCTCGCCACCGGAGATGATGACGTCCTTCGCCCGGTCCTTGATCTCGATGTAGCCGTCCGGATGGCGTACGGCGAGGTCGCCCGTGTGGAACCAGCCGCCCGCGAAGGCGGCATCCGTGGCGGCCGTGTCGTCGTAGTACCCCTCCATGACCACGTTCCCGCGCACGACGGCCTCCCCGACCTCGTTCCCGTCCTGGGCGACGTCCGTCATGTCCGGCCGCACGACCCGCACCCGGCCGGAGAGGGGCAGGGGCACCCCCTGCCGCGCGAGGTGGGCGGCCCGCTCGGTGGGAGGCAGGGCGTCCAACGCCGCGGCCGGCTCGTGGTACGTGGCAAAGGCGGTGGTCTCCGTCAGCCCGTACATGTGGACCACGCGCCAGCCAAGCTCGCCCTCGACCCGGCGGATCACCTCGGCCGGCGGCGCCATGCCGGCAACCGCCACGCGCACATCGGAACGTCGGGGGACGCCGCCGCTTGCGGCGGCGTGCTCAAGCAGCATCGTGAGGACGGTGGCGGCCGCGCACAGCGTGGTCACGCCATAGGTCGCGATGCGCCGGAAGACGTCGGCCGGGTCGACGCGCGGCAGCATCACGTTGGCGGCGCCCATCGCCAGGGTGGCCCAGACGAAGCCCCAGCCATTGGCGTGGAACATTGGCGCCACGTGCAGGTGAACGTCCTCGCGGCGCACGTCCATCGCCAGCAGCATGTTGGCGGCGTTGAGGAAGTTGTTGCGGTGCGTCTGCATGACGCCCTTGGGCCGGGCGGTCGTGCCGCTTGTGTAGTTGATGGACAGCAGCGACCGCTCGGCGACGGCCTCCGGGTCGAAGGGGACCGGATCCGCCTCGGCCAGCATGCGCTCGTGGTCGGCCGCCATCACCTGCACCCGCAGACCCGGAATGTCCGCGACCGCGGCTTCGGCGGCGGGGAGCAGCGTCGGGTCGATCAGCAGCAGCCGGCTGCCGGAGTGCCGCAGGATGTAGGCGAGGTCGGCAGGCGCCAGGCGGGTGTTCAGCGGCACCAGCACCGCGCCCGCGAGCGGCACGCCGGTGTAGCACTCGAACGCCGGGGCCGTGTTCGGCGCCAGCAGGGCCACGCGGTCGCCCGGTCGTATGCCCGCCGCGCGCAGGGCGCCCGCCAGGCCCTCCACGCGGGCCCGCAGGCCGTCGTACGTCCAGGCCAGTCCGTCGTCCAGCACGGCGGGACGCCCGCCGTGCAAGGAGAACCCCCGCTGGGCGAGCCCCAGCGGTGTGAGGGGAACCTCCACCCGCGCCACCCTCCCACTCGTGCCTCCGTGCGGACTAGCAATATGCAGCAGCCGCGCAAGGTGCCAGTGGTCGACAGGCTGCGGCGCCGCCGCCTCGTGGGGGGCGGTTCCCGGGCGGCCTGCCCGCCCATACCGTGAAGGGGAGGGGTGCGCACTGGACGTACGGGCTGTGGCGCCAGGTCCCCTGAGTCCGCTGGCCGTTGAGGATCTGCCACAGGTCGCCGCGATCGAGGCGCTCGTCTTTCCCGAGCCCCTCAGCTTGGCCGATCTGCGGCGCCTCTGGGACGACCCGGCGACGTCGTACGTGGGGTACCGGGCCGGCGATCGCATCGCCGCGTACTTTGGCTTTCAGACCTCCGGTCCCACCGCGCACGTGATCAGCAACGCGACCCACCCCGACTTCCGGCGCCAGGGGCTGGGCGGGCGGGTGCTTCAGGAGGCCGAGCCGCTGGCGCGCCGCCGCGGCGCCCGGTGGTTTCTCGGCGAGGTTCGCGTGTCGAACACGGCCCAGCTCAGGGTGCTGCACCGCATCGGGTGGGTGGAGGTCGGTGGCTGTCCGGCCTTCTTCGGCAACGGCGAGGACGCCATCGTCGTCTGGCGCTGCCTGCCGTAGGAGGGCGCGGCCCCGGCGTCCTGCCGCCGCCGGCCCGTAAGCGCTGCCCCGCCCCCCCGGAACCGTCTCCCCAGAGATGCCCTCGCGCCACCCGGCCCGCACGTCGGCGAGGTGGACGGGCACCGAGTTCGGTCCGGATTCGTAAGGTGGCCACCGATCGACGGGACGGTCGATCTCCGACGTGAGCGACGGCGCCGTCATGCCCCGGACCAGGGCCGGTGGTGCCGGCGCCGGAGCCGGCGTTCATGCCGGGCCGCCACGGGGCTGCGGGCCTGCGGGCGGATGCGCGTGCTGCGTTCGCGTGCCACGTCTCGCGTTGCGAGTTCCGTGCCGCGTTTCGCGTTGCGAGTTCCGTGCCGCGTCTCGCGTTGCGAGTTCGCGTGCCACGTCTCGCGTTGCGAGTTCCGTGCCACGTCACGCGTTGCGAGTTCCGTGCCGCGTTTCGCGTTGCGAGTTCGCGTGCCGCGCTCGGCGCCGCGCTCGCGTGCCGCGCAAGCCACCGTGGCCGAGCTCCTCATCGGCACCGTCGGTGTCTGCGTGCCGCGTTCGCCCGTGCCCGTGCCCGTCCGGGTCCGTCCGTCGTCCGTGACCGTGCGCGCGTCCGTCCGACCGCCGGACCCCGATCGAGCAAGGATGCCCTGCGGGGTCGGCTGTGCGCATGCGGTCCGTCGTGCCGCTGCCGGAACCGGTGGCAGCGCGACACGCAGGCGGCCGCCGCCCCGCGGAAGCCCCGGAAAGGTGGAAGCGCCCGTGCCCGCGCTGGTGAAGTCCCTGGCCGATCTGCTCGATGGTCTCGGCGGCGAGCCGGTTGGCGCCTGGTCGGGCGTCGGCATCTCCGGCATCGCGACGGACTCGCGCCAGGCTCGACCCGGCGACCTGTTCGTTGCGGTGCCAGGCGACCACGCGCACGGGATGCAGTTCATCGCGGAGGCCCTCGCCGCCGGCGCGGCGGCTGTGGTGGCACCGCCCGCGGCCGACTGGCCCTCTGGAGTGCCCGGACTGCGCCACCCGGAGCCCGACCACATCGTGGCGGAGGTTGCCGCCCGGCTCTACGACAGGCCGGCGAGCCGCGTGCGCGTCCTCGGCGTCACGGGCACCAACGGCAAGACCACCACCGCCCTCCTGACGGCCTGGCTGCTGCGGGTTGCCGGCGGTCGGGCCGTCGCGCACTGGACCACGACGGAGGTGGACGACGGCGGTCCCGCGTTCCGCCCGATCTGGACCACGCCTCCGGCGCACCGTCTGCAGCGCTTCTTTCGCGACGCCGCGAGCGCCGGCCGCCAGGACGCCGTGATCGAGGTCTCCTCGCACGCCATCGTGCAGCACCGTGCGGCCGGCGTGGCCTTCGCCGCAGGCATCGCGACCAACGTGACCCCCGACCACCTTGACTACCATGGTAGTTTCGAGGCTTATGTGGCAGCGAAGCGGACCTTCATCGCCAGCCTCGGCCCCAACGCCGCCGCGATCCTCAACGCCGATGACGCGACGGTCCGGGGTTTCGCGGCAGCGACTTCCGCCCGGCCGATCACGTTCGGGTTCGCCGCGGGCGCCGCCGTGCGGGCCGCCGGGGTGAACCTGGGTCCACGCGGCGCGCGCTTCACGGTGGAGGTCGCCGACGACCTCGCGGGGGGCGGGGGAGTGCTGCGCCTTCCGGTCGCCCTCCCGCTCATCGGCCGCCACAACGTCTCCAATGCCCTGGCCGCCGTGGCCGCCGCGCTCTGGGCCGGCGCGCCGCCCGACCAGCTGCCGGCTGCGCTCGCCACCTTCCCGATCCCGCCACGGCGGCTGGAGCCCGAGGTCGTCGGCACCTTCACGGTCCTCAACGACGTCGCCATGAACGAGGCCAGCTACGAGACGGTCCTCCGCACGGCCGCGGAGCTCGCCTTCCCCCACATGGTGGTCGTGCTCGCCATCCGCGGCCAGCGCGGCCCGGAGATCAACGGGCGCATAGGCCGCACGGTGGCCCGCTGGAACGCCCAGGTGCGGTTTGCGCCGCTGATCGTCAGCCTGAGCCGCGGCCGCCTCCGCCGCTACCCGGTGAACTATGGCGTGGCACCGGAGGAGATGGCCGCGTTCGTCGAGGCGGCCGAGGCCGGCGCCATGCCCGTCGAGATCCACGACGAGCTCGAGGATGCCATCGCCGATGCCGTCGCGCGGATGCGCCCCGGCGGCCTGCTGCTGCTGCTGGGCACGTTCGGCATGGACGACGGCCCGGCCATCGCGGTGCAGGCGTTGCAGGCCAAGGCGGGCGCCCCGACGGCGGCCCCACGCCGCTACATGGACCAGCGCGATCGGGACTGACTTGGAGGCCCGGCGCCCACGCCGGGCCTCAACCGCGGCTTCCGGATGCCCGCGTCGACCCTGAGGCGGCGTGCGGCCGGCGCCGCCGACGCGACGGACGCCGCCCCAGGCCACCGCCTCGCTGTCCGGGCCGTGAGGACCAGATGCGACCGGCGGTGCCGCCGCGCCGCTCTCCCCACAGGCTGCGGTTTGCGTCGCGCCGCTCTTCCCCTCGACGCACATCCCCATGGCGGACCGCGTCCTGCAGGGGTCCACGTGGCCCGCCGCCACCGTCCGTGTCGAACGCGACGTAAGTGTGTCCGCCATCGAACCCCACGCGTGCCAATGCGTTGGCCAACGCCGGCAGCCCCCCGATCCGCAACACGCACAGGACTTATCGACACACGCTGGCCGGTTCGGCTCCAGCGGGCGCGCCGGCGGGCCGCGTCAGGCCAACCCCTGGCAGATGCGCGGCGTTTCTGTCATCGGCTGTCGACACGCCTCATCCGCTGGGCGAAGGTGTCACACCAGACGCTGGCGTACCCAGGTTTTGCTAAGTCTTGACGGGGGGTGACGT